>NZ_CP147020.1:3420000-3760000 GCF_037126435.1 Bernardetia sp. ABR2-2B | reverse complement strand
TCAAAAGCACTTCGTAAGTCCTTTTTGCATCAATGGACGCCACCTGAAAACCATCAGCAAACATTATCTTGGCAAGAAGCTCTACAACAAAGGGCACTCATTCCCCAAAAAATTCGCATATTTTATGGACAAAAAGAAATAGTTGAGTTCAATAAAAGATACCAAGGTAATGAGATTGATAGTATATGGTCGGCAGAAAAAAGCACTCCAATACCTGATTATGTAACTCAATGGGTAAAATGGGAGTCTCAAGTAGCTATACAACAACAGGGCAGCAAACGTATTTCTATTGCTGAGACTTCTTATGATTTAAGTGAACAGCATAATACGCTACTTGACTCTTCATTAACTAAAATTATAGAAGGAATTGTATTGGGCAAACTCATAGCCTATGCTGAATTCAATACTGAAACTAGTCAATTTGACAAACCATTAGATACAGCATCTTTAATTAAACGTATTCCTTTTCCTGTGTCATTAGATGTTAATGACCCTGCTGCACAAGCAGATTATCACAACTTTAACTGGGGCGTAACAAGAGAGGTAACTAGTGGGGAAAATGTTCAGAAAAAGCCTTTAGCTTATACTATAATTCTTCCTGCCCGTAATACTATTAGTGGTCTCACTGTAAATATTGCTCATTTTAAGCCCAACGAACTTATAGCCTTTCTTAAAAACGAAGGTCATGAAAAGGCAGCAACATATATAGTCCAAGACAATTACACAGGCTGGACGAGCATTTTCATGCATGACCTATTTAACAATGAGTATTTCAGTTATCCCGATATATCGTTAGAAACGACTGAAGAAGAAATGAAAACAATGCCACAATGGTTTATAGATGACGTGCGTAAGGTATTACAAGAACTCAAATAGGAACGCTATTAACTGGCACAAGACAGAGTCTTGCACTATAAATTCCTCATTTCAATCAAAAACAGGAGCGAGGTTTTTTTTGTGTAGTTGATGATAATTTTCTAGATTGATGGAAAACTAATCTAAAGAGGTTTACGTTTTTATAGAAAATGATTATATAGACTATAAAGTTATAAAAAGAATAAATTATGGATAATTTTAGCAGTTCGCCTGTACCTTTAGAAGTGGCTTTGTTTTTTGTGCAAAAACTCCCCTGCTCTTTCTCGGCTACCTAAAAATTGCTATCGCTCGTTTTTAACGAGTGATTTATTAGTTTTCAAATCTTAGATTTGTGTAGTCAGTTTTATTTTAGCCTTCATTTCAAAACTTCTTATTCTTATCAAAAAAGGGTAGAGAGTTTTTTCTGCTTTCTATTTTTTTGTTATATTGTAAATGATATAGATATGACTCAGAAAACTATTTTATTAAGATTTTAATAACGTTGGGTAAACGAAACTTACAAATGAGAAATAAACGAATGTCGTAGAATACACAGGTTGTAGCCAATATAAAATAAATATCATTGAAAATTCAATATCAGTTCATAGAAGCCCTCATAAAGTATAGTAGAAAATGAGCAATCATCTGCGTATATCAACATCCAATAAGTCCATTGTAGTTCTCCCTTTTGTTAATATGAGTGCCGACCTTGAGAACGAATACTTTAGTGATGGCATTACTGAAGAAATAATCAACGCATTAACTACCGTGAAAGGCTTGAAGGTCATTGCTCGTACATCTTCTTTTGCATTTAAGAATAAAAATATAGACGTGCGAAGCATTGGTAAGCAGTTAGGAGTAAGTACAGTTTTGGAAGGAAGCGTTCGAAAAGCCAAAAACAGGGTTCGCATTACAGCGCAATTAATCAGTACTAACGACGGTACTCACTTTTGGTCAAGGAATTTCGATCGGGATTTGGAAGACATATTTGCACTACAAGATGAGGTCAGTTTGCTCATTGCTGACCAGATTCGAGAAAATTTTGGTCACCTTAACATTCAAAAAAATTTAATTGAACCTCCAACTAAAAATATGGAGGCTTACGACCTGTATCTTAAAGGTCGTTATCAGCATTTAATGTGGGATGGTAAAGGAATTGCGAATGCAATAGAACTTTATGAACAATGTGTAGTGATAGATCCCTCATTTGCTTTGCCTTACTTTGGTTTGGCGTATTGTTATGCCATGGCTGGATCTTGGGGAAATAATCAAGGCTTGTTGCAGATGTCAGAAGAGAAGCTCAGTAAAGGTTTTAAGCTAGACAAACAATCCTATGTAGGGAATTTTAGTAAAGCAACATTGTCCTTTTGGGGCAAATGGGATTTCATCAATGGGCATAAATTTTTTCAAAAAGCAATAGAATTTAATCCATCCTATACGGAAGCAGAAGAAGGTTTATGTGAATTATATACAGCAGTAGGTTATTTCGAAAAAGCACTATGGCATACCGATAATATTTTAAAAATAAACCCTTTATCTCCAAATCATTATTTTACCAAAGCAAATATTCATTATTTAAACGAGGACTATACAAAAGCACTAGAATATATAGAAACCTCATTAAGCATCAACCCAAATTTCACACATTCCATTGCGTTAAAACAACTGTGCTTAATTCTTACCAAAGATTATGAAAATCTAAATGACTTCTTGAGTCAAACCCCTTTAGCCGAGCGACCAGCAGAGTGTAGAGTGTTATACAAATTAGTCAATTCTGAAGATAAAATCGACATTGATATCAGTAGGGTTAGCTCAATGATAAAAGAAAATTCTGGAGGAACACTTTTTCCTTGGCAACTCTTTTTATTAGTTCATTTGGACAAACACGAAATGGCATTGGACTTTTTGGAAGAAAACATAAAGATGCATACTGGTCAAATCATAAACTTTATGAATATTCCACTGCTTAAACCTTTACATCAATATCAGAGGTTTCAGGATTTAGTACAAGCTACTTTCCGTATAGAACTATTACCACCTAATTCCGAAAATAAAATACGAATAACTACCCCTCCGAAAGCCTTAATGTCAGATGCTGAAATCAATATTGCATTAGATGTTTTAGAAAAAGGAATGCAGGAAGAAAAGTGGTTTCAAAATCCTTCTTTATCTTTACGAGAGTTAGCCGAAAACGTGAATATTAGCAGTAACAAGCTTTCTTGGTTGCTGAATGAACAAATTGGTCAAAACTTCAATGAATACATCAATAGTTTTCGTGTGGAGAACTTCAAAGAGAATGCCCTAAATCCTGCCAATAGCCATCTTACCCTTTTAGCATTAGCTTATGAAAGTGGTTTTAGTTCTAAATCGGTATTCAATGCCTACTTTAAAAAAAACCAAGGGATGACACCAAAAGCTTGGTTGAGGTCTAATCAAATTTAAGGCTGCTTAAAAAGTCCTAAATCTCACTATTAAGTGCATAATTATAATTCAGAACGATTCACCTTCCTTTATACCCCATCTTTGTATTATCAAATCGATAAAGCAGAGTACATAATCATCGGATGATGACTTCTCCCCTTGAACTAAAAATAATGGGAGGTTCTTTGTAGAACTTACTTTTTTATTAAAAAATTATTATTATGAAAAATTTATTTGCAATTCTTTTATTTTTTTGCACGTTTAGTGCTTTTGCTCAAACTGACTCAACAGTAGTTAAAGAAACTGAAGTGGATCACAAGTGGAGGGTAGTTATGCCTTATATTGTTCCTGATGAGCTTATCTTTGGTTGGGGCAAGCGAACAAGTACTCAAATGGTAGAATTACATGTTAAACGCAACCTAGATAATAAGAATATCATTGGGGTAAAGTTTGTCACCTGGCGATTATTTCAACCAATGGGAATCACTTGGTGGGATGGTGTTGTCGATAAAATAGACTCTGGAACTGAATATTACGATGGATATTTAAGGGAAACAGGAATTGGCATCACGTACCAACGTATGCTTTGGAAAGGGTTATTTGCAGCTGTTGAAGTCGTTCCACAAATTCAAACCTACACGGATTTAGACGGTAATAAAATCAAAAATGGATTTAAAGTTTATAACTCGCTTCATTTGGGCTACCATGTTGCATTTGGGAAGAAAAAACGATTTTTCATTGAACCTCAGGTTCATTGCAACCAGTGGATGTTTGATAACAATTCTCCTGAAGGGTTTAAGGAGTTTGACGATAAATATGGAAATGTCTTTCTTTTTGAGCCAAATCTTTACTTGGGGTGGAAGTTTTAAATTTAGCTCTGACAAGCCAAGGATTCTTAGCCTTGGCTTGTCAGAATATAAGTACAAAGACATCTTACTTGGATAAAAACTATCAATTGCTTGGAAGAATAATCGAACTTATCACAGTATGATAAAATTGATTAAAAGGGTGGTCAAAAAAAATAGAATACTGCCTTACCATTTAATTTTTCGCTTACAGAAGTAAAATATGTCCTATGGTAAATGTAAACAAAGGCATTAAAGAGAAATAAGTGCATTCAAAATATAATTTAACATGAAAACTAAATTTGTAATATTTCTTGCGTTAGTACTGCTTAGTGCTTGTAGCACCTCAAATAAATCTAGTATCACTCAACAACCAACAGTAGCTGATTATCAAGTTGGTGAGAAGTGGGTTTGGAAATATAAAGGTGTAACGACAGAAGGAGAAATACGCTCGGATGGAGAAGATACAAGAGAAATAGTCAGTATTGATGGAGTTTTAGGCATGACAATAGGAAATGATACCGTTCCTGTTGCTGACATTGTGAAGCCAGATGAAAGCGAAACACCTAAGTATGACTGGCCTCTGGAAGTGGGTAAAAAGTGGAAATATGAAAACAATTGGACAAGTCAAGATGGAACGACGGGAAGTCAAAGTCAAAATGCTGAGGTATTATCATACCAAGAAGAAACAGTAGAAGCTGGAACATTTATGACCTATACGATTAAATACACAGGTAAAACCACCAATTCAAGAGGATATAGTGCAAATGAAGAGGAAGTTTGGTTATATGCACCTAGAATAAAAAATTTCATAAAACTTACTCAGAATCAGGGTGATTTTTTATACGTAGAGGAACTAATTGAGTATTCAAAACCTAAATAATTTTCTATAAAAAAATTGACTTTACGCTTCTATTTATGTCGAAATTTTAGTCTAAAAAATTAGAAATGAAAGAAATGCTAACAATGTATATAAAATCATATTAACCTATCGGCAGACTATGCTTGTTATACAAAACCGTTAGCCTTCATAACTTATAACCGTACAAATTTATTACCTTAAATTTTAGTTTAAACTTTGTACTTAATTACATTTTAAATGAAATATTACACACTCCTATTTTTACTTATCGTATCAATTTTAATTGTAAATCAACATGCAATTGCACAAACAACTGAGTCCCAAACAGAGCAATTTCAAAATCGAATAGTGGATTCCATATATTCTAAAACTTTAAGTGAAAGCCGTGACTTTTGGGTAAAATTACCTGATAATTACAAGCCAGATAGTGAAGAAAAATATGCTGTGATTTATCTTATGGATGGATTTTCACTAGAAAGTACTTTGGAAACTGTTTATGGTAATTATTGGGGGCATTACCTCCCACATATGATTCTTGTTGGGGTTTCTAATAAAACAAATAGAACAAGAGATTTAACTACTTCGCAGATAAAAATGAGACGTGGTAGTGCATTTGATGGTGAAACTGGAGGTGCAGAAACCTTTACTAAATTTATGGAAGAGGAACTCATCCCATATATTGATAGTAAGTATCCAACTATGTCCTACCGTACATTAATTGGTCATTCTTATGCAGGTCAGTTTACCATAAATATGTTGGTTAATCATAAACATCTCTTTCAAAACTACATTGCTATAGATCCAAGTTTAGATTGGGACGACCAAAAATTACTAAAACAAGCTAAAGAAAAATTAAAAACGGAAGATTACAGTGGAAAATCGCTTTTTGTTTCACTTGCTGCAGAGATGTTACATATGTATAATGAAGAAATAACCATGGAGAATATTATGAATGACTCTTCAGAATATACTTTGTTTCCACGTTCAATCATTGAGTTTTCAAATTATACTAAATCTCAAAAACAGAATGGATTAAACTTTTCATGGAAGGTTTATAATGAAGATTTACATGGTACAGTTCCGTTACCATCAATAAGAGATGGACTTATATTTCTTTTTGAATGGTATCAGTTCAAATCTCCACAAAAATATAATAATCCAGAAACACCTATAGAAGAATTGGTTTCTCTATTGAAGAAGCAGGAGCAAATTTATACCGAGCATTTTGGCGTTCCTACTGCACCAATGATAGACGAAATGTTAAATGGCTATGGCTACATGAATATGCAAATGGGACAATCTAAAAAAGCGTTCATGTTTTTTGAAATGAATATTAAGTACAATCCAACAAGTGCAAATGCTTATGATTCGATGGCTGAGTATTATGAATCTCAAAACGATAAAGAAAATGCCTTAAAATACTTAAACAAGGCATTTGAATTAAGTGGTAACGATTATTATAAAGAAAGAATTGAAGCCCTAAATAAAAAATAACAAAAGGCTAACAATGTATATAAGCCATACCCTTCAGAAAACGACACATATACCAATATTTACTAAAACACTCAATATCAGTAGATTAAAAATATAAACAAAAGAAAGGTACATTTTTGTATTATTTTTTAGACTCTGTACATACTAATAGAATAGTCAGTATCACTGATTTATTTTGTATAAAAATTTTGTCTTCTACCACTAACCAAAAGAACAGTAAAATTATGACACTAAAAAATGCAATTAACACAAAAACTAAAAAAATGAAAACAATCAAAAAACAGCTTTTATTAAAAATGGCTTTTGTAGCCTTCGTTTTATTATCCAGTAGAGCTTATGCACAAAATACAAATTCTGAAGTATCCACTCAAAGAGATGGTTTCATCTTTGAATTCGTGGTAGGTGGTGGGGCTATCAGTATAGAAGATAGCTATGAAATTCAAACTTTCGACAAAGCTCAAGGAACGTTCGTTTTTCCAGATGTAAAGTTTGGTCACATGTTAAATAAAAATCTTGCTATTACTCTCTCTTTACCAGGAAACATATATGAATTTCAAGATAACGACAGGAACTTTGGAGGTATTATTCCATCGCTACAATATTGGGTAAAAGATAGATGGTGGATTCATGGTGGAGTTGGTTTAGCAATAGATTCACCAGCACTATATGATATTGAAGACGATGTAAATGATGATTGGAATTTTGGTACTGCCATAATGGTAAGTTCAGGTTACGAAATTTATAAAAAGAAAAACTTCGCACTTAATGTACAGTCAAAATTAGTTTTTGGTCATGTGTCTTTAGATGGAGATGCAAATAGAGATGCAGCAATCTTTAATGTAGGATTAGGGTTTAGTTGGTTATAAAAAATTATCTATTGTAAGTAGTCGTACAAAATTAACAATACATATAACTGATTAGCGAGGGATTTATATGATTTTTAAGATGAAATACAAGATAAATACAAATACGGATAATAGTAATTGTTTTTTTAATACTTATTTAATTTCATTGTATTATCCTGTAATTATCATATTGATCATAAAAATCACTCGCTAATTATGTCCTACTACTTATATATTCTATTGTTACCAAACATATAAAGCAAACTATGAAAAATTTGACATTTGTAATTTTATATATTCTTCTTTCAGGAGTACAAACCACATTTGGACAGAATGAAACAGATATTATAGTAGGAAGTAAGTTCGTTATTAAATCTAATATTTTAGATGAAGAAAGAACCTGTTTAATAAGTCTTCCTGATTCATACAATAATTCATCTGAAGTTGATAAAAAATATCCAGTTATTATATTATTGGATGGATATACTCATTTTAAAACAGCATCTGGAATAGTACATTTTATGAGTTCTAATAGGAATCGAAACAATTTAATGCCTGAAAGTATTATTATAGCCATAGAGAATGTTGACCGAGAACGAGATTTTACAGTTACAAAAATTAAGACCAAACGACCAAATAATATGGGAGGTGGAAGGAATTTTTTGAATTTCATTGAGAAAGAACTAGTACCTTATATTGATAAAAAGTATAAGACAGAACCATTTAGAACTCTTGTTGGGCACTCTTTAGGAGGACTACTTACACTAAATTCCTATATGGATGAAAATAGCGTATTCAATGCTTACATTTCTATAGACCCAAGTATTTGGTGGAATGAGGAGATGATGAAAAACAAAGTTGATTCTATTTCCTCAATATCATTAGATAAAAAACTTTATATCGCTACTGCCAATCAAGGAGAGGCTAATTACGAAAGGAATAAACAAAGACACGACTCTCTCTATACTTTAATAACAAAGAAATCGGATAAACCTCTAAATATCGAAATAGAATATTTTGAAAAAGAAAACCATCGCTCTGTACCATTATTAGCTCTATACGAAGGGTTAAAATATATTAATCAAGAGGAATGATTTCGAAGCTGGTAATATCAACAAATACGTTTGGTAACACCGTATATAATTTATTGCTGGCTTTTTGCCTACTTGCGAAAGTCTTTGCGGACTTTCTTGGTCGGTAATTAGTTGCTTAAAACACGCAAAAAACCATATACAAACACGTTGTGTGCCATTAGGGCAAAACTGTAACAATTACTCTTTTGCAGAGTCAGAATTAGTATAAAACAATAAATCATCTATGATTGCAAATACAGAACAAAAAAGATTAATTAAGACAGCTAGAATAACTGGCTTATGGTATTTAATGATGGCTATTACCGGGATTCTAGGTTTTATGGTCTATCATTCTCAAATATTTGTTTCTGGTAACCCTGAACAAACGCTAACGAATTTAGTAGAATTAGAATCTACAGCAAGAATTAGGTTGCTATTAGAATTTGGTATAGTGATTTCTCAGGCACTTACCGCAGTTTGGTTTTTCAAATTATTTAAAGATAATTATGAATGGGAAGCTTGGACGCTAGGTATATGGGGGATGGTAAATGCTTTAGCCATTATGATAAGTGCAATTTCAATCGCCTCAGCAATAGGTATTGCAAATTCTGAAATAAGTGCTATGGAAGACAAAGTTTTACTAATTCAGGTCTTTCAAAATATAATTTCAAATGCTTGGGGAATTGGTAGCCTTTTCTTTGGGCTTTGGCTGTTTCCTATGGGATTTATAGTTATCAAATCCAAGTGTATGCCTATCTGGTTAGGTAGAATAATTATTATGGGTGGTATAGGCTATCTAATTTCTACAGTTATACACTACGCAGGAATTGATTTTAGCTTCAACAGTTTTCTAACGCTACCAGCAACCATTGGAGAATTTTGGATGATAGGTTATTTACTAATTTTTGGCATAAGACCTAGCTATAAATTAGCCAAGCAAAATGAAAACAAATAATTATACGCATATTAAAACAGCGAGTGTTGTTATTCTATTCGTAATAGGCACACTTCTAAATATTCCTTTTAGTCGAGAATTAAAACGATTAAAAATTGAAGCTGGCGATGCAAGTGTAAAATTATCAGATTCGATAGCTACTGATATAATACAAACAAGTATTTATGGTTTTATTTTAGGAGTGGTTTTGGTCTTTGTTGGCTTATGGTTGTCTAAAAAAGCCCAGTTTGGAACACCAGTTATAGAAAGCTTCGTTTCTAAAAACACACACGTAAAGCATTCGTATTCGTTTAAAAAGCTTTTGTACCTAATTGGCTTTAGTATCATCTTAGCATTAGTAATACTTTTAGTTCATAAATTAATTAGATATTACTGTCCTGTAACGAGTATTATTGAAAGACCTTCTAAACTATTTTATGCTATCGTATCATTTTCGGCAGGAATTACAGAAGAAATTATGTTTCGATTAGGATTAATGTCTCTAATTATAGCAGTAATTCAATTTTTTAAAAAGGAAACTAAACCTACAAATACCGTGGTTTGGGTAGGCATAATAATTACGGCAATATGTTTTGGCTTAATGCATTTGCCACTATCAAAAAGCTTTTCAAATTTTACTTTGGTTAGTGTTGCCTCCACCATGATAGGTAATCTAATTACAGGATCATTCTTTGGTTGGGTGTATTGGAAACGAGGTTTATTAATAGCAATAACATCTCATATTATTTGGGATTTGGTTTTTCACGTTATAGGTTCGCCATATATGTAAGGTAGAATTATAATATGTATCAACTTGTTACTATTTGAAATTTAGATTTTGGTAAAATAAGTAAGTCTTAAAAATTATAAAATGAAAAAAACACATTATTCTTTACTAATTGTAATAGCATTAGTTTTTAGCTCCTGTAAAAATGCAGAGCATAAATCAAAAGTAAACAAGGCAGCAAGTTTAGAAGAAATTTATCTTGGACAAAAACCACCAGGATTAATGCCTATACCATTTGCTCCAGGTCTTGTATCTACAGATTTGTATGAATCCACTAGTGCATTTACCCCAGATATGAAGGCATTTTATTTTGTTAGAAGAGGAGAAGAAAATAAAAAATCAGCTTTTTATGAATATAAATACAATGAAACAAATGGAAAATGGGAAAAATCAGAAGTAGCATCACCATGGATAGGAAGACCAGTAATTTCTCCAGACGGTAAAACCATGCATTTAGGTGACAGATATTTAAAAAGAACGGAATCTGGGTGGTCAGAATTACAAAATCTTGAACCTCCCACGGTAAGTAATGATTCTATGTATATTATGCGTCTTTCATCATCTGCAAATGGCACGTATTATTTTGACACTTATATAGAGTCTGATTCCACTTTTCCAATTCGCTATTCACGTTTGATAGATGGAAAGCATGAAGAACCCATAGCTTTGCCCAAAGCAATAAACACAGGAGCTTTTTTAAGTCATCCTTTTATAGCTCCAGATGAGTCGTATTTGTTATTTGACGCTCAAAGAGAAGATGGTTTTGGGGACTCTGATATTTATATCAGTTTTAAACAAAAAGATGGTACTTGGGATAAGGCAATTAATTTGGGAGATAAAATAAACACCAACGCATGGGAAGCTTCTGCGAGTATCACGCCAGATGGTAAATACCTTTTCTTTAGTAGAAATGTAGGATCAGATGATTTTGAAAATGTAGATGTTTTTTGGGTAGATGCTCAAATCATTGAAGCATTAAGACCTAAGAATTAAATCTTTAATATTAAAATTTAATTAACAAATGAAAAAGTATAACAAAACAATTCAATTCATAAATTCAAGAGTTATTGGTGTCTTATTTCTTTTGGCTTTTTTATTTTATGGTATTGGGCGCAGTTTATTTGAAAGTGAGCTAGATGCCCATAAATACTTTGGGTCTGTGCTAATCATCATAAATTCAGTTGCAGTATTGTTGATTGGTTTTTTTCTAAGAAAAACCATAATCAAGTTTAATCTTTTAATAGGAAACACTTACTTTTTGTCAAGAGTAATCGAAGCATTAGCACTTGGTAGTATTCTTTTGAACCTAATTCCTGTGGTTAATATTTCTTTGGATTTTGGTTATTTTATTGCAATGTTTTTTTTAGGAATTGGTAGTATTCCAATGTGTTATATATGCTACAAACATAATCTTTTACCAAAATGGTTGGCTTTGTGGGGGCTTATTGGATACACTTTTATGGCTATAGGCTTTTTAATGGAGTTATTTGGCAAAGAATGGAGTATGTACTTACTAATATTAGCAGGGTTTTGGGAAGTAACTTTTGCTATTTGGTTAATCATTAAGAGAGAACAAAACCCAAAATAGTAACAACAATGAACTTTGGTCTAAACTGAAAAGTTTGTGACCATAACACTACTATTCTTATACAAGAGCGATAGAAAAGTTGAACAAAGTGAAAAATGTTTAAAGGTAAAAATCCAATTATTCACAAGTCATTTATCATAATATTTAACAATACATCAATCAAAAGCCAAACAACACATGTTTTTCAAATCAAAAGAAGGAAAAGAAAAAATTATAACCCTTTACAATCAAAAGTTAAGTAAGCTGAATATTGAATATTCAGAAAAACTTATAGAAATAACGTTTGGTATTACAAATATTATCATTACAGGTGATACTAAAAACCCTCCTTTATTACTCATTCACGGCACTGGAGGTTGTGCTCCTTTATTTTTAGAATCATTCCCAAATTTATCTTCAAAATATTGTGTGTATGCAATAGATGTGCTTGCTCAACCTAACAAAAGTGCAGAGAATCGATTAGATATGAAGTCTTTAGATTATGGAAAATGGATTATTGAACTTATTGAAAACTTAAGGCTAAAAGAAGTAACATTAGTTGGATTTTCTTTTGGGGGATTTATTTTTTTAAAGACTTTAGAGTTCAACGAAACACTGATAAAAAAAGCTTATCTAATTGCCCCAGTTTATATTGTCAATGGAAATCCTTTTATAGGATTGTTTAAGATGTTTATGCCTTTAAAAAAGTTTATAAAAACCAATGACCAAAAATATATTAAAAAAGTAATGAACGTTCTTTTTTCTGAATACGACGATTTTGCTTTGCAGTTTATGTCAACTACGTTTCAGAATTGTAATATGGACTTTTCTCCTTTACCTGTTATTTCAAGAAAGTCAGCAAAAAATATAAATACTCCACTTACCATTATAGCAGCTGAAAAAGACATTATGTTTCCGGGTAAAAAAATGATAAAAAGAGCAAAACGAATTTTTCCATCTTTAAATGAAATCATCTTGTTAGAAGACTCAAAACATGTTCCTAGCAATAAAAACTTTAAACTAATTGAAGACTTAGTCTTAAAAAAATAAAAAGAATGAGAAGCAAAAAAACTGGATTTTCGTGAGAACAAGCTATTTTTGCAATTAAATATAAACACTAAAAAGTTAATTTTATTTTAAAACTTCTCTAATACTACTTTTTCTATATTTTTCCTTCTGAATTCTATGGTATAACCAATCCTATCCTTTAGAAAAATTGTTAAAATTTAGTCCATTTTTATCATAAGGTATTTTGTTTTTGACACAGGCAAAAACACGTTGAATAATTTTATTTCGCAAGGCGTTAATGACACTCATTTTATTTTTTCCTTCGGCTACTTTTCTTATAAAGTAGTCGTTCAATTCTCCTTTTGCTCTTGATGCAGATAAGGCACACATATGTAAAGCTGTTTTGAGTGTTTTGTTTGCTCTGTTTGATACTCTTGCTTTTCCTTTAAAACTTCCAGAGGAGCGTTCGAAAGGTACTACTCCTGCATAACAAGCCAGTTGTTTGGCTGTATCAAATTTTGTAAACCCTTCACTCATCACAATCAAATGAATAGCTGTTACTTTTCCAACACCTGTTACAGAAGTAGTAAGCTGATAGATTTCTTTTAGCTCTTGGTCGTTCTGAATAATTTCTAACATTTGCTTTTCAATAGCTTCTATTTGTAGAGTTAAATACTCTAACAAGGTTTGTGTATGTTGATCGATGACTTCATGTATAGCTTTTTTACTGAATGCTTTTGTTTCTTTTGCATAGGTTTCTAGCTCTTGTCTATGAACTACATGTTTTTTTCGCAAGGTCTGTAAAGTCTTCAAAACAGTGATTTTTTCATTGACAGGGCTATATAATCGTACTTGGTCTTGAAAACGAAAAGCATATAAACCAATTCTTACGGAATCAATTTCATCATTTTTTTCTCTGGTTGCTCCCATTGATTTTTTGATTTGCAAAGCATTTTCTACCCAAATAGAACAATCAAAACTAACTAAAGTAGTTACTAGAAAATTGATATAATGACCTGTTGATTCTAAACAAAATAGAGTTTCTGATAAATCTATTTGTCCTTTTAGTTCTTCTAAATAAGCTGAAATAGCTTCTATATTATTTTTGATTTGTGTATGAGAAACACGTTTTGCATTTTGAATTAAAGCAACATCCAAATGCGCTTTGCTTACATCAATGCCTATAAAATTTTGGTAAGTCTGCATAAAAAACTAATTTAGTGGTCGGTAAATAAATAGTATTCATCACTATTCAATCCAACTTAAAACCTTAACTAATGAGGTGGCTTTTACTGGAAATAAAGGCTCTCCGAATTCTATTTGAGTTTCTGATTGAATAAAAGCAGATAGAGGCTTATTCAGATGATAGATTTTAAAATCTAGTTCGCAGTTTAGGTTCTCTATCTGCTAGATGAATTCTTAAATACAAGATAAGAAATTACATCTATTTTTGTCAGTACAAACCTAAAGGTTCGTAGTCTTACGAACCTAAATGTATTTAAGCATCACGCTTTGTAATTCCTCATTCCAATCAAAAAAAGGAGTGACCCTGTCCTTTCTCAGCTACCCAAAAATTGCTATCGCTCGTTTTCAACGAGTGATTTATATGTATTCGGCTTGTAGCCGTGTTTTTTGTATTTGCTATTTTTGGGTTGTACAGTTTCCTCCTCTGTTGGACTTAGACTTGTGTAACTGGTCATTATTTCAAAACTTCTTATTCTTCTCAAAAGAGAGTGAGGAGTTTTTGCATAATCAATAATCAAGTTGGATATACGCTTTATATTTTAGTCAAAAAACTATTTCCTTTCAAAAAACGTATAGAAAGCTATATTACCAAGATTTTAATAAGATTATTAGAATTGGATAAACGAAACTTACTTATAAATAGAAAATAAATATGCAACCTGAATACATTTTTCTTGCAGTATGGTTTGTTGGTGTAATAAGCATAAGTACAATATGTCTAATTAATGGACGAGAATCATTAAAAAAATTTCCGAAATTAAATGAGTCTGAATTTGAATATATAGAAAATTGGGCATCTGGTAAAACTGAAATGGGAGGAGCAGAAAATGTGTTACAAATTAGAGTTACAAAAAATCAGTTATGGTTGAAAACAAATACTTTTATGGCAAGTATTGCTGAACAATTCGGTTTACTTCATTTAATACCAATTGAATCTTTAAAGTTAGTTGAAAGTGATGGAAAAAAGATTAATATAGAATTTAAAAAAAATGGAAGGTCAAATAAAATAGTATTAATCAGTAGAAGAAAAAGTGATTTAATCAAATTACTAAATGATAAAATGGATAAAAAAAATAGCTAAAAGAAAAGATAGTGTACAACAAATTATAAATACGTTAAGCATTGTCTGTGACTACGATTTATTGGTATTCAAATCTAAGATTTGTATAGTCAGTTTTATTTTAGTCTTTATTTCAAAACTCCTTATTCTTATAAAAAAAGAGTGAGGATTTTTTTATTTAGAAAAGTCCAATATTTTAGATATAAAGCAACTATTGAATTAAATTTGTAATATTTGTAAAAGTTTAAATCAAAAATCAAAACCTTCTATGATAAATCTATTTGTAAATGATGAAACCTCTCCTCTAAAAGCTGTAATTTTGGGAGCTGCTAAGGGTGTCGGACGTACCCCTCATTTTGATGAAGCCTACGACCCAAAATCAAAAGAACATATTGCTGCTGGAACATACCCCGAAGAGGAAGATATGATAGCTGAAATAAAAGCATTTGTAACTGTTTTAGAAAAATATGGAGTAAAAGTATATCGCCCTGAAATTATTGAAGATTATAACCAAATTTTTGCTAGAGATATTGGTTTTGTTATTGAAGATAAATTTATCAAACCGACAATTCTTAAAGACAGAAAAGAAGAAATAAAAGGGATTCAGTATATTTTAGATAAAATCAATACAAAACAAATTATTTCAGTTCCTGAAGGTATCAGAATTGAAGGAGGCGATGTAATGCCTTGGAAAGACCATATTTTTGTTGGCTATTCAGAAAAAGAAGACTTCGAAAAATATGTAGTTGCCAGAACCAACAAAGCAGGATTAGATTTTCTAGCTAAAGAATTTCCTAACAAAACTATAAAAGGATTTCAACTCAATAAGTCAGATAAAGTAGCCAAAGACAATGCTTTACACTTGGACTGTTGTTTTCAGCCTATTGGAAATAATCAAGCAATTATTTACAAAGAAGGTTTTAAGTTTGAGGAAGATTATAATTATTTAAAAGACTATTTTGGAGAGGAAAATTTAATCCATATTAGTAGAGATGAAATGTATGAAATGAACTCAAATGTTTTTTCTATTAGTCCGAAAGTAGTGGTTTTAGAGAAAAAATTTACTCGCCTAGCTGCTATCTTAGAAGAAAAAGGATTTACTGTAGAGAAAATTCCCTACTCCGAAATTTCTAAAATGGAAGGACTCCTACGATGTTCGACCTTACCACTAGAAAGAACAAAATAAAAGTATTATCTCACTCAAAAAAACAAGTCAGATGACAAACCCACAAAGCACCTCTACTTTAATGATGATTCGCCCTGTTCAGTTTAGATTCAATGAACAGACAGCAGTAAATAACTATTACCAAACAGCCATAGAAGGATTGAGTTCATCTGAAATTCAGTCAAAGGCAGCTAAAGAATTTAATGACTTTGTAGAGAAATTGAAAAGTAAAAAAATCAATGTCATTGTCATAGAAGATACACCAAACCCAAGCACTCCTGATTCTATTTTTCCAAATAATTGGATTTCTTTTCATTCTGATGGAAGAGTTGGGCTATATCCAATGTTTGCAGAGAACAGAAGGCTAGAAAGACGAGCAGATATTTTAGAAAAACTACAAACTACCAAGGGATTAAAAGTAAATGAAGTTATTGATTTTTCAAGCCATGAAAAAGATGAGCGTTTTTTAGAAGGTACAGGAAGTATGATTTTAGATAGACCTAATAAAATTGTTTATGCTGCAATTTCTATCCGAACAGATGAAAAAGTTTTAGATGATTTTTGTGATAAATTTGGTTATAAAGCTGTCAAATTTACGGCTAATCAAACTGTAGATGGAAAAAGGTTACCCATCTACCATACCAATGTAATGATGTGTGTTGCAGATAAAATAGCTATTTTGTGTACTGATTCTATTGATAATCAGTTAGAAAGAAAAGCAGTAATTGAGAGTTTGGAAAATACAGGAAAAGAAATAATTGAAATTAGTGAAGACCAAAAACATCACTTTGCTGGTAATATGCTACAAGTAAACGGAACAGATGACAAACCCTATTTGGTAATGTCGGCAGCAGCTCATCAATCATTAAATGAAACTCAAAAAGAACAGATTAAAAAATACTGTGAAATATTGAGTAGCTCATTAGATACTATTGAAGCTCTAGGTGGTGGAAGTGCTAGGTGCATGATGGCAGAAGTATTTTTGCCAAAAGTCTAATTATCTCAATTTTTTATAAAGTTTGGGCTTAAATAAAAACATCAGATTTTATCTTTTGATGTAGCTGAAAAATAACCTTTAAAGTTTATTCAAATAAAAAACGGAAAGTCAATAAAGACTTTCCGTTTTTTATTTTATAAATATATTATTAAAAGTGATGATTATTCTTTCATCAATTTTTTAATAATTACTCCTTTGTCTGTTTTGAGTTGAATAGTATAAGCTCCTGAAGCAAATCTTGCCAAATTCAAGTTATATGAACTTGCATTAGCAGGAATAACGTCAGTCTTCACTACACGCCCAAGAGCATCAACTACTGTAATTGCAACAGCATCTTTTACTTCGCCCAATTCAATTAAGAAAGTTCCATTACTAGGATTTGGATAGATACGTAAAGTTTTGATAAACTCTTCTTCTTCTCCAACCACTACTACTGGCAAACTGAACGACACCGTACGAGTTTGGAAAGTACAACCTGTTGAATAGGTTACAATAGCAGAATAATTTCCATCTTCTGTTGGTGTGATTGTCTCGCCACTCAAACCACTTTCTTCATTATTAAAGAACCAAACTACATTTGTAATTACTGTAGATTCATTTGCTGGTTCTAAGAAAAGAGTTGTTTCTGTAGTACGAAGATAAGTCGTTTCAACATTCAAACGCTCAATGCTTACTGATGCAGAAGCAGGACTTGTACAACCGTTTTGAGAAACAGTAACACTATAATCACCTGTTGAGCTGACTGTAACTGTATTTCCTACATTACTACGGAATACTCTTCCATCTCTACTCCAGTTATAAGTAACACCATTTACTAAATCAGCAGTAAGAGTTACTTGGTCGCCAGAACAGAATACAGAATCAGAAGCTGTAAATGAAACAGGTGCTAAAGAAGTAACTTCAACATCAATAACATCAGTAGCCGTACAACCTTCTTCTGTAACTGTAAGCGTGTATTGTCCAGATTCTGAAACAGAAACTTCCTGCTCTGTGCCTACAACTACATTATCAAGTGTCCAAGAATAAGTTGCATTAGCAGCTTCTTTAGCTCTAATTATTCCATTATCACAGAAACGAACTAAAGTTCCGTTTACTATTTCGGCAATAGGAGCATAGTTAAGAATAACACGGCTTCTACTTGAAGTAGTTACACACGTTTCTCTTGAAATACGTACTTCGTAACTTCCACTACTAGTAACTGTATAAGAACTTGAATTACTATCAGTAATTTCAGCTCCGTTTTTGAGCCATACGTAAGTTGCACCTGCTACTTCATTAGCTGTCAAAGTTGCACTTGCATCACAGCTACGAACAGAAGAACCTTCTGTAATAGTTGCTGCAAATGGCGTGTTTACAACTACATCTACTCGTGTACGTGTCTGACTTTCTTTTCCATAAACACCAATCATACTAATATAATATGTTGTGTTTTCAGAAATAGTAAGTGTTTCATAGTTGTTATCATCTGTCTGGTCAACCATTGTTCCACCTGTTTCGGTCGTATAAACGTTAAATACTGCACCACTTCCACTAAGCACAATACCAGCAGAACCTGTTCCACAACTTGGAGTTGTAGAAACAACAATTGGAGCATTAGGGAAAGTAGCATCATTTGCTTGAGAAGCTCTTGGAGAACGAACAGAACCATTTAAAGCAAACAGTCTATAAGCGTGATAGCTATCAGCTTCTAATCCTGTATGCTCATACGTAGTAGTTGCTCCAGAAGTAATTTCAGATACAAGTGTGTTTCCTTCAAAAAGAAGATAACCTGTAGCATTACCAACAGCGTCCCAAGTCAAATCAATTTGAGAAGTAGAAACGCCAGTTGCTACAAAACGTGTAGGTACACCAACTGTTACTGGAGGAGAGCCTCCAGAACCTGGTATTGTAACTGTTACATTACTCAATGTACGAGAACAAGTTGTTGTTGTATTTGTCGCTACAACTTTAAAAACAGTTGTTGTTGTAAGGTTTCCAGTATTCAATGTAATAGTTGCGCCTGTTCCTACTACTGGAGTTCCTATATCATTATTTCCTAAATCTTGTAATTGATAACTTACACCTACTTGAGATAATGGTACTTCAATATCACTGCTTTCTCCACTCAATATACTAGCAGGGTTTGCTACTGTTGTAATATCAGTAGGAAGTGTATTAATTGTAATATCAGCAGATGAGTTACTTGTAGTAACAGGGTCAGAAGCAACTACTCTTACTTTATAACCAGCTCCTGTTGCTAATGTGTTCGGAATTACCAAAGATATTGGAGTTGTTCCTACTTGTGTAGCAGTTGGAGTAGTAAAGTTTCCTGTCGCATCAGATAATTGCGCTGTAAATGTGTTTCCAGCAGCGTATGTTCCTGTTTGCGTAAATGGAATACTGATAGTAGAACCAGCGCAATATGTTGTTGGATTAATTGTTCCTAATGTGATAGTAGGAGCAAAATCATTATCTGTAATTGTAACATCTTGCGTAGTTGTAGTACCTAGTATAAGTCCAGCAGAAGGAGAAGAAATAGTAAGTGTTGCTGTCTCTGTTCCCTCAATAAGAACATCATCTACAATTGTAAATGTAGCTGTTCCTGTAGTTTGACCATCTAAGATAGTAATAGTAGAACTATTAAGTGTATAATCTCCTGTTGTGATTCCTGTTCCACTAGCAGCTAAGTTTACTGTTTGGTCTCCAGTTACGGCAGCAGCAGCAGTTGCTGTTACGGTAACAGCAGTCGTAGCAGCTTCGGAAGCTGTATTTGTACTTACAGAAAGATTTGTAGCTACAGGAGTCGTAAATGAAATTGTAAAATCATCTATTGCAGCACCTGCTTCCTCTGTATTAGTATCTGATCTAAACACAACTCTAAATGCTACATCTGCATTACCTGCCAAATTAGATACATCAAGTGTCTTTGTAGTATAATTTGTAAGTGCTCCAGACATAAAAGTTGTTCCAGCTCCACCAAATCCTGTATTGCCATCAGTATCGGCATTGTACCAAGAAGTTCCTGTAGTAGTAGCTCCTAGTTTAGACCATGATGTTCCTTTATCAGTAGAAAACTCTACAATCATTCCGTCCCATCCATCTTCAAATGCATGTTTAGTCTGAAAAGATAATGTATAGATACCTGCTGTTGAAAAATCAAAGTTAGGTGTATATAAATTTGCATGTCCATTACTAGAATGAACTGCTTCAGTTAATCCTGTAACCCAAGCATTCGCTCCACTTACTACACCGTCTTTTCCTGCAATAGCAGAATTACCACGTTCCCAAGCAGTACCCCCAGAAACATTTTCAGCAGTAAAATCTGCTGGATTAACTTCAAAGTTACCACCATCTGTTAATGCATAAGGTGCTGGACGGTTTGGCATAACAGTTATTGTTCTTGAAGCTGTAAGTGCGGCACTACCACCTCCATTAATAGTAAGAGTGATTGTTTTTACACCTGGAGTATTGTATGTTACTGTATGAGGCCCTTGTGCTGTTGATGTAGCAGGAGTTGCTCCTACACCAAAATCCCAATCCCAAGAAGTTGCTTGGAAAGAAAAATCTGTGAATATGACATCACTTCCTTCATATACAAATTCTTTATCAACTCCAAAACTAGCAGCAGGAGCAGCAAAAGCACCTGTTGTAAACAAGCCTCTACCGTGTGTAGCAACTGCAACTACCTTATCAGAGTCACGAATTTGGAACATATCACAACGAGTATTAGCAAGACCTGTGCTTGTAAGCTCCCAAAAATCAGCTGCTGGAGCTGCTGTAATATCATCCGTACTCCAAACACCTGTTTCTGTTGCAATTAATACCTCATTTGTATTATTTGGATTAAACATTGCCCAACGTACTGGCATATCTGGTAAACCGTGTCCACTATCTTTACTTGTCCAAGTTGTTCCTCCATCATTTGTGTACCATACATTCTGAGAACCATAGTTAGAATAAGTAACTACAATTTGGTTTTCTGTAGAACCAAACTCAACAGAAGAAACAGACCCTTGCGAGTTCATCGTAGCATTTGCTATGTCAGTACCCACAGGAGCAGCTCCTGTATGTGCATCAGGCGCACGTACTACTTGCCCACTACTTGTTCCTACATAAAGAGTTGTTGTACCTGCTGGAGAAAAAGGAGAAGCCTTCATATGAGTTACAGTACCTGAAACAGTAGAAACAGTCATGTTTGTACGAGCTCCTGCAGGAACTGTCCAACGAGCCACATTTCCACCTGCTGTAGAAGCTGTATATAATAAATCTAATGGGTCATGATAATCTCCTGGATTAATAAATCCACCATCATTAGAGCGTGATCCTAAAGTCCCAAATGAAGTTCCTCCATTCGTAGAAACATTTATATTATTATTAGTAAAAGCAGTAATTTGAATATTTGGATTATCTTGGTCAATATAACAAAAACCACCATCACCACCTGTAGCTTGAACAGTTGCACCCAAACCTGCATTGGTAAATTGCTGTGTACCATTATCTTGAGCACCAGCTAAAGCATAAGATGAAGTAGCTGTTGGATGCATAGCAGTAGAATAAAACTGTGTTACATTATATCCAGAGTTTTTATCATTAAAAGTAGGAGTAGTAGCTCTAAGATTTGTAGTATGAGCAATACCTCCATCACTACCTACTAACATCTCGTCCGAACTACCTGGTCTATAAGCAAATTCATGAATATCAGCATGAACATACTGTCCACAACCACCTGTCCAATAGGAGATAGAAGTCCAGTTAGCCCCACCATCAGTAGAACGGTGTACATCAATACCACCAACTACCACATGGTCTGGGTCAGTAGGATTAACTTTAAGTATTAAATCATACCAAGCTTGTCCACGAGTAAAATCAGTCGTGCTTACTGTACAATTTTGATTCAAATACTTAGGAACTGTTACATCTGTCCAAGTAGCTCCTGCATCAATAGACTTTTTGAAGAATGCTATATTACTATTTGAGTTATCATGTCCAACAGCATATAAAATATCGCTATTAGAAGGAGCTGATGCTACTTCTATTCTCCTTGTGTTACCAGAAATTCCAGCAGGAGTTACTTCTGTCCAAACTACACCATCACTTGCACTTGTAGATTTATAGATAGAACCCACTTGAGCACCAAATAAACCAGTAGTAGCGTATATAGTTCCGTCTGTTGCTATTTCTAGGTCTGCACCACGAGTAGAAGTCTCAGGTAATGTTACTTTTGTCCAAGAAGTACCTCCATCAGTAGAACGAAAAACTCCACCACTATTTGGGTCAGTAGAATTGAATCCATCTGTACGACAAACAGCTAACACTGTTCCTGAAGCAGTTACAGCTAACTTTTGTATATATTGAAAATCATCCGTTGTAGTAGGTGAAGTGCTTACTAATCTATTCCAAGTAGCTCCACCATCAGTAGTTTTCCACATACCAGCTCCACGCTGCATACCACCACCAAAGAAACCTTCTCCAGTACCTACATAGAAAGTCTGTGTATTTGAAGGGTCATAAGCAATTGTAGAGATAGCTATGTTTTCCCAAAAATTATCAACAGCTACCCAAGTTGGATTAGCTACTGTAATGTCATTAGTCGACCAAAGTCCACCACCAACACCACCAGCCCAAACTTTTTTGTTTGTAGCATCATTTGGATCAAACATAACAGCACGAGTACGTCCACCTACATTATTGGGTCCACGCTCTATCCAATTTACCCCAGCAATAGCTCTTTGGTTTGCAGTAAGTGCATTGAGACGAATATCTGTTAGTTCATTTGCTTTTATACGAGCAT
This sequence comes from Bernardetia sp. ABR2-2B, assembly GCF_037126435.1. Taxonomy (GTDB): domain Bacteria; phylum Bacteroidota; class Bacteroidia; order Cytophagales; family Bernardetiaceae; genus Bernardetia. Next base: position 3,737,072 of record NZ_CP147020.1, on the reverse strand, counting down.
TTTCAGGAATTTCTCCTGTTCTTGGATCAGCCGTACGCAAATAATCTTGAAGCATAGCTAAGTCAGGACGATCCTGCTTAGGCATCTTTTTTATTTCTGCTTTAGACATACCATTATACTTATTATATAAATATTGGTAATAAGCATATTTTTCTTTCCCTTTTAATTTTTCAGGATTCGTATTCTCATCGAATTGATAAGCCGTAACTTGTTCTGTATTTGCATTTAGCTCTTGAAAAAGCCAAAACCCTGTGGTAGTAAATATACCAAGCGCAAGCAAACACAACACAATCCGTAGTTTTGAGTATGTATTTTTCTTATTCATCAGAATTGAAGTGTAAATGATTGTTAATTGTAATAAGTAGCATATATTTATTTCATAACATAAATATTCATATATATAAAGTATTTATAATTGTATGAAAACCACCTTAAATATAGCAGTTTTTTTGTAGTGATAGTATAAATGTATTATTTTTTTTTAAGAAATGCGTAATTATTGAACAGAAAACATGAAATATTTTAGTTTTTTAAACTTTAATTATTTCATCTTATAAATTTCCCCTAAATTGTTTAATACGGAATATTATTTTGAGTTAGTGCTACTATTTATTATAAATAATAGCTGTAATTTTATGTGCAAGTAACTGGGGGCAATATAAATATACTGAAAAAAAGGACGTAAAATCAAAGAAACAATAAACGATGTAGAAGGTTAAAGCCTGAAAGAACATAGGGAACTTGCAAATACAAAAAACTTTGATAAAACACAAGTAAATATCATATCAGAATAAAGCATTCAATTATGGAGTTTGGTAAATTACAAGATATAAAAAATGTAGATTTTACGCTACCCGATGACCACCTAGAAACAGAAGCATTTTTATCGAAATTAGAACCTACACCAAAACCTATAATTCGTGTAGCAGCCCCAGTTTGGGGAACACCAGAATGGAAAGGGATTTGGTATCCACAAAAAGCAAAACCTTCTGATTTTTTATATCATTATTCACGTCAATTTGATTCTATTGAGCTGAATGTAACGCATTATCAAATTCCACCAGTAGAACGAGTTTTGAAATGGAAAGAAATGACTCCTAAAGGATTTTTATTTTGTCCAAAAATTTATAAAGGAATTAGTCATCATAAGCAACTTGTGGAGTGTGAAGAACTGACGGCTGTTTTTTGCGATAGAGTAGCTCTTTTTGGAGATAGATTAGGTGTTTGTTTTTTGCAGCTTCCACCCCATTTTTCGCCACAGAAAGCACAGATTTTAATTAATTATTTGGAAAATTTCCCTGCTGAAACTCGCCTTGCCATAGAGTTTCGTCATAAAGATTGGTTCAGTTATCCCAATGATGAAACAAGAGAAGCCGTAAGAGAAGTTTTTGCTATTATGCGTCGTTATGGTTTTATTGCTCTTATGACAGATGTTGCTGGAAGGCGTGATGTAATGCACATGCGACTGACTTCTGATACAATGGTTTTGCGCCTTGTGGGAAATGCTTTAGATAGAACCGATTATGAGCGAATGGAAGACTGGATAGAAAAAGTGGATAAATGGATTAAAAGTGGACTAAAAGAATTTGACTTTTGGCTGCACCAACCAGATAATATCAAAACGGCAGAAATGGCTGTTTTTCTTATAGACAAATTGAAAGAAAAAGGATATACAAATATAAATCCACCAAAGGAAATTAAAGAAGAACCTAAGAATGATATGCCTTCGCTATTTTAAAAGTTATGAACCAAAAAATCCATTCTCTATAAAAATAAAGAATGGATTTGTTTTTTTATAAACTTGCCGTTGTCGGTGTCCTCACCGACGACTTACAAAACCTTACTGCATTCCACCTGCTGCGCTATACTTTTGAATTGCATCTGTAAATAGTTGGCGACGTTTTTTCAGGCTTTCCAAACGAGTTTGGTCGCTATCAGAAAACTCTACTTGAATTTGATTTCCATCATCATCAACAATTACTTTTTGTTCATCTTGCATAATTGACTTTTTGGCTTCCAAACGCTGAATTTCTTGCGTTGTCATGGCATCAAGTTGTCTATAAACTGACATCAAAACACGCATTTGAATACTACTACGCTGAATTATATCACTATAATTGAATTGGTTTAGATTATGTTCATAAACAAAATTCAGATTCCCCATCGCACGACTAGAAATATCTTCTGCTAATGCTAATGCTTTGTCATCTGCCTCTGCCATATGATAAAGCTGTACAAAATAAGGTTCGTAATAACTATATGGAACATTCATAACTGGCAGTTGCTTGAAGGCTTCATCTAGTGTTTTGATAGCCATTTCTTTGTCGCCACGTTCGAAATACTCTTGTGCCAAACGGAAATACACTTGACGGAACTGCGCTCCAAATTTCTTGTATTCGTCATCGTAATAGCCTTCTGTTTGCATTCCTCTAAATTGGAAGGCATCAACAGCCTTTTTCATTTCTTCAAAATTGACTTCACCCAAATCGCCATTATTTTGAGCTTCAATAGGCATCAAGCGATAAACCATTCCATCCATTTGAAGATATTCTCTCAAATTAAAGTTAATTGTATTTGCAGAAGTTTGGTTGAAATATAGAGGTCGTTCCCATTGGTTCGTCGCTATCAAATCCAATAATAAAAGATCATTTTTATAAATATTATTTCCTTTAATATCAAACTCCATTACGTCAGTAATACGATTTTCTTTTCCTTTAGGAATAAATCCTTTTGATAAAACTTTTTGCTTATCAATTGCTAATGCAAATTTCTTAGAAAGAAGCTTTCCTGTACTGCTTCCATCTTGCAACTGAACCATTACACGAGGGTCTTCTTTTTTAAGAAGCTCAATATACGTCTCAAGATTAACAGGCGCATTGATATTTTTATCTTCTGAGCCGTCTCTATTTCCGATATACATCAAGTAATCATTCTTTCCTTGGATATAATCTTCTCTTTCTAATGAAATAGGAATTGGAGGCGAATCGTTTACCTTACTTGTCATTTGGTCTGCGTACCAATCTGTTGCAAAATAACTCAAAACAGCTACCCTAACATCAGTACGGAAACCTTCAACATCTTGAACATACCAAAGTGGGAAAGTATCATTATCTCCACCAGTAAATAAGATAGCATTTGGCTCACACGCTGCTAGTGTATTTCTAGCTTGATCGACAGACAAATAACGTCCAGTACGATTGTGATTATCCCATCCTTTTGCTCCCATAATAACAGGAACAACAAGAGCAATAGCTAATGCAGCACTAGAAGCTGCCATTCCAGAAATATGATTTTTGAGAAAATTAGCTATCCCAAGCATTCCCAAACCTATCCAAATGGAAAAAGCATAAAATGAACCTACATATACATAATCACGTTCACGAGGTTCGACTGGAGGAGAGTTGAGGTAAAGAACAAGACCAACTCCCATAATAAAGAAAATCAGAAATGTAATCCACCAACCTTTTTGGTCTCTACTTGCTTGAAAAATAAACCCTAAAATTCCTAAAATAAGAGGTAACATATAAAAATTATCTCTTGCCTTATTAGTTGCCAAATCTACAGGTAGTTCTTTGCCTAAATCTTCAAAAGGATGAAGCCAACCTGCTTCTTTATCATCGCTTTGTCTTCCTGCAAAATTCCACATAAAATACCTAAAATACATATGCCCAAATTGATAACTAAACAAGAAATTGATGTTATCAGCAAAGTTTGGTCTTTCTCCATCTTTTAATTTTAGCCATTGCTTATAGAGTTCTGGATGGTTTCCACTTTGGCTGTAAATACGAGGCAAAAGCATATTCCCTGCATTATCATAAGTAACTGTAAATTTTTGGTCAAAGGCTTCGTATTTTTCCTTTCCTTTACGATAAATATCTGCTCCCATTTCTTGCCCTGTGCGTTCGGAGGCAAATGTTCTTCCATAAACAAGTGGACGGTCGCCGTATTGTTCACGTTTTAAATAAGATACAAAAGTCATTACATCTTCTGGATTGTTCTCATCAATTGGAGGATTTGCATTTGAGCGAATCAAGATAAGTGAATACGTGCTATAACCTATCATTATAAAAGCAAATGAGAGAAGTGCTGTATTTAAAGGTACATTTTGTTTTTTGATAGAATAAAAAATTCCCCAAATAAGTGCAGCAATAAAAGCAATAGAAAAAATCAATGCTCCTGAGCCAAATGGAAGACCAAATGAGTTTATGAAAAGAATTTCAAATTTGGCTGCAATAGAAGGTAGCCCTGGAATAACGCCATAGGTAATCAAAACAACAATTCCTGTTCCTGCCAAAAAGGTCATTATCCAACCTAATGTACTTTCAGTTTTGTATTTTTTGAAATAATAAACATATGCTAAAGCTGGAAGAGCAAGTAAGTTGAGAAGGTGGACACCAATAGAAAGACCTACTAAATAAGCAATAAAAATAAGCCAACGATTAGAGTCTCGCTCATCGTCTATGCGTTCCCATTTAAAAATTGCCCATACTACAATGGCTGTGAAAAATGAAGACATTCCATAAACCTCAGCTTCTGCTGCCGAAAACCAAAACGAATCTGAAAATGTATAAGCTAATGCACCAATAGCACCACTTCCCAAAATCATTATTTTTTCAGCAAGTGTATAATCATTTTCTTGTGCTTCTAAGCCTTTTTTAAGGTCTATTTCGTTATTCGAATCCATTACCTTTTGTAAAGTTGGGCGCACAATACGGCGTGCAAGCATCGTTATTGTCCAAAACAAAAACAAAATAGAAAAACTACTACACAGCGCAGAGAGCATATTTATCCAATATGCCACTTCCAAAACATCTCCAAAAGCAAGAAGAGAAAAAATACGCCCTACAAGCAGAAAGAAAGGCGCACCAGGAGGGTGAGGTGCCATTAACTTATAGGAAACAGCAATAAACTCTCCACAATCCCAAAAACTAGCTGTGTTTTCAAGTGTAAGTACATAAACAGTAGTAGCAATCAGAAAGATTAGCCAACCTACAATAGTATTAAGACGATTAAAACCCATAGTTTTACAATTATCAGTGAGCAGTTACCAGCAATCAGTTAAATACCAATTCTGACAGAACAATATTTTTTTTATAGAAATTTCTTTTCAAGACACGAAATTAGTAAAAGTTTGGCAACTACTGTATATTCTTTTACTTATTTTGAATTAAATTATAGTAATTTAGAAAAAATGAGTGTTTTATTTCAAGTTGTTTATTACTTGTAGAAAAAATAAAAGGGTTGTTTTTTACTCTACTACTTCTCCTTTAGAATTAATAACTTGAAAAATCACTTCCTCTTCGACTTGAAAGATAGTTTTTAGAATCTTCTTTGAAAAATCATCAGTTTCCTCCTTCTTAATTTCTATTTTCAATTTTTCCAAATAAGTCGAAAAATTAATTTCCAACATACTATATGTTGTTGCTCCATTATGAACATTTATTGCTCTTGAGTATCGTCCAAAACGAATTGTAATATAAAAATCAAAGAATAAGTCGCTACCTCTCATTTGACATCTTGGTATCGAAGAGACTTGATAATGTACACTATCATTAGCTAATTCTTGATAAATCAATTTTGTAGGAATCCAAGTCATATTATTTTCTATTGAATAACTATTTAATAGATATTGAAGAGAAGCAGCATACAAAGTATCTTCTTTATGGAGCATATATAATTTATATGCAACCGTAGTATCTTTTTTCAAATCAATCATTTCATAAGTAGCAGAACTTCCTACGTTTTTACTTCGATGAAGTATAGAATCAATTTCAGGAGAGTTACCATTTATTATAATAGTATTATTTTCTCCTTGTGGGGTTTCAAAAGATTTCATTTTAGGATAAAAGAAAACTCTATCATTAGGGAGTTGAAGTGGCAATGAATCCCAAAAATTTGAAACAAATGTAATTGGCTCAACATAACTTTTCTTATACTGAACTCTAACCTTATCTAGTCCTAGTAAATAAAATTTCCTTTTGTGTTTTAAATAAGAGATATCAATACGAATTTTTCTTCCATCAACAGTAAAATGGATTTCTCCTCTTCTTAGCCAACCATCTTTGTATTTCTTTTCTTCTTCTAAATAAAGATTACTTATTCTATTGAACTTCAAACCTTCCTCTAGAAACTTCATCTTGATTTGACTCAAACTTCCAATTTGATAGGCTTCAAAATCTTCTGAACTGATTCGTTTTACTTTTTTATAGATTTTATCATTAGGGTCTTTTACGTGTCTTTCTACTATTTTCAAATACTTTTCATAACTCAAAATATTGTCAACTAAGGCAGCAGGGTGTGCTTCATCAAATTTTGCTATGAACTCTTTAAGTTTTAGACTGAATACTTTTTCATTTTTTCCAGATATGACCTTTTGAGCTATTATATCTGAAGTAATTAAAGCAAAAAAAACACAAAATATAACTACTCTCATTTTTTTAAATTTATGTTTGAATAAATATTTTTATAATTATTTAGTTTTAGAATAATCTTCTCTCAGTCCTCTGACAAAAGATTTTAAATTTAGATAAAAAAAAGCCATAATTGAGTTTCTCACAAAATTTTTCTCACAAAATTTTCTCAATTATGGCGAAAGCAAAGTATGCTTCTAGTGGTAAAGTTACAAAATTAGTTAGTGTTTTATCTTCTCATTTAAAAGGGTTTCATTTAGCCCGAGTTCAATTTATAGGTCTTTTTGTAATAGCTGTTATAAAGGTAGGTCTAGGAGGTTTAATTCAAATTGCAACTGCGTTTGAAAGGAATGTAGAATACAGTTCTTCTTTACGTCGTATAGAACGCTTTTTAAATTATTATGAGCTTGATTTTCAAGCAATTACTAATTTGATTATTTCCTTAGAAGGCATTGAACAATGGGAAAATATCGTACTGTGTTTGGATAGAACGAATTGGAAAGTTGGAAAAGAGCATATTAATATTTTGCTTCTCTCAGCAGCTCATAAAGGGGTATCTATTCCTCTTTGTTGGTCTGTACTTTCGAGGACAGGAAATTCAGCTACTCAACAACGAATTGATTTGATAGAAGATTTCTTAAATCAATTTCCTAATTTATCTATTACTGCTCTTGTAGCAGATAGAGAGTTTATAGGTAAAAAATGGTTTTTCTATTTAGCTACAAAAAAATTTGATTTTGTAATGCGTATAAAATCTAACTTTAAAGCTACTAGAAAAGGGAAAACAAAGTCTATTGTAGCATGGTGTAGAGGGCTTTCGATTTCAGAAACCTATCAACTAGATGGAACATTTGTAGTCAATGAAGCAGAGGTATATTTATCTGTAAGTCGAACACAAAAAGGATATATTTATTTAGCATCACCTGTTTTATTGGATAATATTTTTGAAATTTATAAACAACGTTGGGAAATCGAAACGTTGTTTAAAGCACTAAAATCACAAGGTTTTAACTTAGAAAATACAAAATTAACAGAACCAAATAAAATAGCTAAATTAATTGCTTTGTGTTCCATTGCCTTTGTTTGGTGTTACAAAGTAGGAGAATGGAAACATAAAAAAACAAAAATAAGAGTCTGTTCAAATGGATATAATGAATACTCTTTTTTCAGATATGGATTAATAGAAATTAAAAAAATACTCAATAATCCAATGACTAGTGAAACTAAATTTGATCAAAAAATTAAAGTTTTGTCAATGGAGTAAGTAATCTTCTACAAACTCATTTATTTTTTGACCTAAAACTTTATTCAGATTTTCATAGGATTCAAATGTCCAACCTGCCACATGAGGAGTCAAGACTACATTTTGCATTGCAACAAGTTGTTCAAACTGTTCTTTTTGTACATCTGTAAATGTACTCAATTTTTCATTTTCTAAGACATCCAAACCTGCGCCTTTTATTTTGCCATTTTTCAGATATTTTAAAAGTGCCTTCGTATCTACAATTTCTCCTCTTGAGGTATTAAAGAAAAAAATAGAATTTTTGAATTTTTTGAAGAATATTTCATTAGCAAAATGAAAATTTCCTGTTTCTCCTTCCTTACCATCAATATCATCATCTAAAGGAATATGAATTGATACAATTTGAGCTTTTTCTTGTAGCTCTTCCAAACTAACCAACTTGGCAAAGTCATCTTGCTTTTTATTTCTTTTATCATAAGCCAAAACTTTACAGCCTAAATAATATAATTTTTTGGATAGTAATCTACCTACATTTCCATAACCTATTATTCCAACTGTTTTTCCTGTTAGTTCTGTCCCTCTATTGGCTTCTCTATTCCACTCAAAATTATCTAAATCATTTTGTGACTTCTTAAAATTATTCAATATTGAAAAGATAAGTCCTAAAGTATGTTCAGTAACGGCATTTCGATTTCCTTCAGGAGCTGTGAGTAGTTTGATATTTTTTTGCTGGAGCAATTTTTTGTCTATGCCATCTGTACCCGAACCTACACGAGCTACAAAAAGTAATTTATCAGTATGCTTTAAGAAATTTTCATCAATAGCAAACCTACTTCTTAGGATTAATCCATCAAATTTTTGTATTTGATTTATAATCTTGCTATCTTTCCAATCAAAAGCATAAGTATATTCTATTTTATTATTTGAAAAATGAAACTCAAAAGAGTCGTGTAATTTATCGATGATAAGCACTTTTAGTATTTTTTTCATAAAAAATTAGATTTTGTATTTAATATTGGTTCTTTTTTTGGTCTAAAAACGATAGATTTCATATTTATTAGTACAAATGTAACTTTTTCAAAATAGCTATCGTTTGTTAAATAAATCAAAAATCATTAAATTGAAACTTGTTATAAATAAAAATTGACTGGTTGAGAAGTCTGCTTACATTTTACAACTAATCCTAAAATCCCCTTTTAAATCTATAATTACTATGAATTCTATCCAAAAGCAGTCTACAAATAATCCAAATCAAGGAAATATTCGTAATTTGATTGACAAACTCATTACTACTTATGCTCAAGAAGACGAACTGATTCGTAAAGTAATTGAATCACGTCTTTTTTTGAATGGCATACGTTCAACAGAATACAACAATGATACACCTGATGATACTCAAGTTTTGATTAAGTTAAATAATATAGATAAAGAATTGGCAAAAATTTTCCTGTCATAAGTTTTGACGCATACTGAAAACTAAGACTAGCTTAATAAATATATTTTAATTTTCTTTCAGCATTCCCACAACTTCAAATTTATCAAAAACATTTTCATTATGGGGAGCATCGTCTTCAAGTTCTTTTGTGAGGTCTTGACCTGCCCAATGCTGATAATGTTTTCCTTTTAACCAAAGCCTAGAACTAGAAACATCATAGATTAGATTTTTATAAGCACACCAAACTTCTGGACGGTCTTGTCCATTTCGAAGAGCAAGTTGAGATTTTGTATAAAAGGGTAGTTCTTTTTTATCGGATTGTATGTTATCATTCATTTTTTTTACTTTTTGCAAACTAACAAATGTATCTTAGGAAAAATTTTATAGATTATAGTCTATTCAAAATTATCAATTATTCAGAATGAATGCAATCGTTTTTATTTGGGAGTTCGTATTGGTTAGTTCTCTACTCATTTTGCTTTTTATGATGCAAGATTGGAGTAAATTTCGGATTTTCAAAAACTACATAGAAACTTCACAGCGTAAGAAAGACGAAAAAACTGCTGAAAAATTATTAGATGACTTACCAAAAGGAGTAATACGATACAAAGAAAGAGAGATTCCACAGAAATAAAGACAGTCAAAACAACAATAAAATACTAAATCTTCTCAATTTTTGTCTTTTCTCTATTGTGAGTAAAATAATTGTACGTATTTTTGAGACGTGAAAGAACGCATAGTAATTATACCGACCTACAACGAAATCGAAAACATCGAAGCAATTATTCGTGCCGTATTTTCGTTAAAACTTCCGTTTCATGCCCTCATCATTGATGATGGTTCGCCAGACGGAACAGCTTTGAAAGTTAAAGAGCTTCAAAAAGAATTTACTGATTCTCTTCATATCGAAGAACGGAAAGGGAAGTTAGGTTTGGGAACAGCTTATATTCACGGCTTCAAGTGGGCTTTGAAAAATGAGTATCAATATATTTTTGAAATGGATGCTGATTTTTCACATAATCCGAAAGATTTGATTCGTCTTTATAACTCTTGTTCTAAAGAAAATGAAGAAGGAATCAGAAATGATGTAGCAATTGGTTCTCGCTATGTGCAAGGTGTGAATGTTGTAAACTGGCCTATGAGCCGTGTTTTGATGTCTTATTTTGCTAGTATTTATGTGAAAATCGTTACAGGAATGCCTATCCATGATGCAACAGCAGGTTTTAAGTGCTATCGTAGGGAGGTTTTGGAAACGATAAACTTGGATACCATAAAGTTTGTGGGTTATGCTTTTCAAATAGAAATGAAATTTACGGCTTGGAAATATGGTTTTGAGGTAGGCGAAGTTCCTATTATTTTTACTGACCGAACAAAAGGAACATCTAAAATGTCTTCTGGAATATTTAAAGAAGCCTTTTTTGGAGTTATTCAGATGAAAATTAATAGTTTTTTTAAGAAATATAATAGAACCGTAAACGAAGACTAAAACCGTCGTTTAGAGAAAAGTTTAATACTCTTTCTCAAACGCACCATTTTTCAGTATCTTGACTTTAATTTTATTGACTTTAGCTTCATTAGAAAGCAGTTTTATCCTTGAACTGTAATTTGTATCATCAAAAATGATATAGTTTGTTTTGATATTCTTGAGTTCTGCTAAGGTATAAATCGGATTATTACTTATCCAAACCATTTCTATATCATCTAATTTTGGAAGAAACTTGGTTTCTCTTTCTAGCTTTTTATTCCACAACAAAATAGTTTTATTATTCCAAAGAATAATTTTTCCTCCATTCCAATCACGAATTTGTACTATTTTACTTTCTGTTTTTTGTTGATAAACAGAATCCAAATTAATCAGTCTGTTTTCAATTTTCCCATTTGAAAGTAAATCTCCTGTAAGCCAATAACTTTGAGCTTCTTTATTATAAAAATTAGCCGAGTCTAAAAGAGTAACACTTCTTCTTCCTTCTTGCAAACTAAGAGCAAAACCTTTTCTTATTTGATAGAAAACCAGTCGCTTTTGATTTTTTGCATTTATATTCTTATATCCATTTACACTACAAAAAAGTAAACTACACAACAAAGTGAAGTAAAAGAAAACCCTTCTTGGTAAAACAAAAAAGCAGAATAAACCTATCAAAAATGCATATAACAGCATACTTTCAGCAAAACTAATTCTTATATTTGCTAATACAGATGCAGGTAATTTTTCTATTCCAAAAACTAAGTAATTGACAAATTGTATGATAAATGACAAAGCAATTCCTAAGAAAGAACTTATTGTCATATTCAAAAAGCTAAAAAAAATCACAGCTATTGCACCACATAAAATTACAATTGCAGCAGGAATTACGACAAAACCTGAAAGCCAAAAGTAGGTAGGAAATTGATGAAAATAATAAAGACAAATAGGAAATGTAATCAGTTGAGCAGCGAAAGAGACAGTCAGTAATTCCCAAAAATAGTTGATAAATTTGTTAGGAGGTTTATAAATTTTTGCTAATTTGGGTTGAATAAGTACAATTCCTAAAACAGCTAAATAAGAAAGCTGAAAACCTACTTCAAAAAACATATACGGACTAGCAATAAGCAAAACAAAGGCAGAGAGAGCCAAATTGTTATAAATATTCGAACGTTTGCCAAAGGTAAATCCAATCTGAATAATCGCAAACATTATTGAAGCACGTAGCACAGAAGGAGAAAGTCCTGTCAGAAAAGAATAACTAAATAAAACACTCAAAATCAGAAACAAATAAAGATATTTTGATTTTTCATGCTTCTTCAAAAAGCCTAGAAAAAAAGCTATCATAGCACTCAAAATACCGACATGCAAACCAGAAACTGCCAACACATGCGTTGCTCCAGCAGAACGATAGGCATTTTGTACTTCGTTATCAATTCCATCTCTAATTCCCAAAAAAAGCGCACTTGCGACTCCATAACTTTGCTTTGAAGGCATTGTTTCTCTCAAAATACTATCAGAATATGTCCGAAAACCAATTGCTTTTTTACGAAATTCTTGTAGAAACGTTAAGTTACTTTGAGTATCAATGTTATTTTGATTATTAATTAAAACAATATCGTATGAATTTTTGAAATCTTGATGCCAAATGTAATGGTACTTTAAGTATTTTTGATAGTCAAAAGAAGATGGATTTTCTGGAGGGTTTGTCAGAATGGGAAATCCTTTTATTAATAGCTCATCACCGAAATTATAAACCTTGTCAATACTATTTGTAAAACTTGTATCGTTTAGAAATTCATTCTTTTTGAGATAAATTAATACTTTTCCCTCTGCTAGTTGCCATGTTTTTTCAGTACGGATTTTTTCTATTTCAAATTCAAATTTATACGATTTTTCACGCTCTTGAATCTCTGAAATTATTTTTCCTTGATAAGCTAAGACTGTTTTCTGATTATTCTTAGAAATATTTTTTACGTGTAAAGGACGTTCTTTTGGCTCTTGATTCGAAACCAAAGACATTCCCATTCCTACAAAAACACCAAGTAGAGAAAATAAGCGAAGCCAAGACAAACGAGTTTTGTATTTTGTTTTTATAAAAAAATGAAGACCTAAATAAGCTACAAAAAAAGCAGCCAAAATTCCTAATGAAAGTGCCAAACCAACCTGTGAGTATTCCCCTACCAAAATTCCAATAATCAACGCCAAAACAGGACGCACAAGTGGATAAGAATCCCAACGAAAAAGAGATTTGTCTCGTGGGTTCATAAATTTTGTTTGTTTAGGATTTAGGATTTGTTTTTATGATAAACGTCTTTAAGGCTTCGCCATCAACGAGGTTTATTTTTTGTCTTTAAAGTTAATTTTTTCTACGAATTTATCGTACTTATCTTTTTCTTCCTTTGGATAACGAATTTCGAAAGAACGAAAACCAGTAGGTGTTTTTTCGGTACGCAAATAATATACTTTTCCATTCTCAAAGCCAGAAATCACAAAAAAGTTAGAGTTAATAGTTTGATATTCTACATTTCTGTTTTGAGAAATAGACTGTTTTTCTTGCTCTAATGTTCTGTTTTGTCCGTTTACATTTCCCCAAACCAAAAGTTCTATTTTCCCACCATCGATATAAAAAATCTGTCCGTCCTTGCTCTTCGAACTTCCAAAAGGCTCAAAGACAGCAGGATAATCTAAGCAGTATTCAAATCGCTCATTACAATAGGTATCTTGAGACGAACAAGAAGTAAAAAATAAAAACAGAAAAAGAGATATAATTATTTGACTTTTCATATCTTAAATGTATGTATTTTTTTGGTATTTGGAAAATTATTATTCAATCTACAAAAGTTTTTTTCAGAACTCTCTTAACCTTTTTGATTGTTTTTTTTCTTAGTCTTCCTACTTTTTTTACAACTCTACTTTCATCGATTGTCCTAATTTGGTCAATAGCAATGGGGTTTTTCTTTCCCTTTAGCTTAAAATTAATTCTGGTAGGATACTTTCTTCGTTTTGAAGTAATCGGAGAAACGATTAGTGTTTCTAAAGACTTATTAATATCATTAGGAGAAATGATTACACAAGGTCGTATTTTCTTTATTTCACTGCCCTTTGTAGGATTTAGATTTACAATGACTATATCGTATTGTTTCATTTTTGATTATTGAATTTAATCATAATTACAACATAACTACATAAAAAATATTATTATTCAAAATAGCATCTTTTTCTTCAAACTCTCATCAATTAATTTTACAGACATTTTTAGTTTACCAAGCTCAAAACCTTCCTTTATTTACCTCATTTTTTTTACAAAAAAAGTAATTGTAATCACTTCTCATCATTCAAAAAAAAACTTTTCTCTGATAGTCTGTTTTTTCAAATTTGTCAGTAAAATTGCTAGTTATATTTCTTGAAAACTCAGTTTGATTTTTCGGTTTTGGTTCTTCTCCTCAAAGAATAAGGTGTGCGTTTTTATTCACTTAATTTTTATAAACTCTCAAACGTATGCGTACTCTATTTATCACTTTGTTTTTTGCATTCTTTGCATCTTTTTTTATTTCCTCTTCTCTTAAAGCCCAAGATTGGGACGATAATGAAAATGAAACTACCACAGAAACCGTTACTGAAATAGAAGTAGCTGTTACACTCTTTGCTAAAGCTAACTTTGAAGGTGAGTCTTTTAAAATAGAAGAACTTATTAGCTTTGATAACCAAACCTTAGCTGAAGAATTTGGAAAAACTATTTCTTCTATCAAGGTAAACGAAGGCGTAGTAGTTCGTATTTATATGTCAGATGATTTTGAAGGAGAATCTTTCGAAATCACTAGCGATATAAAAACTCTTCCTGCAAAATGGGTAGGCAAAGTTCGCTCATTAGAAGTAGTAGTTGCCGAGCAAGGTGGTTCTGATGAAGGTTGGTAGTTCTGACCACAAATAACCCTTAACTACGAGTAAAATATTTTGAATCGTATAAAAAAAGCCTTTTTCTGATACGAAAAGGGCTTTTGGTGTTTTTATTTTAGAATAATTTTGGATTTGCTATACTTTTTTCTATTCTTCTCTCTGCTATTTTTACATAATTTTCGTCAAGCTCATAACCTAAAAATTCTCTCTTTAATTCCATACAAGCTACACCTGTAGAACCACTTCCCATAAATGGGTCTAAAACAGTCTGCCCCTCAAACGTAATGAGTTTTACTAAGTGTTGCATCAACTCTACTGGCTTCAAGGTAGGATGAAAGTTAAAGTCATCTTTATGTTGTCTTACTTTTGGTACTAAAAAAAACTTGTCATAACCATCTTCGAAAGCATCAGTTCTTATAATATTAGACGAAACTCTCCCTTTGTCGTGAGGGTTATGTCCTACTTTTCCTTCGTTTTTTTCGTAAGGAATTCTGGTTTCCTCAAAATTTAATGCTCCTGTTCCATACTTGAGTACATTCTGAGCTACATTTAACCCTTTTTCTAGTGGCTTTTGGATTAAGATAATTGGTTCATAAGCAGGCTTTAAACCTAAACCAGCACCATCATATTTTTTTCCTTGCTCTGAACTTGGAGATAACTTATGTTTTTTCGCTGTTTTATAACTTTCTGCACCTTCCTTTTTATAGCCTTGTACGTATTTGTACTCTCCGATTTTTTCGCTTTCTACTCCCAACTCTTTATCTATTGAAAGCCCTACATTCCTGCTTTTGGGCATTCCATTGAGATAAGACCAAAACAAAACATCTTTTATTAGAAAACCACTATCTTCCAAATCTACCATCAATCTGTGCATCAAGCGAACAGAACTAAAAACTAGTCCAAAACCTCCGTGCTTCATTTTTTTAAATCCATTTTCCCATACTTCTCTGCTTGGTAAATCTTTATCCCAATAATTACCTTGGTAGGAAATACCATAAGGAGGGTCTGTAATTATAGCATCAATAGAATTGTCTTCAATATCTTCTAATGTATATGAGCTCTTATTGTGTAGTTGAAACATTTTTTTCATAATTCGCTAATTGTTAGTAAATCATCTAACGACAAATAACTTGATATACTCTTTTTATAGTTTACCAAAATTTTATATACAAACTCTTTTGTTTTATCTGGAGGTATAATAACTTTAAAATCATATTCCTTAATCATTTTTCCTATTTCTACACTTTGAGTTGAGCGAGTGCTAGTATTTGCAACTGACCTAACTCTTTCAAGGAGGTACTCTCCTAACTTTTGATGTTGTCCATAGACTATGAACTGCAAATCTGCTGCTCCTTTCCAAACTCCTACAGCTGTAAAAAGTATATCATTACTAAAAGCCAATGCTTTTTCTTCATTTGTATCATTCCAAGTACCTCCTAATTTTTTTGAGAAAATACTACATTGTTTTACTTCTAAAAAATTACCTGTTTTAGAGTCTTTTGCATCAAATCCATGCTTATTAAAATTCAGTAAATCGTAACCCAAATAGTTACCAACAATTGAGTCTCTAATTTCATTAATTGTTGTATCTGTATCATACGAATCAAATTCTTTTTGAAATTTAGTGAGTTCCTCTAATGCGAGAATCCCCTTCATTTTAAAAGAATTAGGTATTGGTCTATAATCACCTTTTTTAAAAATCTCCATATTGCCTTATTATAATTTTTTTGAAGTAAAACAGATTATTTTAACTCAACTACAAAGGCAAATTCCCATGCTTTTTCCTCGGCAAAGAATCTACTTTATTCTCTAGCATTTTGAAGGCACGAAGTAATTTTTGACGTGTTTGTTCTGGCAAAATCACTTCATCAATATAACCTCTATGCGCTGCACGATACGGATTAGCAAATTTTCGGTTGTACTCGTCTTCTTTTTCTTTTAGCTTTTCAGCAGGATTATCAGCAGCTTTTATTTCATTTTTGAAGATAATTTCTGCTGCTCCTTTTGCTCCCATAACGGCAATTTCTGCATTTGGATAAGCAAAATTCATATCTGCGCCAATGTGTTTTGAGTTCATGACATCATACGCACCTCCGTAAGCCTTACGAGTAATGACTGTAATACGTGGAACAGTCGCCTCACTAAACGCATAAAGAAGTTTTGCACCATCATTGATAACGCCATTCCATTCTTGGTCAGTACCTGGTAAAAATCCTGGGACATCTACAAAAACAAGCAACGGAATATTGAAGGCATCACAAAAACGAACAAAACGAGCCGCTTTTTTACTGGCATCAATATTCAGACAACCTGCAAGATTTGAAGGCTGATTTCCTACAATTCCGATACTACGTCCACCAATTCTACCAAAACCAACTAAGATATTTTCAGCATAATTTTTATGTACTTCTAAGAAACTATCTTCATCTATTGTTCCTTCAATGACTTCACGCATATCATACGGCTTGTTGGCATCGTTTGGAACAATATCATTTAAGGCTGGACGAAGCTCATCATCTTTTGCTTCATAAGGATAAACTGGTGCAATTTCTTCGCAATTTTGAGGAATATAAGAGATAAGTTTTTTAAGCTCTTCGATACACTGCACTTCATTTGCACAAGAAAAATGAGCGACTCCACTTTTCGTGCTGTGTGTACTTGCACCTCCTAATTCTTCGGCAGTAACTTCTTCATGGGTTACTGTTTTGACTACATTGGGTCCTGTTACGAACATATACGACGTGCTTTCCACCATCATAATAAAATCTGTAATGGCAGGAGAATAAACTGCACCACCAGCACAAGGTCCCATAATGGCAGAAAGTTGAGGAATTACACCAGAAGCTCTTGTGTTTCTATAAAAAATATCTGCATAACCAGCCAAAGAAACAACGCCTTCTTGAATCCTAGCTCCTCCCGAATCATTCAGACCAATAAGAGGCGCACCATTTTTCATTGCTAAATCCATTAGTTTACAAACTTTTTCGGCGTGTGCTTCTGAAAGCGAACCACCAAAGACAGTAAAATCTTGAGAGAAAACATAAATCAAACGACCATTCACTGTTCCATATCCTGTAACGACACTATCACCTAAATAATGCTGTTTGTCTAAACCAAAATCTTTTGTTCGGTGCATCACAAAACGTCCAATTTCTTCGAAAGAACCTTCATCTAAAAGTAACTCTATACGCTCTCTAGCTGTAAGTTTGCCTCGTTTGTGTTGTGCATCAATTCGATTTTGTCCACCACCGAGCATTGCTTCTGCATTTTTTCGGTCTAAGACTTCGTTTGGAGTTTGTCCGTTGTATGGGTTTTGTTGGCTCATGGGTTTGGTTTGTGTTTTTAAAATTCTAAATAACTTTTTAGTAGGATTAGCGAGTGATTTGTATGATGAATACAGGATAAATACAGAATTACATAAAATACATTTATTAAAAAATAAAATTCGTAATTCGTAATTCGTAATTCGTAATTCGTAATTCTTACTATTTCTCTTTAAAAATAATTCTGATAGGCACACCTTCAAAACCAAAATGCTCACGAATTTTATTTTCTAAAAAACGCTTGTACGATTCGTGTACATGTTGAGGATAATTTGTAAAGAAGGCAAACAATGGCGCACTTCCTTGAAGCTGTGTAATATACTTAATGTTGATATTTTTACCACGGTGAACTGGTGGTGGCGTTCTTTTAATATCTGGTAATAAAGTATTATTGAGTTTTGAAGTAGAAATTTTTTGGCTTCTTGATTCATACACTTCAATAGCCTTTTCTATACTTTGAAAAACTCGTTGTTTGGTAAGCATAGAAGTAAAGATAATTGGCACCCAAGAAGCAGAACCTAGTCTTTGTTGCATTTCTAGTGTGTATTCATGTGCCGTTTTGGAATCTTTTTCTACCAAATCCCATTTATTGGCAATCAAAACAACACCTTTATGCCTTTCTACTGCCAAGCGTATCAATGTCAAATCTTGTGATTCTAGCTTTTGAATAGCATCAATCATAATAATTGCTACATCACAATCATCTAACGCCTTCAATGAACGCATTACCGAATAAAACTCAATATTTTCTTTTACTTTGGCTTTTCTTCGCATTCCTGCCGTATCTGTCAAAATAAATTCTTGTCCATAGGCTTTATAATGCGTATCGATAGAATCTCTAGTTGTACCTGAAATATCCGAAACAATTGTTCTTTCCTGTCCTAAAAGGATATTCAAAAAGGAAGATTTACCAACATTTGGACGACCTAAAATAGCAATCTTTGGCAATCCTGCATTTGGGTCTTCATCTCCTACTTCTTCAAAATTCTTTACTACTTCATCTAACAAATCGCCTGTTCCTGTTCCTGTTTGAGAAGAAACACAATAAAGTTCGCCTATTCCTAAATTATAAAACTCGGTTGCACTTGTTCTGTGTTCAAAGTTTTCAACTTTATTAGCTACTAAATAAAGAGGTTTTTTGGAGCGTCTTAATACTTTTACAAATTCTTCATCAAGAGGGCTAATTCCGACATGCGTATCGACCATAAATAAGATTACACTTGCTTCTTCCATCGCAATTTCTACTTGCTCACGAATAGCTTTTTCAAAAACATCTTCCGAACCGACAACATAACCACCTGTGTCGATGACTGTAAAAAATTTGCCGTTCCATTCACTTTGTCCGTAATGCCTATCTCTAGTAACACCACTCTCATCGTGCATAATGGCTTTGCGTTCTTCAACTAAACGATTAAAAAGAGTAGATTTACCGACATTTGGTCGTCCTACGATAGCTACAATATTTGACATAATTTATGTATTGAGAGCAATTACGAATTAAAAATTACGGATTACGAATGTTAAATCACTGAATACAAACAATTTATAATTAGAGTTTTTCAGTTTAATAGATTCCTTTTCCTTAAAGAAGAATTGCTCCTGTTTTTTTAGTTTTTACTTTTTCTATTAATCTACAAAATTACATAACTCTTTTGGACTTCTAAAATTGATTTGAGAGTATTGTTATTTTTTTGAGAGTTAGCTTTCTGATTTTTGGCAAAAAAAATATTTTCATTAAAAATGAGTTTTTAAATCCAACTTGATAAATTATTTTTTGTAAATTGAAAAACTAGAAAAAATCACACAAACAAAAAAAATAATTTAATGATACAAGCTATTACTGCTAGTCAGAAAAAAATATATGAAGACAGAAGCAAAACAATCGGTGTTTTTGCTGTTCCAGAATTTGAATATTATTATATTTATAGTCAGAATCATTTGAGAATAGAAGAATACAAAGAAGCCTATACAAAACTTTTAGAAATGGCTGGGAAAAAATATCATTTTAATAAATTGATTCTTTCACTTGGCAATCTTGTTTCTACTCCTCTTATGGGAAGAGCTTGGTTTGCAGCTCATTTTTCACCCAATTTTTATAAAAAAGTCAATAAAGATTTGACAGCAGCAGTCATCAAACCTCAAAATAAATTTGAAGCTGTTACGATTGATATTATCTCTGGGTCATTACCCAAAATGGGGATTAATGTAAAAACACAATTTTTTGAAGACGAACAAAACGCAATAAAATGGATAGAAAATCCTATCTTTGAGTAATTTTATAAAAATATTGAGCAAAATTATTCTAATGAAAAGATACTCTCCTTATATTAGTGCTGGTTTGGTCATCGCTATGTTTATTTTTTTATATCAACTCAAACAAGCAGCTAGCACTATGGTAAAATTTACTGATGCACTTCACAATTCTACTATTCTTTTGTCATTTACTATTTCTGGTTTGGTAGCTATTGGACTTAGCCTGACTGGATTCAAGAGTTTGGATGATAGTCTAAAGTATGTTTCATACCTTGGCTTCTTTGGTGGAATTGCAATTGTATTAGTGGTCTGGCTACTTCCTTTTTTTGTTTGATGAAGAATAAAAAACGAGGAAGAAGTTAAGTTATAACTACTTTATAGTTCGATAAAAAATATTTTTTCATTCAGTATATACTTGTTGTTTATGTAATTGAATTTTACTGATAACTGGTAACTGATAACTGGTAACTGATTAAAATGAAGGATTTGAATTTTTTTTGGGAAAGATTAATGGCAGATACCAACTTTGCAATAGGTGTTGGGGTTATAGGAGTTCTGTTTGTTGCTATTCTAATTATGCTTTTAGTTGTCATTTTTAAAGCTGATAAGTCAGAAAAATTGGCTTACAGGCGTTGGCGAAATGGTCTTTGGGGAGAAGAGTATCTCACTAGGCTCAAAACAATGACAGAAAGTACGCAGCAAACCATCGAAGCTTTGCGTACAGAGATTAGCGATAGAGAAGAAGATAGTATTGAAAGATTGAGACAAGCAGAGGCATTGGAAGAACAGATAGCTGAAAGGCAGCGAATTATTGAAGAATTAGAAGCTCAAAACAAACCTCCTTTTTCTGTTTCGACTTTCTTTATTGGTTTTACAGTTGGTATTATTCTTTTAGGAAGTGCTTTTACTGTGCTCTATTTCTTACAAATTATTCATTTTTAAAATTTAGGAAAAGAAGAGATTAATTACATTTGACAACTTGTGTTACTTGTATTTCTCTTAGTGTCTTAGTGTTAAAATCATTTCTAACATAATGCAGAAATTGAAAATCAAATTATATTATCGTATCTTTGCCACTTGAAAAAAATATGTTGTGATATAATTACGGATTATTCTATAATTCTCTCACTATCAATTTCTTAAAAGTATTAGTTTTATGTCCAACCCACTCCATAATTCCCTCAAACGACTGATAGAAGAAGGAGGTAAGCAAAACTTTTTGATTCTTGATTTTGGGGATTATTATATTCAAATAGCTGGAGAATATTATTCAAGTTATTTGCTACTTGAAGCCGTTTCTAACCATTACCTTTCTACTGATAAAAAATTAGATTCAGTTTTACAGAGAAAAATACTTGATTTGGGTTGGGAAGCTCCTAAAGGAGAAGGTAATTATAATCTAAAATTGAGTATTAATTCAAATAATGAATACGATTCTTGTGTTGAGTTTATTGAAAAAACAGCTAAAGAAATTTATGATGTAGATACTATTACAAACTCAATGATAGAATTAAATCTTGAATAAATACTTGAACTAAGTGTAGAATTAGTCCAATTTTCAGAAGCATATTATCCAAACAGTAAAACGAAACTTGTCAAAATGAAAAATATACAATTTGTATTCCTTTTAATCTGTACTTTATTAGTTACAGGTTTATTTAGTTCTTGTAGTAAATTCACAAAAGCGATGTCAGACCCAAACTGGCGTGTACGTGATAAAGCAGCTCAAAAATACTATGAAGAAGGAGATTATTACCGTGCAGGTTTGCTTTGGGAAGATGTAGTTCCGATAGTAAAAGGCGACCCACGAGCAGAAGACATACAATTCAAATATGCCTATTGTCATTTTTATCAAAAGCAATATCTTTTAGCAGCTTATTATTTCAAAAACTTTTATTTTACGTATCGTAGAAGTCCGAATGCTCCAGAAGCTTATTTTATGAATGCTTTTTCCTTGTATAAAGATTCTCCTAGAGTTCATTTAGACCAAGAAAGTTCAAAAGAAGCAATTCAAGCCTTTCAAGACGTAATAAATACATATCCAGAAACTGATTATGCCAAAAGAGCAAGTAATCATTTGGACGAGCTAAGAGGAAAACTAGAACTTAAAGCCTTCGAAAATGCAGAGTTATTTTACAACCTAGGTCGTTATAAAGCTGCTGTAATTGCACTAGAGAATTTTCAAAAAGATTTTCCAGATGCTCCACAACTAGACGAAGCTGCTTATTTACGTCTCAAATCAGAATATGATTTGGCAAAAAATAGTATTTATAGCAAACAAAAAGAACGCTATGAAATCTCTAAAACATATTATTTTTATTTGATAGACCGTTATCCTGAAAGTCCATTTGTGAAAAATGCTGAAAATATTTATGAAAATATTGAAAAAGCAATTAAAAACATAGAGAAAGGCGAAGTCATCGATACAAAAGAAAAAGATAAAAAAGACCCTAAAAAGATAACTACTTCGGAAGGCTCTGCTGGAGAATCTGAATAAGTTATGAGAATAACAGAAGTTAAATTTGCTTTTTCCTTTTTTAAAAGTTATACTTAATAAAAACAAATCAATTTATATAAATATGTCAGCTAAAAAACTTAACCTTCGTCGTGTTCAGACGGCTAACCTTCATACTCGTGATGTACAGGCTATCATTGCAGCAACAGGTAATCTTTATGAATCTATTTCTGTAATCTCTAGGCGTTCTCGTCAGATTTCAACAGAAACAAAAGAAGAATTAAACCAAAAAATTTCTGAATTCAATGTTGGAACAGATTCTTTAGAAGAAATCTTTGAAAATAAAGAGCAAATTGAAGTTTCTCGTCAGTATGAGCGTATGCCAAAATCAACTTCTTTAGCAACAGATGAACTGATGGAAGGAAAACTATTTTATCGTTATCGTCAAACAGAAGACAAAAAAAACTCTTAAAAACGTTATTCTAGTTGAATTAAAGATACAGTCAAATACTACTTTGACTGTATTTTTTTAGGAAAAATTTCGTAAAACAATGATTAATACGTAATTTTCAGAATTATTTAACTTCATTGATTAGCTAAATTAATTGCTTTTAATTCATTTGAATATCAACTGTTTATCCATTTTTTTTATAGAAATAGCTTATTTTTTATCATCTATTTCGAAGTCTATCGTATTTATATCTAAATGCAAACATCAACTACTAGTTCAACAGAAAATACTTTATCTTATCAAACAGCATCAAATACTGTTTTTCATTATAGCTCCGATTTTTTGGAGTGGCTCAAAACAGAAGAAATCAGTTTAGCTGTTTCTACCTATCAGACCAACAAACTTTTCTTGATAGGAAGAGATACTACAAAACACCTTTTCGTCTCGGAACGTTCTTTCGAAAGAGCAATGGGTTTGCATGTAGAATCTGAAAACTCTTTTTATCTAAGTTCTCGTTTTTTGCTTTGGCGTTTCGAAAATGCGTTGGCAGAAGGACAAATCCATAAAGAAGCTGATAAAGTATATATTCCCCGTCAGGCTTTTACTACTGGAGATTTAGATGCTCATGATATTTCTAAAGATAAAGATGGAAATATTGTTTTTGTCAATACTCGTTATAATTGTATTGCACAGGTAAGTGAAAAATATAACTTCAAACCCATTTGGTCGCCTCCTTTTATTACTAAAATGATTTCCGAAGACCGTTGTCATCTTAATGGAATGGCAATGCGTGATGGCAAACCTCGTTATGTAACTATGGTTGCCCAAACAGACAGGCTTGATGGTTGGAGAGAACACAGGCACAATGGAGGAGTTGTGATGGATATGGAAACAAATGAAGTTTTGGCAGAAAGTCTTTCTATGCCTCATTCGCCTCGTTATTATCAAGATAAACTATGGGTTTTGAATGCAGGTAGAGGAGAGTTTGGATATGTTGAAAACGGTAAGTTTATTCCTATTACTTGGCTAGACGGTTTTTTACGTGGATTAGTATTTTATAAAAACTATGCTCTCATTGGACTTTCTAAACCAAGACATGAACGCACTTTTGCAGGACTTCCTTTAGAGGAGTTATTAGAAAAGAGAAAAACAGAACCAAAATGTGGCGTTTTTGTAGTAGATATTAATACAGGAAATATCATTCATAGTCTAGAGTCAGAGGGAGAAATAGTAGAACTCTATGATGTACAAGTTCTGCCAAACACAAAACGCCCTGCTGCTTTAGATATTCGAACAGATGATATTTCTCGTTTCATAGCTATTGAAGAAGAAAACAATCAAGTAGATTTTAAAGCTTTGAGTTCTATTGAAGGCTCTAAAACATCATCTTATGGAGCAGGTATCAAAACAGCTGAACCTAGCAAAAACAAACCCTTACCAAAACGTCCTACACAGCATTCAAATCCTGATGTAGCAGCTACCTCTAAAGAAGCTATAAAATACCAAGCTAGTGCCAATGTTTCTTTACAACAAATAATTACTCAATTTGGAAATCTTACCTTTCCTAAACTAGAGCAATTAGCCAAAACTCGTAAAGTAAACGAGCCATTAATGATGCTAGTAGCTCATAACGGACAACATAAGGTAGGTTGTCTTGTCGTAGAGGCAATGCCTAATAAAATAGGAAGGGTATTGAGTTGGTATGTAATTCCTCCTTATCGCAACTTAGGAATTGGAAAAGAACTTTTATTGAAGGCTGAAAAAATAATTAGAAAAGTAAAGCTACAAGGTATTATAATGGATTATGTATCAGATTGGACACAAAAAGATACGATAGAAGCCATATTACAAAAACAAAAATGGGAAAAACCAATCGTTAAATTAGCTCTTTGTAAAGCATCTAATGATTCTATCAGTAATGCCCCTTGGCTTCAAAACCTTCCTGCCCTTCCTCCTAGTATGGAAATAGGAATGTGGAAAGATGTTACCAATGAAGAGAAGAAAGTTATTCAAGAAAAGAAGAACTCTCAAGATTGGTATCCTAATATTGTATCTCCTTTTCAGTCTCCTCATTTGGTAAGTTTAGATACAAGTGTAGTCTTACGACACGAAGGAGAAATTGTAGGGTGGATAATTACACACAATACAAAAAAAGATACAATAGAATTTACTGGTTCGTTTGTAGATTTCAAGGACTTAGGCCTTCAAAAAAGAAGTTTATTATTACAACTATGCAAACGTGCTATTAATCTTACTTTAGAAGAAGGGTATAAATATGGTATTTGGCAAATACCACAAGATCATTCTACATTATTCAGATTTGTAGAGCTTTTCTTAAAACCTTATCTTATTACTTTTACAGAACAAAAAGTAGCTTACAAAGCTCTTTAATACAAAGAAGAACATAGTAAAAAATGTCTCTTTATCAATCAAATATAAAAAGCTAAATTTTCATTTTTTTTCAAAAAAATTTATATATTTGTGCTAACTTACACAAAATGTATAATTTAACTAACCCTAAACCTAAATCATATCTAGTATGAAGAAAATTATTTTAACATTTCTGTTCCTTTTTATCGGTTTTGTTGCTTTTGCACAAACTCCAGAAGAAAAAGCAGATCTTTTGACAAGTGAAATGAACACATTACTCTCTCTTACTGCTGAACAGCAAGTAATGGTAAAGATAACTAACCGTGTTTATTACAGAAAAAATGCTCTACTTATAGAGAAAAGAGACTCTAAATATGGTTATCCAGCAATTATAGCAGGAACAAGCACTCTTTCTTCTCAAGAGCAAGAAGCTATATTAAATAAAGTAAATCAAGTTACAGAAGAGAGAAAAACCATTCATAAAAATCGCACGAAGTTAAACCTCACACCTGCACAGTATCAGATCTATCTTCAAAATATAGATAGACTCTTTGAACTTGTTACTACGCAACTTGGAGAGTAATTTTCTCTGTTTTACTTAATTTAAAATCAAACAACTTTCCATATTATTTGATATGAAAAAAATAAACAATAAAATCAATAAAAAATCTGTTTCAGAATACTGTTCAGATTATATAAATGGCTTTAATGCTCATCAGCTTACTCAATCTTGGAAGCGTAACACTGTCAAGATGGTAGCTGTAGCTGGTATTGCTTCTGCAACTCTATCAGCAAATGAAGCTAAAGCTCAATTTGACTGCCCACCTGTATTTGATCAAATACAAAGTAGAGGTTCTGTAACTAACCCTCAAGGGCTTACGACAACAACTTACAGAACAAACCCTGTGTTTGTAGATTTTGATGGGGATGGCGATATAGATGTTGTATCTGGTAGTGGAGGAATTCCAGGAGGAGATGAAATACGCTTTTTTGAAAACTTAGGTACAAATACAAGTCCTTTGTGGTCTGCTCCTGTAGCAGCTCCAAATGGACTAAGTGGTGCAGCACTATTTGCAGCATTTGGAGGCAGCAACTATGCTCCTAGTTTTGCAGATATTGATAATGATGGAGATTTAGATGCTTTCATCGGAACTTTTAATTCAGGTATTTTATATCAAGAAAATGTAGGTACTGCCACGGCACCTAACTACGCTGCTGCTATCGCTAACCCTTTTGGCGCAACTACTGGAGCAGCCTTACTTATAGCTCCTACATTTGTAGATATTGATGGTGATGGAGATCAAGATATGTTTGTTGGAGAGGTATTTAATGATATTTTCTTTTTTGAAAATACAGGTACTGCATCAGCACCTGCTTTTGCAGCTAGTACTACTAACCAATTTGGTCTTGATAACACTTTTCAAACTGAGTATTTACCTAAACTAGCTTTTGCAGATTTAGATAATGACGGAGATTCAGATGCTATGATAGGTGGCTATTATGGTAATTTCACTTATTTTGAAAACACAGGTAGCACTACTACTCCTGCTTTTGGAACCCCACAACAAAATCCATTCCTTATACAAGGCACTGGAGATTATAGAACAACTACTTCTTTTGCTGATGTAGATGGTGATGGAGATTTTGATTTAATATCAGGAACTGACAATCCAGGTAATTATGTGTACTTCCAAAATTATGGTACACCTACTCAACCAAAATTCTTTGATGCCCCATTTGACATAGCAAATCCACTTCCTGCTGGTTATAATGCTACAGCTTATGCAGACATGGACGGAGATGGAGATATAGATTTAGTGGTAGGAAATGATAATGGTGGTGGTAGCGTGTTTTTCTTGGAAAATACAGCTAACTCTACTACAGGTGCTAGTTTTGCGGCTCCTGTTGCACTTGTAAGTGCTGGTGGTTTTGAGAATCACCCTACTTTAGCTGATCTTGATAATGACGGTGATATAGATATATTAGTAGGTACATATGGAGGTGGAAATAACCTTCACTACTTCGAAAATACAGGTACTGCTACAAACTTCAATTTTGGAGCAGCACAAGTAAATCCGTTTGGTCTAGCTGGAGGTAGTGGTCAGCGTACTCCTGAATTTATAGATATGGATGGTGATGGTGATCAAGATATTTTAGTTGGTCGTAACGTAGCTGGTACTTTCTACTATGAAAATACAGGTACAGCATCTGCTCCTGCTTATGCAGCTAGTATCAGCAATCCATTTGGATTAGGTGCTGCTGCTGCTGGTGCAAGTTTTGATGAAGTAGATTTAGATGGAGATGGAGATTTAGACCTTGCTTATGGTGATGATGGAGCAGTATCATTCTTTATTAATGTAGGTACTTCAACAGTACCTAGCTTTGTAGATGGTGGAAATAGTTTTGGAATTGATGACACTTCAGATAGTGATTATGACGTTTCTGTTGTTGATATAGACCAAGATGGACGTTTTGAAGCATTTGTTGGTAATAAGAGTGATGAATTATTTGTTTATACAGATAAAAAAGTTATTCCAACACTATCAATTGTACAAGGAGCTTCTATTTTTTCTTGTGATGTAAACACATTAAGTGTTTCTAGTAATGTTGCATTAGGAGACCTTACTGTTGAATGGTATGATTCAAATAACAACCTTGTATTTACAGGAGATACATTCACTCTTACTTCTTTAGATACAGAAACTTATACTGCTAAAGCGAAAGTAACAGCTACAGGTTGTGTGTCAAATGAACCTACTGTAGATGTTATCAAAAATACGCCTGTTATCTCTATTGTAGAAGGAAACTCAATTTCTTCTTGTGATATAAATACATTGAGTGTGAGCTCAACAAACTTTGCCTTGACTGACCTCACTTTTACTTGGTATGATTCAAACAATACTGTGGTTGGTACTGGTTCAACACTTACATTACCTGACCTTGAAGCAGATACGTATTCTGTAAAAGCAGAATCACCTACTGGTTGTGAGTCAAATCAACCTACTATAAATGTTGTTAAGACTCTTCCAATTATTTCTGTTGCAGAAGGAAGTACAGTTTATTCTTGTAGTGTAAATACATTGAGTGCAGCTTCTAGTAATTATTCATTAAACGACCTTACTTTTGAATGGCGTAATGGTAATAATACTGTTGTTTCTACAGCAGCTAGTTTTACATTGACTTCAACAGCAACTCAGACTTATACACTTACAGCTACAACTGTTACAGGTTGTGAGAACACGACTACTGTAAATGTTGTTGAAAATCTTCCAGTTATTTCTGTTGCAGAAGGAACTAGAGTTAATTCTTGTGAGACAACTACTTTGAGTGCTGCTTCTAGCAACTTCCCATTGAACGACCTTACTTTTGAATGGCTCAACTCTAACAATGCTGTTGTCGGAACTGGTCAAACATATAATTTGCCTTCTCTAGAATCTCAAACATATAGATTGAGAGCTACTAGTCCTACTGGATGTCAGTCAATAGCTAGAGTAGATGTAGTGAAAACTATTCCTAGTATATCTATTACAGAAGGAACATCTATTTCTGCTTGTGAGCCAGTAACCTTAAATGTAGAGTCAAGTAATTTCTTACTAAATGACCTTACTTTTGCTTGGTTTGATAAAGATAATAATCAAGTAGCAACTGGACTTTCTTACGAAGTTGATCCTTTAGCTTTGCCACAACACGGAGCAAAAGAATTCTCTGTAGTAGCTACTAGTACAACAGGTTGTGAAAGTAATCCTGTTGATGTATCTGTTTTCTGCTCTGATGACGTAGTTATTAACTTGACAGCATCTGCTGGATATAACACAGCTAATCTAAATTGGGTAACTACAGGAAGTCGTCCTGTTCTTCAATATGAAGTTTATGGAGATATAGCACAACTTGGTAGTTATTTGTTATTTGGGTATAGTTCAACTACTTCTTATGAAGCTATTGGTCTTCTGAATGGTCAAGATGTTGATTTTAAAGTTCGCCCTGTTTATACTGATGGACAATATGGTGCTTACTCTAATGTTGTAACAGTAAGACCTTCTGTTATCTTAGGAGAAGATGATAAAAACAAAGCAGGATTTGCATTCTTCCCTAATCCAAATAGTGGAGAGTTCAATATCAAATTACAAGATGGTTCTGCTTCTGCTGCTATTAGTGTAACAAGTATTTCTGGACAAAGAGTTTATACTACTACTTTGAATGCTTCTCAAAGCTCTATTAACTTAGGCAATGTAGCTTCTGGTATGTATATTATTCTTGTAGAAACTGCTCAAGGTACTTATCAACAAAAAATAAGTATTGTACGTTAATAATTGAATTAAAATAGAATTGCTTGTACTTAAAAGTATAGGCAATTCTATTCTAAAATATTCATTCAATTTTTTATCAAAAATTGATTATATCATTTATCAAAATCATCTTTTAAAACGAAATTTATATGAAATTTAATCATGTGCGTATATTCGCCTTTTTCATCTTATTGATAGGTGTGGGAGCATTTACATCTTGTTCTTCACTTTCACAAGATACAGATGAAGCTACTAACGGAGCTTTTGTTGGCAGTTGGAAACTTACTGAAGCTAAATTTGGCTCTGAGACTGCAAAACCAGAATCTTTTGCAGGATTTGTTGTTGCTTTAAACTCTAGTAATACCTATGTCATTACCAATCCTACTTCTTTTCCTGTTCCTTCAAAACCAGTTGGTACATATGAAGCTAGTGGAGGTTCATTGATTTTTGATGGTTCAACTTCTGTACGTTTAGTAAACACTAGTGGAAACTCAATGACTTGGGAATGGGAAGTATCTATACCAGGTAAAGCAACGACTACTTATATCTATACCTTCACAAGAATTTAATCGTAAGCTACTAGTTAGTATTTTTTATAAAAAGTCTATTCTAAAAAGGAATAGGCTTTTTTTATGTAAGTAATTTTGTAATTTTAGAAAAGAAACACATAAAACACCATACTACTAGACATTTTACCCTTTGACCTCCCTCAGCCCCTCCCAAGGAGGGGAGAAAAGTCTATTCAAAGTCCCTCCTCGGGAGGGATTGCTTTCAGCGAGGGCTTCGCCGTTTAGGGAGGTAAAGTATTTTTGTCTAGTAGTATGATAAAACACATAAAATATAAACAATGGCAACAGAAAAAAGTAGTATTTTTGACATGATTGGTCCTATTATGATTGGTCCTTCTAGCTCACATACAGCGGGTGTCGTTCGTCTTGGACTTGCAGCTATTGATATTTTGGGGAGTATTCCAGAAGAAGCCGAAATTATTTTTTATAATTCTTTTGCTCGTACCTATGAAGGACATGGAAGCGATAGAGCCATCATTGCAGGTCTTTTAGGTTTTGCAACTGATGATATTCGTATCAAAACGTCTTTTGATGAGGCAAAGACAGTAGGACTAAAATATACATTTCGTTCTATTGGAAGTGCTTCTACTTTTCATCCAAACTCTATTCGTTTGAAACTCAAAAAAGGAAAAAGAAGCATAGAGGTTTTGGGAATAAGCAGAGGAGGGGGATTAATAGAAATAGAAGAAGTAAATGGCTATGAAGCAGGATTTACAACAGGACTTTTTACGCTCTTGATTTTTGCAGAAGATAGAACAGGAAGTATTGCATTTATTTCAAACATTCTTGCCAATGATGAGTGTAATATTGCTACAATGAATGTTAGTAGAAAAGGAAAACGTGGGATTGCTTGTCTAGTCATTGAAATTGATTCAGAGCTTCGTCCTCTATCTTTAGAATATCTAAGAAGTTTGAATTGGGTCAGAGAAGTTATTTATTTACTTCCACTTGAATAAGCTTTATAATTTAACAACTGGTAATGAAAGCCAAATTTTATGCTTTATCAAAAAACAAAAATCAGTATTCTGTATTGAGACTATTTTTTATATTGACTTTATTTTTAAGCTTTACTATTTCTTGTAAAGAAAAAACTAGAAATACTATACCTGAAATACTACCTTTTGATAAAGCTATCGAACATCAAATTTCATTTTTAGAAGTTCCTATTGCTTTTAGAGTGGAACAAATAGAATCTAAAATAAATGAAGCCATAAAAGGAACACTCTATGCAGACCAAAGTTTTGAGGATAAAAAAGGAGATGGAATCAAGATAAGAATCAAAAAAGTAGAGAATATTAAAATCTCTGTCAAAGATAATTTTATGTATTATTCTGTGCCATTACATGTTTGGGCTTCAAAACGAATTATGAAAATAAGACTTTTTGGAAAGAATAGAGAAACGACAAAAGAAATAGATTTTTCACTACGTCTTAGGTTTCGTTCAGAGATAAATCTTAATAAAAACTGGAAATTAGAAACCAAAACTTCTTATACAGGTATAGATTGGATAAAAAAACCCAGATTAAAAGTATTTGGTGTTAATTTTGATTTGGCAGGACTTTTAGAAAGTCAATTATTACAGAAAAAAGATGATTTGGAAAGAATAATTGACAGAGCAACCTCAAATTTGAAAGTAATAGAAAAAGAAGTCAGTAAAATTTGGACAAAAATTCAAGAACCTATCTTAATAGAAAAAAAAGTAACCAACGGAACATGGCTTTTGGCAGAGCCTATACAAATAGAAGCCAGTAAAATAGAAGGTAAAAACAAAGAAATACTTATTACTACTCGCTTAAAAACACTTTTAAGAACTGTCGTAGCAAAAAAACAAGGAGAAAAGCCAAAAGTAGTTTTCAAAGACTTACCATTATTGAGACAAAATACTTCATTAAACTCTGCCCAAAATGATTTCAAATTACACCTAAAAGGAGAATTGCCTTATAAAGCTGTCAATGACTTATTAGACGAAAAAATAAAAGATACCGTTCTAGTTATTCCAAATACAGATTATAAAATCAAAATTATAGATGCCGAAGTTTTTGGAAGTGGTAAAAAATTATTTATGAAACTTGCCGTAACAGGCGATGTAAATAGTAACATTTATTTGAGTGGAATACCTCGTTTTGATTCATTGAACAATTCGCTGCATTTTGATAATTTTGATTACGATTTGCAAAGTGAAGAATATTTACTGTCAGCTGCAGATTGGATGCTCAAAGGAACTGTTAAAGAAGAAATACAAAAACTATTGATTTTACCTTTGGACGATTATGTCAAAAAATTACCCAATATTATCCAAACAGCTCTTTCAAAAGGCAAGACAGGAAAAACAGCTTTATTTGACTTAAAAGAATTTGAGCTTTCGCCTCGTTTTATTCAAATTGATAAAGACCATGTTCGCATTTATGTAAAAGCTACTGGAAAAGTAGGAATCGAAATTATTAAATTATAACTGTAGCCGATAGCTTCCAAGCTGTCGTAAAAGACATAAAATGAAAAAACTATTTATTCTACTATCTCTTAGCCGTTTTTGGTGTTTTAGCGTAGCGACACCAACAACTTACACAACTCTGCTCTTTCTACTTTTATTTTCTTTCCCAGCTTACTCTCAATTCACAGGAGGAAATGGAGGAGGTTCTGACAAAGCACAAATCCGAACAAAGACTATTTTATCGATAGAAAATGAACAAGAAAGAGCTTTTTTTGAGCAAATAAAAATTACTTCTCAACCTAATTTTTTTTTGGTAGAATGGAATGATAAAATCATATTACAACAGATAGAAATAATAGATATTTTAGGAAGAGTACAAAAGACTATTTCTATTTCAGAATTTCAAAAAGCTATTTCTTTTCCTTTTAGTGGAGCAGATAAAGCAAAAGGGATTTATTTTGTTCGTTTTAGAGATGATGAAGGTAGATTTTTTAGTAGGAAGATTGTATTTTAATTATAAAGGCTTTAGAAGCTAAATGATTAATTTCACTCAATATTTATTCTATACATTTTAGGAAACTCCTTATTATAAACAAGTTCTAGCGTATTCCCAACTTTGTATTCATTTTTTCCTTCATTGTGAAAATATGTCTTTATTTCTTTTCCATTTACAAGATATTTACATTTTATATCGTAAGAACCACCTTTATAGGTCATTTTTCTATCAATAACAAAACACTTAGTTTTTACACCGTGCATTCGTAATTCTTTTTCTTTTTGATAGTCATGGAATTGAGCGATTGCAAACCCAAATATTATTGTTGAAACCAAACAAATAAATGTAGTTACTATTCCTTCCTCGTCAAAAGGAATTACTATTTTATACACTAAAAAAGGAATTACTACAACAATAAAAAATGACATTACAATATCATTCCTGCTTTCTGGATAAGCTATTTCTCTAGGCAGAAAAAACAGAAAGACTAAACAAACTAATAGAAGAATACTCCAGACCTTACTTGAGGTCATTTTTTCTTTTTTAGTTTCTAATTTTACTAGGTTTGGACTATATTTTTTAACTCGTTTTTTCTGTTTCCTTCGTTTGAAACTTTTAGATTTTTTCATTTATGAATTCTAACAACTTGTAGCTACGATTTTAAATTTATACGAGTAGTAAACTAAATTGTTTTAGGTATGAATAATTGGATTTGATTGCATAATTATATTGATGAGTATTTTTTATACAAAACCCTGTCAAACTCCAAAATCACAAAAAGCCTAACTGTCTGATTTTAAGAAGTATAATTTTAATTTGATTCTACAATCTGTCAATTTGTCATTTTTTTTGTCATTCTTTTTCCTAAATTCTCATTTTCTTAGTTTTTTTAAGGTTGGTATATCTATTGTAAAATACTTGTCATACAAATAAAAATAGAGAATTGAATCAAACAAAAATTCAAAATTCATTTTTATAATTTAAAGGAAATCACTCCATTTTTTAATATACTTAAATCACTAATTTAAAAAAGACTTAAAATAGATATGGGAAAAATTATTGGTATTGACTTAGGAACAACAAACTCGTGTGTCTCGGTAATGGAAGGTAACGAGCCAGTAGTAATCACAAATAGTGAAGGAAAACGAACTACACCTTCAATCGTAGCATTTTTAGATAATGGCGAACGTAAAGTAGGAGATTCTGCAAAACGTCAGGCTATTACAAACCCAGAAAAAACGATTGCTTCTATCAAGCGTTTTATGGGAGATAGCTTTTCTGAGGTAGAGAAGGAAATGAAATATGTTGCTTACAAAGTAGTAAAAGGAGCAAATAATACGCCTCGTGTAAAG
Source organism: Bernardetia sp. ABR2-2B (assembly GCF_037126435.1). GTDB lineage: Bacteria > Bacteroidota > Bacteroidia > Cytophagales > Bernardetiaceae > Bernardetia. The sequence goes on along the minus strand of NZ_CP147020.1, from coordinate 3,702,636 downwards.
ATAGACGACCGTGAATATACGCCACAAGAAATTTCGGCTATGGTTCTTCAAAAGATGAAATCAACAGCAGAAGATTATTTGGGTACAACGGTTTCAGAAGCAGTAATTACTGTTCCTGCTTACTTCAATGATGCACAACGCCAAGCAACAAAAGAAGCTGGAGAGATTGCAGGTTTGAAAGTTCGTCGTATCATCAACGAACCAACAGCAGCAGCATTAGCGTATGGTCTTGATAAAAAAGACAAAGACATGACTGTTGCCGTATTTGATTTGGGTGGTGGTACATTTGATATTTCTATCCTAGAATTAGGAGATGGTGTTTTTGAAGTAAAATCAACAAACGGAGATACGCACTTGGGTGGAGATGACTTTGACCAAGTTCTTATCGGTTGGTTAGCAGACCAATTCCAAGATGATTATAATGTAGATTTACGTAAAGACCCAATGGCTTTACAACGTTTGAAAGAAGCAGCAGAAAGAGCAAAAATTGAGCTTTCTAGTTCTACTCAAACAGAAATCAACTTGCCTTATATTATGCCAATTGATGGCGTTCCTAAACACTTAGTTACGACACTTTCAAGAGCTAAATTTGAGCAATTAACAGACGATTTAGTAAAAAGAACATTAGAGCCTTGTAAAGAAGCATTAAAAGATGCAGGTATTTCGGCTTCTGATGTAGATGATGTAATCTTAGTAGGTGGTTCTACTCGTATTCCTAAGATACAGGAAGCAGTAGAAAAATTCTTTGGTAAAAAACCATCAAAAGGAGTAAATCCTGACGAAGTAGTAGCATTAGGTGCAGCTATTCAAGGTGGTGTACTTACAGGAGAAGTAAAAGACGTTTTATTATTAGATGTAACTCCTCTTTCTTTAGGAATTGAAACAATGGGTGGCGTAATGACAAAACTTATTGAGTCAAACACTACGATTCCTACTCGTAAATCACAGGTATTCTCTACGGCAGCAGATAATCAGCCATCAGTAGAAATCCACGTTTTACAAGGAGAACGTGCAATGGCAAAAGATAACAAAACGATTGGTCGTTTCCACTTAGACGGTATTCCACCAGCACCTCGTGGTATTCCACAAGTAGAAGTTACTTTTGATATTGATGCAAATGGTTTATTAAATGTATCTGCAAAAGATATGGCTTCTGGAAAAGAGCAAAAAATACGTATTGAAGCTTCTTCTGGACTTACAGATGCAGAAATCGAAAAAATGCGTCAAGAAGCAGAAGCAAATGCAAGTGAAGACCAAGCAGCAAAAGAAAATATTGAGACAATCAATAAAGCAGACTCAATGGTTTTCCAAACAGAAAAGCAGCTTAAAGAATACGGAGATAAACTTTCTGAAGCAAACAAAACAGCTATCGAAGCAGCATTGAAAGACCTACGTACTTCTCACGCAGAGAAAGATGTAGAGAAAATCAAAGTAGCTTTAGAAACTCTTGAAGGTGCATGGGGTGCAGCTTCGCAAGAAATGTATGCGAATGCAGGTGGAAACCCAGAAGACCCAATGGGTGGTGCAGGAGCTGCAGGTCAGCAAACTGATGCTTCTCAAGAGCCATCTAGCGCAAATGCAGAAGATGTAACAGATGTAGATTACGAAGAAGTAGATTCTGAAAAGAAGTAATTTAGTCTTATTAATTGTCGCTCGTGGAGACACAAGCAACAATTTTATATAAAAATTAACTCCTCTAAAGTTCTTTTGAATTTTGGAGGAGTTTTTTTTGTAATTTTACTTTATGAAATTATACGAAAAAATTATTCTAGGACTTTTTGTTGTATTTATCTTTATACAGCTTTTTGATTTTACAGGAGCTACATTTCTTCTTGTAGTTTCAAATTTATTATTGAGTTTATCTTATCTAATCGGAGGTTATTGGCTTTTAAACGATTCTGAAAAAGAAAATAATACAGTTTCAATAGTAGCAGGAGTAGTATTTGGATTAGCTTTATTCTTTTTCTGGAAAAAAATAATGCCTGATACTAATAACTATACCTTATATTTTCCTGTTCCAAACATTATATTTTGCTTATTAATCGCTATTTTATTATTTATAAAACGTAAAGAGAAAGTATTTGTAAATAAAAATAAACTAATTCTTATTCGTTCGTTTGTCATCACTCTTTTTACAGCATTTTTCTTTTATATTCCAACAGATTTTATTCCATATACTTCGGTTATATATTATCTCAATGCCCCTAGAAAACATTTACAACACAACTTGAAAGTAGTAGAATATAACAAAAAAACAGAAACTGCTTTAAAAAATGAAGAATACGAAAAAGCAATAGATTATGCTACCAAAGCAGAGCAAAATGGTAGATTGTGGCTTGATATTCCTAGTAACAAAATTCTTTCAGATAATGGAATAGTAGATACATTATTTCTACAAAAATACGACCTCCAAAAAATGAATCTTATCTATGATAGGTTGTATCGTTCCTATTACAACCATGCCATGAACAATAGTAGAACTAAAGAAGAGGAATTAAAAAACTTCAAAATAGCTCATCAATTTCTGACTATCTATAATTTTCAAGGTGGAAACTGGAAAGAGGAAGAAATAACTTCGCTAACTCTCATTGCAAGAACTCTTAGTAAACTAGACAGAAATGAAGAAGCTCTTTATACTTTTAAAAATGCTTTTAGTATTGCTCAATCTCTCGGAGAAAAAGCTAATCAGAAAGTTCTTTACACATATGAGGCAGGAGGAGATTACCTCTCTAAAATAGAAAATTATGAATTATCAAATCAATATTACAAACCTGTTATAGATGGTTTACTGAAAGATTCTTTGAATAATGAAAATAGAATTGAATTAGCCAATTTATATAAGAAAACAGCTATTAATCATCAAAAGTCCTTTAATTATCAAGAAGCTCTAAACAATCTCAATCAATCTTTTTTCTATTTGAATGATGAAAATAATGATATTTATTGGTCTGCTTTGTACCATTATGGACTTGTAAAGGGTCATTTCTACAAATACAAAGAAGCTGACTCTATTCTTTCTAAATCTTTATCTCTTTATGGGCAAGATGAAAAAGTGTATAATGGAAATATTGCTTTATGTAATTATGCTTTACATCTAGTAAATATTGAATTATCTAATTATGAAAAGTCAGAGAATTACATAAAAAAATCTTTAGAGATTGTTGAAAAGGAAACTGGAAAAATAAACGCTTTTTATAAATCCTATTTAGCTTCTTATGCAAACCTTAACGTAATCAAAGGAAACTATCAAGAAGCAAAAAATCAATATAAAGAGTGTTTGGTTATACATAAAAAAACAAAGAAAAATGAATCTATCAGAGCAAATTTACTTATAGAACTTGCTCTCATAGAAATAAAACTATATAATTTTGATATAGCGCAAGAGTATATCAAGCAAATAGAATCAATACTAGAAGAGAATGAGAATATAGATATATATAATTTTATAAATAACTGGGCTTACCTCAATTATTCTATAAACAAACTCAAAAAATCAGAAAAACTTTATAATGAAGTCATTGAAATAGATAAAAAAATGAATGCTTCCAATGATATGAGTACAGCAACAGCTTCAAATGGTTTAGCTCTTATACATTTGGAGAAAAAAAACTATAAACTAGCAGACACTCTTTTTAATGATGCTTTAAAAATCCATAAAGATGCTTTCAAAGATGCTTCTCATTATTCTTCAGCTACTTTATATCTGAACATGGCACGTTTATACATTCTTCAGAAAAATCCTATAAAAGCTGATAGGCATTTAAAAATTTCCTTAAAAATGAATGAAGATTTGTTTGATAAAAATCATTTGAATTTTGCTGAAATCTATTTAGTTAAGGCTGATTTAGCTCTGTTGAATAAAGACAAAAAATTACAAAAAGACTTTTTAGAGAAAGCATTATCTATTTTTTCAAAAGAATTAGAGGAAGACAACATACAAATCAGAAGCTTGAAAGCAAAGATTAACTCAATTGTTTTATAGAACCATTGGTTCTACGTAAAACCTCCAACAATCTCATAATCTCCTCCTCTGTATTAAAACTATGCAAACAAATTCGTAAACGCTCATCTCCTTTTTTTACAGTTGGAGATTTGATAGCACGAACTTCAAAGCCTTTTTTTTGTAATTCTAAAGCTACTTTTTGGCATTCTTCATTTCCCTTTATAGGAATAATCTGAATAGGCGTTTTTGAGTTAGTAAAACTATTATCTGAATCTGAATACAAAACCTTTTTGCTTTGATAAACAAATAATTCTATATTTTGATGTAATTTTTGATTTATTTTTTTTTGATAGATTTGAAGAAAATCCATTGCTTTTTTGACAGAAACTAACTGAAAAAGTGGTGGCGCAGTGGTATAAATGAAAGGCAAAGCAAAATTTATGAGATAATTTATAAGTGTTTCACTTCCCAAAATGACAGCTCCTTGAGTTCCAAAACCTTTTCCAAACGTATTTATTCTAGCAAAAACTCGTTTTTCTAACCCTAATTCTGTAACTAAACCATTTCCATTTTTACCAAAAACTCCTGTGCTATGAGCTTCATCTACTACTAAATTTGCATTATACTTTTCACAAATCTGCACTAGCTGTCGAAGAGGGGCAATATCTCCATCCATTGAATAGACAGATTCCACGACAACTAGAATAGTTTGGTTTTCATTGGTTTGAGACGCATGACGATGCGTCTTTTTTTGTATGCGTAAAATTTTCTTTTCTAAATCTTCTAAATCATTGTGCTTGAATGAAAAATGATTGGCTTGACTTAATCTATAACCTTCTTTTAAAGATGCATGAACTAAATTGTCATATAAAATCACATCATTTCGTGTCAAAATAGAAGATAAAAGAGCAACATTTGCATGATAACCAGAGCCAAAAAATAATGCTTTTTCTGCACAAAAAAAATAAGCTAATTGAGTTTCTACTTCTTCAAAATACTCATTATGTCCAGACAAAAGACGAGAACCTGTTGAGCCATTGCGAGAAGTTTTGAAACGATTACTCTGAACTTTATATTCTTCTAAAATATGATTTTGTAATTCTTGATTACGAGCCAAACCCAAATAATCATTCGAAAAAAAATCGATATTATTTGGGTTTGGTAAAACTAATGAACGCAAATTGTTTTCTTCTTTACGCTTATTTAGTTTGTTTTGAAGCTGTTTTTGAAGGTAGTTTTCTAAATTATTTTTCAACGATAGTTCTATAAAAGTGTATTCTTATTCTCTTGGTTTTTCTCCTCATTCTCTGTGGTCAAAATGTATTTCGTAGTTCTTTAAGAAAACAAAAATTTGTAATTGTACAATTTAATATTTAACTCCCAAGCTACTAAAAACAAAAGAAAGCAACCATGCAGGACCAATCAAAAGAAACTTCAAATCATCAATAAAAGAAGGTTTTTCTCCTTCAATTTTATGTCCAATGAATTGCCCTATCCAAGCTACCACAAAAATAGTAAGCGAAACTGCCCAAAGAGGAACAGAAAGGCTAGTATCAATCCAATTACAAATTGAAAGATAAACAACAGCAATTCCAATCATTCCTAGAAAAATAGGAAAAGAAAGGCGCAGATAAAAGATAGAACAAGCAATACAAAATATGGTAGCAAAATTTGCAAAATTACCCATAAAAGGGAATAAATCTACTAAAAACTGGTGTGGAATACTCCAAAGCAATCCCAAAACACTAAAAAAAATGGTAGGAACGCAAACCCAATGAATGAGTTTATTAGTATGGTTTTGATGGCTTTCTCCATATTTATCAAGCCATTGTTGCATCGTCATCATAGTTGTATTGTTTTGTGTTTGTGTAAAATTGTTTCTCCTAAATATAATAAAAACCCAACTCAAACAGAAAGTTTATAAAAAAAAAAGCCCCAAGATATTCTTAATGAAAATACTTAGGGTCTTGTGTAAAATAGATTTTTTACTGAAGTAATTCTAACAAAAATTATCCTTCCAAAGCCGTTACTCCTGGTAATTCTTTTCCTTCCAAATACTCTAAAAGCGCACCACCACCTGTCGAAATATAGGATACTTTATCTCCAGCTTCCATTTGATTAATAGCTGCTGCCGAATCACCACCACCAATAAGCGAATAAGCTCCATTTTTGGTTGCTTCTATTACAGCTTCTCCTACTTGCTTTGTTCCTTCTGCAAAATTAGACATTTCAAAAACTCCCATAGGACCATTCCAAAGTATTGTTTTTGCGTCTTTCAAAACTTTTGCAAACTCTTTTTGTGCTTCCTTTCCAATATCTAAGCCCATAAAACCGTCAGGGATTTCTGTATTATTTACAGGTTTTTTAGTTGCATTATTATCAAATTTATCGGCTGCAAGAGAGTCTTTTGGTAGGTAGATTTTTACTTCTTTTTCCTCTGCTTTTCTCAAAAGTTCGTTTGCTAATTCTAATTTGTCTTCCTCTACTAAAGAACTTCCAATTTTTCCTCCTTGTGCTTTAAAAAATGTATAAGCCATTCCACCACCTATAATAAGAGAATCAACTTTATCTAATAATTTTTCAATAATCATTATTTTATCAGAAATTTTTGCTCCTCCCATAATTGCCACAAAAGGACGTTCTGGTTTTTCTAATACTTTTTTTGCATTTTCTAGTTCATTATGCATTATATAACCACAAACTCTGTTTTTTTTGTCAAAAAATTCTGCTACCGTTGCTGTTGAGGCATGTTTCCTATGAGCTGTTCCGAAGGCATCATTTACATATACATACCCATAACGAGCTAGTTTCTTGGCAAATTCTGTATGGTTTTCATTATCTATTTTGGTTTCTGCTTTATAAAAACGAACATTTTCCAATAAAATAACTTCGCCTCTTTTGAGTTTTTTTACTTTCTCAAAAGTTGCTTCACTTGTAATATTTTCTACAAACTCTACTTCTGTGTTCAAGTGTTCTTTTAAATATTCTACGATATGCTTTAAAGAAAATTTATTTTCTCCTTTGCCTTCTTCTTCATACTCTCCTTCATTTTTAGGTCTTCCCAAATGCGACATCAAAATAATTCTTCCACCATCTTTGAGTATTTTTTTGAGGGTAGGTAGTGCAGCCTTCAGACGAGTATCATCTGTAATTATGAACTTCCCATTTTCCTCTTTTAAAGGTACATTAAAATCTACACGAACCAACACACGCTTTTTGTTGAAATAATAACTATCTAAATGAACCATAGAATATAAATTAGAGAATAAGAGATTAGAAATTGAGAATAATCTTAAAACACAAAATTAATCAATATACCTCAAAGTTTTCAATTATCGGTTGAAGTAGTATTTCTATCTATTCTTAGGTAGCTTGATATGAATTGAATAATTTATATTTTTTTATGATTTCGCTTAATTATTTTTGATAAAAAATCAAAAAGTATTACTATCAAAAAGCTATTTTAAACTCATTATAAATTAGCTACGCTAGGTTGTTAATTATTAGTATTTGTTTTGGATTATTAAGAGATATGATATACTTTTATGGCAGGATAGAAAATTTCATTTAAAGGCTTATGTATTATTTTTATTTGGCTTATTTATTTATTGACCAAATAATTATTTTATAATAGCATTAAAGCCACATTTTTCCTTATATAATAAATTAACTTTCTTACTGTAAGCGAAAATGTATTTTCTGTTTTTTTTCACTTCCTTTATTAAAAGGAAAATCAGTTTTTTATTAGATTTGGGCTTAAACGATTTTTCTTAAAAATTGTTTTAACATAACATTTTTGTTATATTGCCTTAACATCATTGCTGAAAAGCAACCTTCCGATTTAATTCTGATCAATTGTTTATTTTAAATTAACATTAACTAATCTCATGAAGAGAAAATTATTACTAAGTACGCTAATGAGTCTTATGCTGATCGGTTCAGCATGGGCGCAGCGAACAATTACTGGAACCGTTATAGATGCCGCACAAGGTGGTTTACCTGGAGCAACTGTACAGGTAAAAGGAACAAACACAGGTACAACAACCGACTTAGAGGGTAAATACTCTATTATTTTACCTGATGGGAAAGATACACTCGTCTTTCGTTTTATAGGTTATGAAATGCAAGAGGTAGCTGTTGGTACTCGTACTTCTATTGATGTACAACTTTCTGATGCTTCTGAACTTACAGAAGTAGTAGTTACTGCATTTGGAGTATCTAGAGAAAAACAATCTTTAGGTTATGCAACGCAAGAAATAAAAGGAGACAACTTAGTTCAAGCTAGAGAAATGAACGTAGTGAACTCTCTAAATGGTAAAATTGCTGGTGTTCAGATTACTGGCTCTAACTCTATTGGAGGCTCATCTCGTGTTGTTATTAGAGGTAATAGCTCTATTACAGGAGAAAATCAACCTCTATTTGTTGTTGATGGTGTGCCTATCGATAACTCAAACTTTGCTAGCGATGAGGGTACTGCAAGTGCAGGAAATCAAGCAAGAGGTGGTGGAGGTATTGACTATGGAAACGCAGCTCAAGATATTAACCCAAATGATATTGAATCTGTAAACGTATTGAAAGGTGCTGTTGCAAGTGCTTTATATGGTTCTCGTGGTCAAAACGGTGTTATTCTTATCACTACTAAGAAAGGAACAAAACGCAAAGGTCTTGGTGTTACTTTCAACTCTGGTGTTCAGTTTCAAGATGTATATATACTGCCTAACTATCAAAATAAATATGGTGCTGCTGGTCTAAGAGATTCAGATGGAAACCTTGTAACAGATGATAATGGTAATGCTATTCTTAATTATGGTCTTGATGGTAGCTGGGGTCTTCCTCTAGATGGTTCTATCACGGCTCGTCATTGGGATAGTTTTAACCCTGAAGACACAGAAAACTTTGGAGTAGGTCGTCCTTTAGTAGCAAGTGAAGGAAATGTAAAAGACTTCTTTGATCGTGGTACTATGTTTAGTAATAGTTTATCTCTTTCTGGTGGTAATGAAAAAGCTACTTTCAGATTATCTTACACAAATGTTGATCAACAGGGTACTTTCCCTGGTTCAGAGATTAAGCGTAATACACTTAGCTTTAACGGCTCATCAAAACTTTCTGAGAAACTTAGTACTGCAATAGGTTTTAATTATGTAAATCAGAGAGGTAAAGGTCGTCCACAAACTGGATATGGTGAGGGTATTATGTCTATGTTTAATCAGTGGTATCAACGTCAGTTAGATACAGATCGTCTTTTTAATAATTATATTACTAGTGATGGCTCTCAAATTACTTGGAACAGGGTAAGTGCAGATGATGCTTCTCCTAACTACTTTGATAATTTTGCATGGACGGTACATCAAAACTACTCAGAAGATCAAAGAGATAGAGTATATGGTAATGCAGCTATTACATATCAAATACTTCCTTGGTTAAGTGCTACGGGTCGTGCTTTGGTTGATACTTATACAGATCGTAGAACAGAAAGAACAGCTATTGGTTCTGTCAATATTCCTTTTTATAATGAAGACCTACGTACAGTAACAGATAATAACTATGACTTTATCTTGAATGCTACTCACAACCTAACAGAAGATTTAAGTTTAGTTGCTATGGTAGGTGCTAACAGTCGTGTTAGAAATTATAAACGTAATTTTTCAGGTACACAAGATGGTCTGAATGTTCCTAACTACTTTAATATTGGAAACTCTGCAGGTACTCCAGAAGTAAGAGATGATGGTAGTAGAAAAATAGTAAACTCTTTATTTGCTAGTGCTTCATTTGGCTATCAATCTACATTTTACTTAGATGTTACAGGTAGAAATGACTGGTCTTCTACACTTCCAGATGGTAATAATTCTTATTTCTATCCTTCTGTTACAGGTAGCTTTATCTTCTCTGAAAAATTAGAGGCAGATTGGCTTTCTTTTGGTAAGTTACGTGCAGGTTACGGACAGGTAGGTAATGATACAGACCCTTATCGTATTCTAACTACTTATGAAGTAAACCAAAACTTTGGCAGCAATGGTAACATGACTGTTCCTAATGAAAGAAATAATCCTAACTTGCGTCCAGAAAGAACTGATGCTTGGGAAATTGGGGCAACAGTAAATCTTTTCAAAAACAGAGTAGGTCTTGATGTAACATATTATAACTCTGTTACTAAGGATCAAATATTTGGTGTTCCTGTTTCTCCAACTACAGGTTATACAAGAACTGTTATTAATGCTGGTTCAGTAGCTAACAGAGGTATAGAAGCTATGTTGAACTTAAAAGTATTAAATACGAGTGGATTTACTTGGGACGCAACACTTAACTGGGCTAGAAACAGAAATGAAGTTGTTGAACTTGCTGAAGGAGTAACTACTCTTCGTTTGGCTTCACTATTTAGTGTATTCTTAGAGGCTCGTGAAGGAGAATCATACGGAGTATTTGTAGGTCCAACTATTGCTAAACATACTGATGGAAGCTATATTGTAGGAACAAATGGTCGTTATGTATTAGAACCAACTGCTGGTGTAGGTCCTTCAATTATGGCTGACTGGACAGGTGGTATCAACAATACTTTTTCATACAAAAACTTTAGACTTAGTGTTTTAGTTGATGGACAAATGGGCGGTAGTGTATATTCAGTTACTAACATGTTTGGTCATTATAGTGGAGTCTTGGAAGAAACTGCAGAAGGTTCTATGCGTGAAGATGGTGTAGTAATTGATGCTGTAGTACAAACAGGAGTAAACGAAGATGGTTACCCTATTTCTGATGGTACTGCAAACGCAACTGCAATAAATGCACAAACTTGGGGAGTAGATTATTTCTCTCGTGGACGTGCTTCTCTAAATGTTTTTGATGCAAGTTATATTAAACTTCGTGAAATTCAGTTTGGTTATACGCTTCCTACTTCATTTGTTAGTAAGACACCATTCCAAAGAGCGTCTTTATCATTTGTAGCTAGAAATGTAGCTATTCTATTCCGTAACGCTCCTCATATTGACCCTCAAGATGGTGTAAGTGCTGGTAATGTTCAAGGTTTTGAAGGTGGTGGATTACCAGGCGAACGTAGCTGGGGATTCAATTTGAACCTTTCTTTCTAAACCATTTTTGTTCAAACTATAAAATTCGTATTCAAAATGATAAAAATAATAAAAAAATATAAGCATACTTTAGTAGCAGCATCTTTAGCTACTTTCATGTTTGGTTGTAATCCAGACCCAGATATAAATATTGATCCAGATGAGCCTAGTACAGCCTTTCCTTCTTTTTTGCTTACATCAGCACAAAAAGAATTGACAGATAATATTTGGGATCAGTGGGCAAACGGTAGAAGAGGAATGCAGCTTTCTCAATACTGGGCTTCTAATCAATATTCTGATGAGAGTCGTTATGCGTTCCGTCCAGGAATTAGTAATACCCTGTGGGCTATTTACTATGCAGGTGTTATAGCTGACTTGAACGAAATTATTCGTTTGAATACAGAAAACCCCGATGCGTATGTGGGATTTGGTGCAACAGAAAATCAAATTGCAGTAGCTAAGATTACACGTGCTTATATGTATCAAATAATTACTGATACATGGGGAGCAGCTCCTTTCTCTCAAGCAGGTAATCCTGATGAGTTCTTATATCCAAAATATGATTCACAAGAAGAAGTATATAACGGAATCATCAATGACTTAAATGATGCTGTTTCTTCTATTAATACAGGAGGAGCTAGAGTATTAGGTGATGTTATATATAATGGAGATATGAGCAAATGGCTTTTGTTTGCTAACTCTTTGAAGCTAAAGGTAGGAATGAGAATTGCTGATGTATCTCCATCACTTGCTCAACAAACTGTTTCTTCAGCTGTAGCTGCAGGCGTTTTTCAGAGCAATAGTGATAATGCACTATTTAGCTATCTTTCTGCTGCTCCTAATAATAATCCTTTAAATGAGGATCGTAAAACACGTGGAGACTTTGCTATGAGTAATGTCTTTGTAGAGCAGTTATTAGACTTGAACGACCCAAGACTTGCCTTGTATGCTGCGCCTACATTGTCAAGTAGCCCTAGTGACCCAATGGATGTGAAGTACGTAGGAGAGGTTTATGGACTATCAGAAAGTGATGCTGCAAATACTGCTGATCAAGATATTTCTCAACCATCTGATTTAGTATTGCAACCTACATCTCCAGGTATTTTGATGACCTATTCAGAAGTACAATTCTTGTTAGCAGAAGGTGTAGAAAGAGGATTTGTTTCTTCTGGTTCTGCAGCAGAATATTACAACTCTGGTATTAGTGCTTCTATGAACTACTGGAGTGATGGAAGCCTATCTGACCAAGATATTGCTGCTTATACAGCACAATCTAACGTTAGTTACTCTGCACTTAAAGCGAGTGGACAAGAGTGGAATGAAATCATAGGTAAACAAAAATGGGTAGCCCTTTATATGCAAGGATTAGAAGCTTGGACTGAGTACCGTCGTCTTGACTTTGGTATCCTTCAAGCACCTGCAGATGGCGCATTAGAAGGTGATGGAAATGTCCCAGTACGTATTCTATATCCTATCAATGAGCAATCTTCAAATGGAGAAAGCTATACAGCAGCTGTTGCTGCACAAGGAGCAGACGCTTTAACTACAAAATTATGGTGGGACACTAAATAAGCCCCTAAAATAATCAAATAAAAAAGCCTAGATAATAATTATCTAGGCTTTTTTATTTAGTTTGTAGATAATGTTACGAAAGTTTAGAAATAAGTTTGCTAATTCAAAAATAAATTGTAATTTTGCACTTCATTAAAGACAACTAAAACACACGAGTGTAGCTCAGTTGGCAGAGCAGCGGTCTCCAAAACCGCAGGCCGTGGGTTCGAGTCCCTCCGCTCGTGCAAATCAGAAACAAATACGATAAAATATATAATTTGATTTAGAAAAAATCAATTGGCTTTTTCTAAATGATTATTATAGTGAGTTTGATAGCACGTTTTTAATCAACGTAAAATCTATCAAACTCACTTTTTTTAGAGTTTTTTTACTCTGTTTTTTTTATTTTTAAGATAAAAAGAAGTTAAAAAAAAAGTCTAATAGAATAATCACATTAGACGAACTTACGATAAGACAAATTATACTCAGTATGAAAAAAGTAATCGAATTTTTGCAAGAATCTCGTGATGAGATGACCGAACACGTAACTTGGTCTTCATTCAAAAGTCTTCAACAGACTTCTGTAGTTGTCCTTGTTGCATCGCTTATCTTTGCACTTATCGTCTTTGCAATGGATCAAGCCTTCCAATTTGGTCTAGGTGAGATTTATAAATCATTCTAGTAAAAGAAATTACAACTCAAATAAATTACCGACAACTTACAACTCACTCCTAACAAAATTATGGGCGAACTCAAATGGTATATTTTGCGTGTTGTTTCTGGAAAAGAACGCAGCGTGAAAGAGTATCTTGAAAAAGATATAGTTATCAATAATCTACAAGAATATTTTGGTCAAATTATCAACCCTACCGAAAAAGTATTCCAAATTCGTAAAGCGAAAGATGGAAAAACAAAAAAAGTAGCTGTTGAGCGTAATTATTTACCTGGCTATGTACTTGTAAATGTAGATTTAGACTCGCCAAATAGTGGAGAACTTATTCATCAACTTATCAATCTACCAAGTGTTATTGGATTTTTAAGAGTAGATGGACAGCCTCTGACAGACAAACCTCTTCCAATGAGAGATTCTGAAGTGGCTCGTATTTTAGGAAAAGTAGAAGCTGCTGACCAAGATGAAGTAAAAGATGACACACAATTTATGGTAGGAGAATCTATCAAAGTAATGGAAGGTCCTTTTGCTGGGTTTAGTGGAACTATTGAAGAGCATCAAGAAGAAAAGAAAAAATTGAGTGTAATTGTTAAGATTTTTGGTAGAAGTACGCCAGTAGAATTAAATTATTCTCAAGTGCAAAAAGAAGAATAATTATTAGTTATCAGTCAATAGTGACCAATAACCAGTTAAACTAAAAAAATAATTTTGAAAGGTTGGAAAGTAAACTTTCAAAACTTAAAATATAAATCTATAAGTTAAGAGCTACAACTTATTTATAGATTTGTCTCCAAAAATTTAGTGGTTTAAAATTCTAGTTTTTAGATATGAAGCTTCCATGAGTATCTATCAACTTTTAAACTATTAAATTATCAGTATTGTAGCATTTGTTAGTAATCTGTAAAGTGGTTATTTAAGATAGCTAGTTTATACAATGTATTCTGACTGTTTTAATTAATTACATCACAACAACCGTTTCACAATCATGGCAAAGGAAATAAGTGCTAAACTTAAAGTCATAGTAAAAGGTGGTCAAGCTAATCCTGCTCCTCCAGTAGGTCCTGCTCTTGGTGCAAAAGGTGTCAATATTATGGAATTTTGTAAGCGTTTTAATGCTCTTACTCAAGACCGTATGGGACAAACTTTGCCAGTAGAGATTACAGTTTTTGGCGATCGTTCTTTTGACTTTATCATCAAAACTCCTCCTGCTGCGGCACTCTTAATTGAGGCTTCAAAAGTGAAAAAAGGATCAGGCGTTCCAAATCGTGAAAAAGTAGGTAAAGTAACTTGGGATCAAATCCAAACTATTGCCGAAACGAAAATGCCAGACTTAAATGCCTTTACTGTACACTCTGCTATGAAAATGGTAGCAGGTACGGCTAGAAGTATGGGTCTGAACGTTACTGGAAAAGCTCCTTGGGAAACTGCTGAATAATTAACATTTTAATTACAGGTAGTAGAGGAAAAGAATATTTTTATTCACAAAATTAAACGTAGGAGATTAATTAAATTTAATCGTTTGACTACAACAATGTTATGGCAAAATTAACTAAAAAACGTAAGGAAGCCCTTTCAAAATACGATCCTCAAGCAGAGTATATGTTGGATAAGGCAAGTGAATTGATTAAAGAAATCAATCTTGCTAAATTTGATGCTTCTGTTGATATCGATGTGCGTTTGGGTGTAGATCCACGTAAAGCAGACCAAATGGTTCGTGGCGTGGTTACTCTTCCTCACGGAACAGGTAAAAAAGTACGTGTACTTGCTCTTGTTACTCCAGATAAAGAAGCCGAAGCCAAAGAAGCTGGTGCTGATATGGTAGGTTTAGACGATTATATCGCTAAAATTGAAGGTGGCTGGACAGATATGGACGTTATTATTACAATGCCAACTGTAATGGCGAAAGTCGGTCGTTTGGGTAGAGTATTAGGTCCTCGTGGTCTTATGCCAAATCCAAAAGCTGGTACTGTTACAATGGACGTAGCTAAAGCTGTTACGGACGTAAAGGCTGGTAAAATTGACTTCCGTGTTGATAAAACGGGTATTATTCATGCAAGTATTGGTAAATCTTCTTTTACAGCAGAGCAAATCAAAGACAACGCTAGTGAATTACTTGCTACGCTTGTTCGTTTGAAACCTGCAACTGCAAAAGGCTCTTACATGAAAAGTGTCCACCTTTCGACAACAATGAGTCCATCTATTAAGATTGACAAATCGTCTATCAAAGGTCTATAATTAATCCACCACAAAACTCAATAATACTATGAATCGTGATCAAAAAACACAAGTAGTTAAGGATTTGGTGGAGAAGTTTTCTAATTCAGCGAATTTTTATGTAACTGATTCTTCTGGAATGAGTGTTGCTCAAACAAATGCACTTCGTCGTGCTTGTTTTGAGAAAGGCATAGAATACCGTGTAGCTAAAAATACACTTATTCGTAAGGCATTAGAGCAAATTGATGGGGACTTCGAACCATTGGTAGAAAAAGGAGCTTTGAAAGGCTTTTCTGCTATCATGTTCTCTCCAGAAACTGCAAAACTTCCAGCACAAATCATTAAAGATTTTCGTAAAAAGAACAAACTAGAAAAACCAGTATTTAAAGCTGCTTCAGTAGAAACAGCATTATTCTTTGGAGAAGAAAGACTCAACATGTTGAGTGAAATCAAATCTAAAGATGAAGTATTAGGTGAAGTTGTTATGCTTCTTCAATCTCCTGCTCGTACAGTTACTGCAGCTATCCTTAGTGGTGGTGGTCGTATTGCAGCGATGGTTAAAGGAATTGCCGAAAAAGGCGAATAATAACTAGTTGGTTTGTAGAAATTTTACACATAAATCTCTATAAAAAGACAACTCAAAAAATAGTCAAAGTAAGTAGTTGTATATTTTTTTTATACAAAATGGCAACTAAGGAAGAAACTACTTTTCTGCTCTGATTATTTAATTTAAAATACTGCTTCCAAGTTGTATTTCTTTTTTAACCGAATAAAACACGTTTAGATTTTCCAAAATAGATTAAACTGATTTATTCAACCTTTTTACATACAGTAAGTCTTTATTTTTTTAAGACTTATTTATTTACGAACCTCAATTAAATAGATACTATAATGGCAGATTTGAAAGCAATCGCAGAACAACTTGTTGGTCTTACAGTAAAAGAAGCTAACGAGCTTGCAGACATTTTAAAAGAAGATTATAACATCGAACCTGCTGGTGGTGGTGCTGTAATGATGGCTCCTGGAGCTGCTACTGCTGAAGAAGCAGAAGAGCAAACAGAATTCGACGTAGTATTGAAAGCTGCTGGTGGCTCTAAATTAGCAGTTGTAAAATTAGTTCGTGAACTTACAGGTCTTGGCTTGAAAGAAGCGAAAGAATTAGTTGATACTGCTCCTAAAGCAATCAAAGAAGGCGCATCTAAAGCAGAAGCTGATGATATGGCTAACAGACTTAAAGAAGCTGGTGCTGAAGTAGAAGTTAAGTAATCTAACTCCTATATACTTTAGCTTAACAATATAGCTTTGATATTCTATCAAAACCTAAGAATTCTATTTTTATAGAAATTCTTAGGTTTTTTTTGTGGAAAAAATTACTTCTAAGAATGATATAGAATAGAAAAAGAAGTATTTTTGAACTCTCAAATAAACAGACAAAAATTAAAATCTAGTTATGAAATACTTTCAATCAAAACATACTTGGCTACTATACATTTTAGCTTTTTTTACAGTCTTAAATTTATATGCTAACTACAAATATGATTTTGTATTAGAATTAGCTTCAAAACCATTTCTCATTCCCATTTTAGGAATCTATTTGTATGTAAATACTAGAAAAGTAACAATTCTACACAAAAAAAGTCTTACTAATTTTGTCTTAATTGCGCTTTCTTTGGCTTGGTTGGGCGATATTTTGTTGCTCTTTCAATCCTACAATCCATTATTTTTTATGTTGGGATTAGGCAGTTTTTTGATTTCTCATATTGTGTATATTCTTACTTTCAGAAAATCATTGAATGGTCAAGAATTGGATGAGCCTAAAAAATTATTTATTCGTGCGATTCCTTTTATCGGAACGGCTGTTTTGATGCTTACCTTTTTATATAAATGGCTTGATACTATAATGCTTATAGCTGTTCCTTTGTATATCTTAGTTATTGTAACGATGGCTTTTATGGCAATGGAACGTGCAGGAAAAGTTTTGAAGAAAAGTACAGAATATGTTTTTTTTGGTGCATTTTTATTTATGCTTTCAGATTCGTTACTTGCAATAGATATTTTTGTAAAAAACTTTACCATTCCTTATGCACCTGTCTTTGTGATGCTAACTTATGTGGCTGCACAGGCATTGATTGTATATGGAATGATGATTCAGATAAAATCTAATTTAAATTAATACTTTAACTCTCATTGAGGTCTAAAGCATCAATGAGGGTTATAAAGCAAACACAAAATAAAAAACGTATGTATAATTTACTCAAAGGAAAAGTAGGTATTATTTCAGGAGCTTTAGATGAAAACTCTATTGCTTGGAAAATTGCAGAGACAGCACATGCAGAAGGTGCAAAGTTTGTCTTGACAAATGCACCTGTTGCACTTAGAATGGGAACAATTCAAGAGTTAGCAGAAAAATGTAACACTATTGTTATTCCTGCTGATGCAACTTCAATAGAAGATTGGGAAAATCTTTATGAGAAAGCAACTGCACACTTGGGGGGCAAACTAGATTTTGCTTTGCATTCTATCGGAATGAGTCCAAATGTTCGTAAGAAAAAAGATTATGGTGATTTAAACCACGCTTGGACACTTAAAGCAATTGATATTTCTGCTCTTTCTTTCCACAAAATGCTTCAAGTAGCTGAAAAAATGGATATTTTGAAAGATGAGGCTTCTGTTGTTGCACTTACTTATATTGCTGCACAAAGAACTTTCCCTGATTATAGTGATATGGCTCATGCAAAAGCTGTTTTAGAATCTATTGCTCGTAGTTATGGCTACCGTTTGGGCAAATCCAAAAAAGTAAGAATAAACACAGTTTCACAATCTCCAACAGCAACAACAGCAGGAACAGGAGTAGGTGGTTTTGATGCTTTTATGAATTATGCTGAAAAAATGTCACCTCTAGGAAACGCTTCTGCTCAAGAATGTGCTGATTTTGTAATTTCTCTTTTCTCTGATTTTACTAAAAAAGTAACTATGCAAAACCTTTATCACGATGGAGGATTTTCTGCAATGGGAGTTTCAGAAGAGGTAATGGAAATGTTTGGAGTAGAAAAGTAAATCTATCTTATTCTATTTTCATTTTCATCAAAAAAAGGTAATTGAATTTTTTATTATTTCAATTACCTTTTTCTTATATGAATTTTTAGAATTCTAAATTCTTAAAAGCTCCAACCCAAACTTAAAGCAGGGACAGGAGTAGGATTTAGTAAATTTGTACGAACAGATTTAAAACCCAAACTAGAAGGCATAAAATCATTCTTAACAATTACAGGTTTTGAAAACTTACGAACTTTTTTGTTATGATAACGAATCGTTTTCTTAATTATGTTATCTCCCTTCTTATTTAAAAGATAACCTCCTCCGTATAATAACCCACCTGCCCCTATAAAGGCCAAACCTCCATAAGGAAATCCTGCACCACTATTACTACTGTCAAGACTATTGACTAGTATAAGTACGCCTCCTGCAGCTACAAAATAGCCTCCAAATGTAGCTCCAACACCAGCATAATGATACACCAATGATTTACGTAAACCAGCAGCGCCATCTTGGTTACCAACATACTTCATAAAATTAATAGTTTCCTGAAAAGTCATAGCTTTCTTTTGTCTTTTTACATAGAAAACCCTCTGTTTCGAATCATAGGAGAATTTCTTTCCTAACATAACTTCTTCCTCCTTTTTTACTACCTCATACTTCCTACGTGAAATAGTAATATATTGTTTTTTGACTTTAGCTTTGTTAAAATCAATTCCTTCATAGCGACGTTCCTTAAAATAATCTTGAGCTTCTGCTTGATAAGTCAAAGAAAATAAGAATGAGAAGGCAAACAAAATCAGTATATTTTTCATTAAAATGTCTTTTTTATTTTTGATAGATTTAATTTTTTGAAAAAGGTTTATCTCCTCTTACGTTTGATTTGGAAAAGATGAGAACGAGTAATTTCGGAGAGTTTTTTCTTTTTAATAGATTTCTTTGATGTATTTCCTTGTATCATCTTTACCTCTCCTGTATTTACATCATGCATCAGCGTAATAAAAATAGATTCGTGTCTAGTTGCTTGACGATATACTACATAAGGAATAATAGGCCAGAAAAATATAGAAGCAAATACTGGAGCAGTCCTAAATTTTACTTTTTTATCTATCACAGCCATTCTAGTAAAATAAGGTGTTCCATACTTTTTTGAAAGAGCTTGTAATTCATCATAATTACTAGCAATCATATTTACATTTGACTCTCCCATTTCCTTGTACCAAGAATTAATAACAGCTAAGTCATTAAATTTTTCAGCATCATTTTTTCCAAAAGCGACAGGATTTAAGGAAACCAGTCCTAACTTAACATCTTTGCTATTTTGCTTTAGCTCTTGGTGAAAAACAGTTTGCATACTGTCACTTGTAAATATATCTAAAGGTTGGTCTTTCCGAGCATCTACACGAATATAAAAAGGATTTACCATCACAATTTTATTTATTCCAAGTGCATATCCTTGTGTGAAATTATCACTCATTTTTTTCATTTCAGCAGCAGACATGCCGTCTTCTCTCCTATTTTCTGCCTTTTTGTGAGCTAAATAAAGTCGGTCTCCTTGCTTACGAAGCTCTTCAAACTCTTTATGAGCTTGTATTTTTTGCCAAGCAGGATACATCAAATCTTCTGAATAATTAATTTGATTTTTCTTTTTCCCAATCGTCTTTCCTTCACTAAAATTACTATAATATAATTTTATATCCATTAAAAGACTAGGAATGGCATTTTTGAGATAAGCCTCACTAGGATATTTATCAAGCATTTCGAAACAGTGTGCTAGAGCCAAAACAGTAAGTTGATAATCATCTAGCTCTTCCAAAGCAAAGTACCAGTTTCTACCATTCCAATCCATACGGCTGTAAAGCTGGTCTAAATAAATACGAGCTTTCTCATTATCATATTTAGCAATACCATACAAAGCTTTAGTGAGCGACATTTGGACATATTTACTATCTCCATACTGTTCTTGTAATAATAAAGTATGATAAAGTGCATCAATATATTTTGCATCAGAAAGATATAATTGACAGAGTTCAAAACGAGCTGTTTTCTGTACCAGTTCAAATTTTTCTTTAGAAATTATATATTCCTTTCCTGCATTTGTAACACTACTTTCATTCATTCTCTTCATGGCTAAATCTTGTCTTTCGGCTGCGCTTGGATGTGTACTTAGAGCCAAAAGCTCTTCTATTTCTGCCGAATCAAGCTCTTCACGCTCTACAATATGAACGGTATCTATGTAATAAGTACTATCAGGGAGTTGAATATAAGAATTATTTAAAAATTTACTTTCAAAAACAAGTGTATCAAAAGGACGACGAGTATTTTGAAGCATATCAAAAGTTTTGGCTGCAGCTAAAAGGTCATATTCTGTTTCTTTAAAAATTTCCCATCCATACGTATCAGCTTCTATTTCGTGTTCTTTAGAATAATTACTTTGTGCTAATCGTTTGGCGTACAGTTCATCTGATTTGTTATCAAAACGGAATGCTTTTTTATTCTTTTTACTATTAACTGCTTCTCTAAAAAGAAATTGATTAATACTATGTTGCTTTACATAATGTGTAATTTCATGAGCTAAAATATAAGCTAATTGAGCCTCATTTTCAGCACGAGCAACTAAACCCAAATTAATAAAAATAGCTCCATCAGGATTTGCAAACGCATTTGGAACAGGAGATTTTACGACATAAAAACGCACTTTTCCTTGTAACTCTTCATTATCTTTTAATAATTCTGTGGCTATTTCATTAAGGTACTGACTTATATCATCTCCGAAAATAACATTTCCACTCCATAATAATTGTTTGAGAGAAAAGCTACTTTGAAGGTTGAAGTTATCAATACTTTTAGCTGTCTTTTTATCTGTTCCTTTTGCAATAGTTGCATTTTTGGCAACATAACGATCACTTACAGAAAGGAGAAAGTCTTCAGGAACAGTTCCTTTTGACTCTAAAGGTTGATATTCTTCAAAATTGATAGTAGTAGAATCATTTTGAGAATAAGAATCATTGGTAATTAGTGTAAGATAAGTAGATAAAATAAACACAAAAGTTATTTTTATAAAATAATATTTGCATAAAGTAAAGTAATTCATCATTAAATTTTAGATGTAATTTTAAAATCAAAAAAAGTAAATACAAATATAGTTACTATTTTTATAAATTCTCAAAATAGAGCGAAAATCCTAAAACTGTTTCACTTTATGAATAAAATAATTTGTGTCTTAATTCTTATTTTAAAATAAAAAAGTGTACTTTTGCGCCATTGAATTTTTCTTGTAATCAGATAGTATAAGAAAATCTACAAAAATATTTTTTACTCAAAATTGGATTAGAAAAATTATGGCAACTAACCGTACTTTCACAATGATTAAGCCTGACGCTTTTGGCGCAAATAATACAGGCAATATTTTGGCAATGATAGAAGAAGCAGGTTTCCGTTTGGTAGCTGCAAAAATTACTCGTCTTTCTGAAGAGCGTGCAGGACAATTTTACGAAGTGCATAAAGAGCGTCCTTTTTATGGCGACCTTTGCAAATATATGTCTTCTGGAAATATCGTTGCAGCTATCTTAGAAAAAGATAATGCCGTAGCAGATTTCCGTAAGCTTATTGGTGCAACTAACCCTAAAGATGCTGAAGCTGGAACTGTTCGTGCAAAATATGGCGAATCTATCGAAGCAAATGCTGTTCACGGTTCTGATTCTGATGAGAATGCACAAATTGAAGGAAATTTCTTTTTCTCTCGTTTAGAGCAATTCTAAATCAAATAATATATTGATTTTTATAAAAAAACCGTTTCAAAATTTAGTTTTTGAAATGGTTTTTTGTTCTCTAAGTTAGCTATCCTAATTTTTCAGTTCCTACTTCCCATACAATTCTGCCAACTTCTCAGCACAGCGTTCTCCGTCCATAGCAGCCGAAGCAATTCCACCTGCATACCCTGCACCTTCTCCACAAGGAAAAAAGCGTTTCAAAATTGGATGCTCGTTTGTTTCTCTTTCTCTAGGAATACGGACAGGCGAAGAAGTACGACTTTCTACTCCCACAATTTGCGCTTCGTTGGTCAAAAATCCTTTCATTTTTTTATCAAAAGCCTTAAAACCAATTCTCAAACGCTCCACAATTTCGGGAGGTAAAACTTTTCCCATTTCTACAGAAACCAATCCTGGTTGATAAGACGTATCCAAAAGCGAAGAAGATAGTTGCTTCTGTGTAAAATCTATTAGTCTTTGTGCAGGTGCAGCTTGTGTATTTCCTGCAACTTGACAAGCATTTTTTTCAATTTCTTCTTGATAATACAATCCTGCTAAAGCTCCTTTTTTTGCATATTTTTTGTTCCATTCTCGCTCATCTATCGCCACTACGATTCCAGAATTAGCATATTTTGAATTTCGTTTTGAGGGCGACATTCCATTTACTACCACTTCGCCTTCCAATGTTGCAGCAGGAACAATAAATCCCCCCGGACACATACAAAATGAAAAAACTCCCTTCTCTAAATTATCAAAAGGCACTTGTTGAACAAGAGAATATGATGCAGCAGGTAAATATTTATCTCTCGTTTCTCGTTTGTATTGAATTTTATCAATCAATTTTTGTTGATGCTCTACACGAACACCAATTGCAAAAGGTTTGGCTTCAATCAAGATTTGCTTTCTGTCCAAAAGCTCAAAAATATCTCTCGCAGAGTGTCCTGTTGCCAAAATAACTCCTATTCCTTCTATTTTATCGCCGTTTTCTAAAACTACACCTTTGAGTTCTTCTTCTTTTCCTTTTGTAATAATGAAATCAGTTACTTTGGTTTCGAACAAAACTTCTCCTCCTGCATCTAAAATACTTTGACGCATTTCTGCCACAATTCTAGGTAATTTATTTGTTCCAATATGAGGATGGTTATCTATCAAAATATCTTCTTTTGCTCCGTGAGCTACAAAAATCTCTAAGACCCTTCGCCAATCTCCTCGTTTTTTGGCTCTTGTATAGAGTTTTCCATCTGAATATGTTCCTGCGCCTCCTTCTCCAAAACAATAATTAGAATCTGGATTGACAATATGACGACGACTAATAGCTGCAATATCCGAAACTCGCTTTTTGACATCTTTTCCTCGCTCTATCAAAATTGGTTTTATTCCTAACTCTACTAATCTTAAAGCAGCAAACATCCCTGCTGGTCCTGCACCTACGATAATTGCCTGTGGCACATTCTTGACATTTGGATACTCTCTTTTGTACGAAATAGCTGAACTAGCTTTTTCTCCTACAAAAACTTCTGCCCAAACATTGACCTTCAAATCTCGCTGACGAGCATCTAAAGACCTACGAGTTTGCCTAATGGTTACGTCTTCTGTGTTTTCAGAAATATCTAGTTTTTGATAAATAAATTTTTCAAAGGCTTCTTTTTCAAAAGCAATTTCTGGAGGCAGGACAAAGGAAAGTTCTTTTTTCATTTCTAATGAAATTTTATTTTTTTCATATTTTAGTCCTACAAAAATACGTAAACTAAAATTATTTATTTTAAAAGTTAAGTTAATAAAGGCATTTTCATAAAAAGTGAATCAAAAATCAGAAAAGATTATTTTTTTTGCACAAAAACCCAAATAACTATTTGATAATCAATAAATTATGTTATTTTTGTAGGAGTGTAATTTATTAAAACAGAGTTTCTAAACCAATTTGGTTAAAAATAGATTAAGAATTAAATAAAGTCTTACGCTAATTTTTTGATAAAGTAAATTGTAATATTAAAAGTATTTCTGTACCTTATCAGACTAAAATTATTCTTTAGAGTGCAACTAGAATAGTAATTTGTTCTTTTATAATGATACAAAGAGTCATAATTATTTGAAGGTTTTCGTTTTTCTTCAAAGTTAGGTCTCATTACCATTCTAATTATTCTGTTTTGTTACATTTGAATCAGACTAAAATATTTTTATTCTTAACAAAGATTAATTCCTTTGCACGATAATTGTCTTAGTTTCATAGAAATTTAAGTCAAGAGTTATAATTTGATTATAGTTCTTCAAAAAACACTATCCACAATTCTAATATCTTTTATATCAATATGTTAAAATTTATCGCTTCAATCTCATTTGTTCTTGTTTTTGCTTTTGGAAGTCAAGCATTTGCTTTTTCTCAAAGCATTCCTGCTAATGTAAAGCCTACTTTCGAACAAAAATTTACAGGAGCTAAAGTAATTAGTTGCCACGAAATCAATGGAGAGCATAATATTATTTTTCAACAAGAAAATGAAGTAAAATCAGCTCGTTTTGATGCTAATGGAAAATGGATTGATACTATTATTTCACTTAATCCTGGTACTGCACCCACTAAAATTATAGAGTATTTGGCTGCTAATCATGAAGGAAAAAGTGGACATGTAAGACGAATTGAGAATGAATCAGGGACTACTTTTTTAGTTTTTATTAGTGAAACGAAAGCTCTCCGTTTTGATAATGACGGAAACATGACAAAAGAAGAAGATGTTAGTTCTATTGATGAGTCTGCACTTAGTACAATCAAATAAGTATTTATTTTTTGATTTCACTCCCCATAAAATATTAATATTTTGAAAAGACTTTATTCTGCATAGAATGAAGTCTTTTTTATTTATATACTGGTTTTCAATATCTAATTGAATACATCAAGTCTATTAGAATAGACCAAGAAAATAGAAAATAGCTTTTGTTTTATTATTATCAATAGATACCATCGTTTCGTACCTATAGCCAAAAAAAAGCTATACAACTTCTTGTATAGCTTCTCCAAATTTAAGTGGTTATTATTTTCCTCTATTAGTTTCTATCTAAAGGAATTACTTTACCAGGTTGTTGCCTGTCCAATACTCCTTTTTCTAAGAGCATATGTTGTATTTGTTCGGCTTTCTTTTTACTCCAATAGTTTCCATAAAGAATTTTGAAAGTAAAATCAGGTCCATAATGATCCACTTTTATATAAGCTTCTCTATATCCTTCTTCAATTAGCATTTCACAAAATTCTTGCGCTCCTTCTTGCTCTGGAAAATCTGTTAGATGAATTACCCAGCGTCGTTTATCAATTCTATGTCCTTTATGGTCATACATAAAATCGTTTTTGGGATCAAAGGGTTGATAAGGAGGATAAAAAGTAGCAATTTCTAATACTTCATTATCTTTCTTGAATGGCATAAACCAATCATATTGCAGTACAGCAAACTCTTGAATATCTTCATCAACTGGCTTTACATATATATAATAAGGATTTCCGTCTTCCTCTTTTTCCATTCTTGCAAGGTCTCCATTTTCTGTTGGTGTATAAACAGTAATAAGAACATTTGACCTTCTATCATCTTCTGGAGATTCTACAAAACTCTCTGGTATCTTTGGAAGTGCCGTAATTACATCCATTTTTCCGTCAAAATTAAAATCACCAAATGATTCTAC
This sequence comes from Bernardetia sp. ABR2-2B, assembly GCF_037126435.1. Classification (GTDB taxonomy): domain Bacteria; phylum Bacteroidota; class Bacteroidia; order Cytophagales; family Bernardetiaceae; genus Bernardetia. The sequence goes on along the minus strand of NZ_CP147020.1, from coordinate 3,676,743 downwards.
TCCTGGCAAAATACTATTGAAAGCATAAGCTACCACCTTATCTGGGTCAGTAATATCAAATAAATTATAACACTTGAAACGACAACCTTTTGTCATACACTCTTCACTCAATGTATAAAAACAAAGGTATTTTCTACCTAAAAAGTCAAATTCATAGACATCTAAAAAGATACTTAAATACTGAACTAACGAACGCTCAATACTACAATAAAACTTGAAGTGTTGTCCATTTACATAAACTCCTGTTGGTGCAGGGTTTATGATTGGGTGATACTGAGGTCCATTAAGTACGTATAAAGAAATCGGAATACTTGACCCTTGATAGTCTGTAAAACTAGTATCCTTCTTTTCTCTAGGAAGTGAAGGCGTAGGTTGCATTGTAATAGTAACAGGTTCTTGACTAAGCTGTCCTATTTTATAATCTTGTGCCAAAACAGAAGATTTGAATAGCGCAAATGAACCAATAAATAAAATAAATACGAATATATTTTTCATAAACTGCATTTTTTCTTTATTAAATAAGCAGACTTTGTAGTGTAATTTTAAGGATATTTTTTTTGTATTCTTATTTTCAAAACGCTATACTTTAGCAAAAGTTATATTATCGATAATTAGAATACCTAGAATTAAATAATATATTTAAAACTCTGTCCTCATGTTTATTAATCTACCATTTACTCCTGCTTTCTTTAAATCTAATTGTAGCTTTTGTATTTTTTCTTTGTTTTGATAATTACCTGCCAACACCAAGAAATGCAAATCCCTATTATATTGGTCAATATAAACAAAGACATCTTCCAATCCTCCTTGCATTAGGTATTCACAATAATCTAATGCACCTTCAATTTCATCGAACTCAGCCACTTGTACAGCCCAGACATTTTGGGGAACTCGGTAGCCTTTTGCATCATATAAAAACGGTTCTTTAGGGTCAAAGGAGACATAAGGCGCAAAATAAGGCGTAATAGGAGCAATTTTACCAGACTGGTCTTTCAATGGAATAAACCAATCATTTTGTACAACTTCAAAACCCGAAAACTCTTCGTCTGTTCCTTTTATAAACAAATAATAGCTATTTCCCTCGTGCTTTACATCAACTGCCTTACCTTCTTTATCAAATGAAAATACAGTAACAAGTCCGTAAAGTGATTTATCTTCTGTTGGGATTTTGTCTTCTTCAATATTTGGAGGAAGCTGAGAGGCAACACGAATAAAATCCATCATTCCATCACTATTATAATCTCCAAATGTGAATGTTTCACCATATATACTTGCAAAAGAATTAGCTGTTACATTATTACGGTCAGTTACATCAAATAAATTATAACAACGATACAAACAACCTTTGTGCAAACAATCTTCTCTAAAGCTAAAGAAACAAACATACTTTCTTCCTAAATATTCAAATTCATAAATATCTAAAAAGTTAGAAATATTTTTTTGACTTCCTCTTTCAGAATCACAATAAAAATTATATTCTTTTCCATTAATCAAAAGACCTGTTGGATTGGGATTTAAGATATGATGGTATTGAGGACCATTGACAAAGTAAACTGAAAAATCACCATATAAACCAGAATAAACGGTAAGTGTAGTGTCTCCTTTTTCATCAAATCCTGAAGGCAAAGGATGTGATTTTACTTCTACTTGTTCTTGAACAAGCATAGGGAAATTGTAAATAGCTTGTGCATTAGTAGTTTGATTTAAAGCCAAGAAAACAAAAGCAGAGCATAAGAATAGAATATATTTTTTCATAATAAAAAAGGCATTTTGAACTATATTAAAAGTCAAATTAGAATCAAGTATTTTAGAGAATAAGAAATAAAAAGTTGAAAAAATGGAATTAGAAAGATAACTTTTATTTTTCTAATCAAAACTACATATCCAAAATACGAACCAAAAATGTTATTTGTATTGTATTGAATTTGTTTTATAGCTTTATTTAAGGTTCAATTTAGCTAATTTTATAAAAAACAGAAAATTCTTAATTCTGATATTTTTTACTCTTTACTATTACTTTTTTTTGCTTGATTATTTAATTTTTCAATATGATGATAAATACTGTGCAAGTTATTTAACTTCTGCAATAACTCTTTATCTGTTGCTTTTTTTTCTTGTACTAAATTATGCAATTCTTTACTTTGTTGTACTAACTTTGGAAATACAACCTGAATCTCTTTTTTCAAAATTTGATTCTCTGTTTTCTCAAAATAAGCTGGTAACTCAGAGTTTGAGAGGTTTTTAGCAGCTTCCAGAAGCTCATCAGAATCATTTTTGACAGGTTCAAAATCTCCATCTTCAGCAGGATGAAAAGTAAGTGCAATCGCTTGATGCAATACTTCTAATTCTTCCCAAACAGTGGTTTGTTTTGCATCTTTAGTATATGAGTTGGCAATTACATTTGCTCTATCAGTTATATCAAAAAAATTATAGCAAAAATAAGTAAGATTATCATCAGTAAAGTCATTTTCTTTGGGACTTACAAAACTAACATATTTTCTATCTAAATATTCAAATTCATAAATATCTAAGAAATTGAAAACATGTTTTTTAGTTTCTCTTTCTGAATCACAATAAAAACCATATTCTTTTCCATCAATTATAAGCCCTATGGGGTTAGATGTGATAGTCCCAAAACATTGGTAGGGATTGACAAAATATATTGCATAATCTTCATAAAATCCAGTAAAAATAGTTATAGAAGTATCTCCTCTTTCGACAAACCTAGACGGTAAAGGATGGTATTTTACTTCCATCTGTTCTTTTGTGAATTTAGAAAAATTATCAATAGTCTGTGCATTAACCGATGAAAAAAAGATTAGAATATTAAATGTTAAAAGAAGAATTGAATTATGTTTTTTCATGATTTCTTAAACTTTACTGATATTACTTTTTTTCTGTTTCTGACCTTTATAAAAAGCTGTAAGCTCTTTTACACGTTCATCAAATGTAATTTTTTCGGCATCAAATTCATCTAAAACTACTTTTGAAAAAAATTCTTTAATATTTTCTGTGTGATTTGTTCTTCGTCCGTTGGTCAAATTAATAAATACCAATTTCATCCAAAGGAGTGATTTTAATTGCGTTTCGTCTTTGTTAAGCATTCTACATTCAATCATCAAATTAGAATCATCATAAAAAACAGTTGCTGTTCGAATTACAATTTCTTCTCCATAAACAGCCGAGCGCAAATAAGCCAACTCTTGTTTCTGAACTACCCAACCTTTCTTTTCTTCGTTGATAAAATCTACTAATTTCCAACCATAATCATAAGTAACTTGGTTATCTCTGCCATCTAAGAAATAATCCAAATATCTTCCGTTATTTAGGTGTCCATACGGGTCGCAGTCTTGAAAACGAACAAGAAATTCAGTTTTTGATAACGGATTTATTTTGTGTTTTGGTTGAGGAAGTTGCATAAGAAAAGTTACGAGTTAAAAATGATTACAAATAATTTGAATTTACAAAACTACCTAATTTTGATTGAATGTTTTTGTTTAAAATTCTAAAAAATAGGGCAAACTCACGAAACATAGGTAGGGTTCAATCAAGGACTTTTAAACCTGTTTTCTTAGTTTTATATCTTAATGACTTTTATAGTAAACAAAACATCAATGATTGCCAAAAATAGAGCTGCGTAGAGAAAGTAATAATATTTATTTGTTGTTGTATCAATCTGTTTAACACCTCTTACTTCTCCTTGAATAGCTTGTATAGAGTTTATCAGACGCTGAACATCATTTTGAACTTCTCCAATTTCAAAATATTTCCCTCCTGTTTGATTGGCTAAATCCTGTAAATCTGTTGGATTTAGTTTAGTAATAATTGTTTCTCCATTGCGTTGGTCTTTTTTGAAACCACTTCCAGAAGGTATTTTGCCACCTTTTTCTGTTCCGATTCCTAATGCAAAGAGTTTGATGCCCAAATCTTCAATTTCATCGATGGCATCATCAGTTTCTTCTCCAAAATCCTCGCCGTCACTTATCATTATAATAATTTTAGAGTTTGTTTTGGTGTCTTTATCATTTTCAAATTTTTCTAATGCCATTTTCAAAGGAGGAGCAAAATCAGTTCCTCCACTCGGTACAAGTCCAGTATTTAAAGATTCTAAAATTAACCTTAATGCACTTTGGTCGCTTGTAAGTGGACATTGTAGAAATGCCTCCGATGAAAAAATGATAATCCCCTGTCTATCAGATGGGAAAGCAGCCGTAATTCCTTTAAGTTCGTGCTTGATGCGCTCCATTCTTGAAGGCTGAATATCTATTGCATCCATCGAACGAGATAAATCTACTAAATAAAAAATATCCTTTCCTACACTCTTTACTTCTTGCTTTGTTTCTCCAAAAGAAGGTCCCAGTAAAGCCAAAATAAGTAGAATAAAATAACTACTTCGGAGTAAAAACTTTAACCAAACATATTTTGAAGAAGTACGAAGGTATTTTGCTTTTTTGTGTGTTCTGAAAATATAAAGTCCATATAAAAGCAAAAAAACAAGAATAAATACAGTTTCAAGAATCCCTAAATCATTGTTCCAAATCATAATTATAATAAAATCTCGTGTCGAATTAATTTTAAACTTTCCAAAAATATTTTAATAAAATAATTGAGTGAAAGTAAGCAAAAACTATGATTTATAGGAACTTTTTAGTGTAATTTATCAAATTTCTTATCAAAGACTAGAAAAGAAATATGTTTATGTATTTAATAGATTGAAACGTATTTGTCGAATTTATTCAGGGTTTGTTTAGAGAAAATTGAAACTCCTAAATTCTTTTTGTATCTTTTAGTTTCTTTTGTTGAGTCCTTGAGTTTTTTAAAAAATTCTTGGGGGTTAAATTCTTATGATTATGAATATCAAACATCTAAAAATTAGTCAAAAACTAGCTATTCTGTTTTCAGGATTGTTTGTAATGCTTTTGCTTCATTATTTTTTAGTTTTTAGGTTAGATGCTAATATTTTAGATGACGGAACAAAATTAGATATTGCACAGCGAAATGGAATGTCTATTCAACAAGCTATTTTTTACCTTCGAAATGTTGTAGATGGCAATCAACAAACTGACCTTAATGACCTTAGTAATCGTGTTAGTTCTGTGAATTCAAATTTAGCTATTCTTCAAAATGGAGGTGTTTATAAAGTTCGTTTCGATGAAAAAGTTGAAGTACAACCTGTTTCTGATGACATTAGTAATCAGTTGCTTTCCTTTCAACGCCTTTGGAAAGAGTTTGATAAGCGTTTTACAAAAATAAGAACGACTAGTCAATTACACCACGATAGTGTTCTTGTTTATTATGTTCCTGAAAGTACAACTAATTCGGTAAATCAGCTTTCAGCAGAAGATGATTTGTTTTCTTTAGGAGATTTAGGTCTTGGTAGTTTAGATGGTGGATTAGATGATTTGGGTTCAATTTCCTTTGATGATAATGCAGCAAATACAGCTCTCTCTATCAATTATAGAAAAATGGAATATCAGTTTGATAATGTATTGAATGGAAATATTGCCCCAGATGTAAATTTTATTATCCGTAATGCTGAAAAACTTGTTCTGCTCAATAAAAATTTAGAAAACTCTCTCTCTACTCGTTTATATTACGATCAAATTCGCTTACGTTATTGGATGGTAGCACTTTTTTTAATTAATGCTGTTATTATTGGCTTGGGTTATTGGTTTGTCGTCAAGACTTCTCTACATCCACTTCTAAAAATCCGTCAGCTTATCAATCGTTTGGCAGCAGGTGATATTTCTCGTACACTTTTAGCTCGTTCTCACGATGAAGTTGGTAATCTGATTCAAGATTTGAGTCGTTTTTCACAAGGACTGGAACATATTACAGACTTTGCAACTCAAGTAGGAAAAGGAAATTTTGATAAAGATTTTGAAGTACGAAGCAAGAAAGATACATTAGGTTATGCTCTTTTAGAGATGAGAAATGACTTAAAACAAAATGCAGAAGAGGATAAACGCAGAAATTGGGCAAATGAAGGAACAGCTAAATTTTCAGATATTTTGCGCCAACATGCACAAGATATGCAAGCGCTGTCGTATCAACTCATTTCTAATTTGGTTCATTATTTAGAAGCTAACCAAGGTGGAATTTATAGCTTAGAAAAAGAGGGGCAAGATGATGATGCAAAGTCAAATCTTATTTTGAAAGCTGCATACGCTTACAATAAACAAAAATTTATAGAACAATCCATTCCTGTCGAACAAGGACTTTTAGGACAAGCAGTTATGGAAAAAGGTCATTTGTATTTTAATCAAATTTCATCTGACTATATTCGTCTTACTTCTGGATTAGGAGAAGCCACGCCAAGTTATTTATTGATTGTTCCTTTGATTTCGAACGACGAAGTACATGGTGTTATTGAAATTGCTTCCTTCAAGCCAATCAAAGAATATCAACTTGCTTTTGTTATTAAGTTATCTGAAAGTATTGCAGCCACACTTTCAAACGTACGAAGCAATGAACGTACAAAGTTGCTTTTAGAAGAATCTCAAATGTATGCCGAACAGATGAGAGCGCAGGAAGAGGAAATGCGCCAAAGTATGGAAGAACTCACAACTACACAAGAAGAATTAGAAAGAATTCAAATTGACTTGAAGGAGCGTTTGGCTAATTATGAAGGTGTTGTAAATAGTACCAAAAGTATGATTTTGGCTCTTGATGAGGAATATAACATAAAGGTTCTGAATCGTTCGTATGCTACTATGTTACGAAGGTTGAAGGGAACAGAAGTGCCGAATGGCTCAAATATTTTAGAGATTCTGACACAAGAGCAATTAGAATATTGGAAACCATACTACGAACGTGCTTTGGGTGGGGAATCTTTTACAATGGTTTCGAATATCAAAAACTCTGAATTTGAAGATTTATATTATGAATTAGAATTTTTCCCTCTTATTACCGTTGGTGGAGGAATTACAGGTTTTGCAATTGTAAACAGAGAAGTAACTTCACTTAATCCTGTTCGATTTACAGAATATGAAGATATTATTCCGATAGAATAAAAAAATACGGATTTGATTTATTTTTATTTAAAATTTCTCTTCAAAATAGATTTTAGTTCTTTTTCTGTTGGCAAACTATCTTTCAAATTATCAGGTATTTTTTTACTTACTGAATACGAAACCACTCCCATAGGTTTAGAAACATCTCTCAACGCATACTCTACGATTGTATTGTTTTTTGAGCTACATAACAACAATCCAATAGAAGGCAAATCTTCTTTTTGTTTAAGTAAATCATCAACAGCAGAGAGATAAAAATTGAGTTTACCTACATATTCAGGCTTAAAATCATCAATTTTGAGTTCTACAACAACAAAACATTTTAGTTTATAATGATAAAACAATAAATCTATATAAAAATCTTGATTACCTATTTCTAAATGATATTGCTTTCCAATGTATGAAAAACCTTTTCCCAATGAGAGTAAAAAATCTGTAATATTTTTGACTAATTCACTTTCCAAGTCTTTCTCTTTCATTTTATCATTTTGAGAAATAAAATCAAATATGTATTCGTCTTTAAAAAGTTGCGTAATAGATTCGGCTTCACTATTTGAAAAATGAGTATCAAAGTTATTTGGTAATGAACCAAAACTCTTATGAACTTCTAGCTTAATTTGATGTTGCAAAACTCTATATGACCAACCTTCTTGAGCTGATTTGTTTATATACCATGTTCTAATTCTCTCTTCTGAAAATGTGTTGAGTAACAAAACATGATGAGACCAACTTAATTGTGCAGACACTGTCTGCACAATTAGAAAATTGGGATAAGCCTCTGCAAACTTTCTCATATTCTTTAGATTTCTTACAGAAAAACCTTTTATAGTAGGAAAATCCGTCAATAAATCTTTTGATAGTGTATCTATTACTTTTGCGCCCCAACCTTTTTGTTTTTGTTTTTCTAAAATTATCTTTCCTATTTGATAATACAAGTTCAAAAGCTCTTGATTAACTTTTGTGATAGCAGTTGTTTGAGATTGCTTTACTACCTGTTTTACTTCTAAAAATAAATTTTGATATTCTTTAATTTCCATGTGGTTTTTTTAATTTTATGGATTAAACTTGTATCAATATAAACGTTACTCAAAAACTCTCACTTCAATTCTGCGATTTAGTTCTCGTCCTTCTTTTTCATCATCATTACTTGCTATTGGTCGCTCTTGCCCATAACCATTTGCTTTTAATCTCGTTTTTTCTATCCCTTTATTTACCAAAAAATCAATAACACTCTGCGCCCTTTCTTTAGATAAAACAAGGTTTTTTGATGCACTTCCAATATTATCCGTATGTCCAATAATTTCCAAGCTAAGTTTTTGATTTTTATCTAAAAATACGGCTACCTCTTCTAGCATTTTATAGGATTCTGACTTTAAAACAGCATTTCCATTTTCAAAATAAATATTTTTTAGTGTAATGCTTTTGCTAGAATTATCTGCTAGTTTTTGTAATGATTTTATATTTTCTGATTGATTTGTTTCCTCTTCTTCTACATATAAATAGGCATTAATTACATAACTTTTAGAATTTCGCTTTGCAAGATTGTAAGGGTTTAATGAAATTTGGTCTTGATAAACTAATCTGTTCTGATGACGAATTTCTATATCAAAAACAGTTTTATTTTTTAGCTTCGCTGAATAACTAGAAATTATTTGTTTATAAGTATTTACTTTGCTTTTCAAATATATTGGAATATTAATTTTATAATTCCCTTCTTCATCGGTTTGGGTTTGGAAAGTTGCGCTATCTATTGCATAATTTATACTTTTAAAAATAACATTCGCATCTTGAACAGGCTTTTTATCTATTGTTCGCTCTCTAAACTGTCCCTTTACTTCTACCGAATCAAAAAAGAAAACTTCATAAATATCATCTCCTCCTTGTCCTTTTATTCTATTAGAAACAAAATAACCTAACTGCTTTGTTTGATTATTTGAATTATCTATGCTAAAATAAAGGTCATCAGCAACACTATTTATTGGGTAAGGAAGCAATAATGGATTTGTCCATTCTCTTGAAACTGTATCAAATTCTGCTTTAAAAATATCAAAACCTCCTGCTGTCTTTACTCTATTTGAACTAAAATAAAGTGTGTTATTTCTATCCAAAAAAGGAGTTACTTCATTTGATTTGGAGTTCAGTTTATTCAATAACTTAGGTTCTTCAAAATCGCTATCAATGTCTTCTCTACTTGACACAAAGAGTTCATAGTTTCCTTTCGATTTGTAATCAGAAGCAAAAACAATCGTTTTTTTATCATCAGAAAGACAAGCATACTCTTGAATTCCTCTTTCTTTACTCAATGTTTGAGAAAATAATTGAGGTGTTTGCCAAACTCCTTTTTCACGCTTGAGTGTTTTTAAGTCTCCATTTTGAGAAATCAAAAATGTCTTATCACTGCTTGTAAGTTCGTATTTCAGAATCTGTAAGATGCTAAATTGCGAATCCAAAGACTCTGATTTATTCCACTCTTCGATTTCTTTTACTATTCCATTTTTTTCTATTTTAGCATTGTAGAGTGTAAATATTTGAGTGTCGTAAGTATCCGTAAGTTTCTCTTTAAAAGTAAGGCGATTACTACTATAAATCAAATTATCAGAAAACGGTATTTTGCTTACCCCAAAATCGTGAAAAGGAGAATTAATGTGCTGCCCCATATTTCGGACAAGATAATTTTCTGGTGTTTGATAAAGCTCTAAAGCTGTTCGGAGATGAGAAAGCAGCCTATCATACGTTTCTATTCTATTTTTTGGATTTTGGTCTGCATAGAGTTTCAGCATTTCTAAAGCGTTTCCAAATTCTTCATTCAAAAAATAGGCTTCTGCTAACCAATAAAAATAATGTGTATTTTCTTTTAGATGATTTGTATTAACTGCCTTCAATTCGTCTAAAGCTGTTTCCTGTAAATGCAAATGTAGCTTACAAAGAGCAGCATAATATTTTGCATCTTGATGTAGGTTATTTTCCGATTTTATTTCTTCAAAATAATAGAGCGCACTTCTGTATTTAGCACTTCTGAAGTCTTCTTTTCCATTCAAAAAAAACTCCTTTTCATTATAACCAATTTGTGAAAAACAAAAAGGAATATTTATAAAAATCAATAAAGCTATGACTATTATTTTTTTCATATTTCATCAAAATAATCTACTGTACTATCTATCTTTCCTTTAATTAAAGTTAGTTTCTATTTTAGTTTTAAAAATAGTATATTTATATCTGAGTAATTTAGAGTAAAAAAACAATTTCTCAAAACTATGAATTTAGAAGTATTCTTAAAGAAATATGCAGCAAATATTATAGGCTTTTCTATGGCTGTTTGTAATTTAATTTGGCTTTCATTTAATGTTTGGGTAATAAAAACTTCTTTTTTTCCACAAGGTCATTTTTATTGTTTTAGACCTCCTTTATGGACTACCTTCTTAGAGTCAGCTATTGCATTATTGGGAATGTATATAGCTTTTTTGATATTTAATAGAAAAGTAAGTTATTTAAAGTGGTCTTTGATTGATATAGTAATTATGATTATAACTTTTGCGATTACGTTATATGTTACGTAGTTATAAAAAATAGCTTTGAAAGTTATTCTAGTATCAGTATATTTTCAAAGGTATTTGATAGACTTTACTCTAAAGTCAAAATCAATAAAGTAAATCCCTACAAAAACAATAAAGAAGAATCTCCATAACTCAAAAAACGATACTTATTATCAAGTGCAGCTTGATAGATTTTCTTCCAGTCTTTTCCTATAAACGCAGCAACAAGCAAAATAAGTGTAGTTTCGGGCATATGAAAATTAGTAACTAACGCATCACAAACACGAAAAGTATAAGAAGGGAGAATGAAAATTTCGGTTTCGCCTGTTAGTTTTTCTTGATTAGAATCATTCATATACTTCAAAATGGCTTCAAAACTTTCCTTTTTAGAAGGCAATTTTATTTCAGAATCATAGCTATAAGGTTCTAATTTTTCAATAAAGAATTGTACCTCATTTTTCAATAAAACTTTTGTTCCATACCAATACAAACTCTCCAAAGTTCGCATAGAAGTAGTTCCGACAGAAGCGACTTTTTCCGAATCAATAATACTTTCTATATTTTCTTTTGTAACCACAATCTGTTCGCAATGCATTGTGTGTGTAGCTACATCTCCAGCATTTTCTTTTTTGACAGGTTGAAAAGTTCCTGCTCCTACATGTAACGTAAGTTCGTTTGTTTTGATATTTCTCTTTGCCAAATCTTGAAGAACATTTTCAGTAAAATGTAATCCTGCTGTCGGTGCTGCGACTGCTCCTGCTGCCTTGCTATAAATAGTTTGATAGGTAGAGGAATCTTTCTGTTTTGCTTCTCTTTTTATGTAAGGAGGCAAAGGCATAACTCCTAACTTTTCCACAATATCTACAAAAGGAATTTGAGTTTTTTCTGTTGAATTAGGATTATTATTTTTCCATTCTAACTCTATCAAAAGCTCTTTTCTATCTGCTATCTTGGCTTGAATCAGAACAGTTTGATTATCAATTTCTAGCTCCCTTTCCAAAACCAATCCTTCTTTCCACCTTTTAAGATTCCCTACAACGCACTTCCAAGTACATTTTTCTGTACTAAGCATTGCTTCGCTAACATCAGCAGTTGGTAAGATTGGGTGTAGCAAAAATATTTCTATGGTTGCACCTTTTCCATTTTGTCCCTTTTGTGTTGCCTTTTTTTCAAATAAAAGACGTGCAGGAATAACCTTAGTATTATTAAAATATAAGGTATAATCTTCACTCAAAAAATCTGTAATTTCTGTGAAATGATGATGCGAAATAGCTCCCTTATTATAAACTAAAAGCTTTGAGCTATCTCTTTTTTCTAAAGGGTTTTGGGCAATTCGCTCACTTGGCAAATGATAGGTATAATCTTCTAAATTTATCTTTTCCACAGGGCAGTTATCAGTTATCAGTAAACAGTTATCAGTTAATTTCTAATAACTTTAATCTGGTTTGATAAAAAATCATCGAATATATTGTGTCAAATTAACTCCTAAACAGTTTTTTTATAAAAAAGCTAATCGTAATTTTTAATTCGTAATTGATTGAAAATTAGTTTAAAACTGAATTGGTTACATTAAAAGTCATCTTGACTGTTCTGCCATCATCTAAAAAATCAACTTTATCAGCTAGATTTTTCACTAAGAAGATTCCTCTTCCTCCAATAGTCAAGAGATTTTCTGGTGCAGTTGGGTCAGGCAAAGCATCTGGGTCAAATCCTTTTCCTTGGTCTTTTATCGTAAAAAACAGTTTTTCCTTTGCTACTTCTAAGCTCAAATCTACTTCTTTATTTTTATCTTTTCCATTTCCATGAATAATGGCATTATTTACAGCTTCGGTAACAGCAACCATAATATTTCCGTATATATCATCATTTAGATTAAATTTATCACGAGCATTATCTATAAAACTCTCTACAATACGAATATTTTCTAACAGGGAAGGGATTTTGATGTGCAAAACTGATTTCATAATAGTTGATGTGTTGCAATATGAAGGGTAAAAAGGAAATTAATATTGATTGATGAATGAAGTAAACAGAATATTTTTTATTCTAAAACCATTCTCAATAATTAGTTTTTTATGATTATTGCTAGTTGAATAGCATAAGATTATAGATACAAATATCAAATATAAGGATTGCTGTAAAAACAAACTTATTTATTCTCACTTATTTTTGTTTTTTTCGGTATTTATCAGAAAAATATTGAATAGATGAGAAATTATTCTAACCAAATTATAACGCAAATACTCCTCATAACGTTCTAATCAAACTAATTATTCAAATAATCCTATTACTTTACTAACCATGATACAAAAAGCTATTTCATGTTTCTTCTCTTATATATTCTTAGCAATAGTTCGATTTTATCAATATTTTGTTTCACCTATGCTTCCTCCTCGTTGTCGTTATACACCAACTTGTTCAGTTTATATGGTCGAATCCATCAAAAAACATGGTGCTTTCAAAGGAGGTTGGAAAGGACTAAAACGAATAGGAAGGTGTCACCCTTGGGGTGGAAGTGGATATGACCCAGTTGATTAAAAACAAATGACATTTTTTTTATTAAAACTGACAAAAAGACATTTAAAAACCTTTAGTTTAACAGTATAACTTATAAGCAATCTTAATTTTATGCTATTTTTTCATTATTTTTATTAGCTTTTCTTAGAAATTGTTAATCAAATTGACAACTAGACAAATTAGTACGAATTTAGTAATAAGATTAATAAATCAAAACGAAAATCATACAATGCAGTTTATAAACCAAATAATATACTGCGTTTCATTATAATTATAAAATTAACACTTAAATTAAATCAATCTAAAACATGAAAAGATTAGGATTATTTTTTATTGCCTTACTCTCTGCTATTGTGGGTGGAGGAGTTGCCTTGGGTATTTATTTAAACTTTTTCACAACACAAGGTCAAAGTAACTTTCAGAACACAAATCAACCTTTTGTACAGACGGGATTTGGAAATCCAGACCCTTTAAACCCAACTCTTTCTCCTCAAAACTTGAGTTTTGTAGAAGCAGCCAAAAAAGCTACTCCAGCCGTAGTTCATATTCAGACCTTTGGAAATCCTGCTTTGATGAGTAATCGTCAGCAAGATTCAATGGAAGACCTTTTTAGAGATTTTTTTGGACAACAATCGCCTAATAGAAATCGCAATAAGAATGAAGTTAGAATGGGTTCGGGTTCAGGTGTTATCATCGAAAAAAATGGTTATATCGTAACCAATAATCACGTCGTAGAAAATGCAACTCGTATTGACGTGGTTATGAATAATCAAAAAAGCTATACAGCAGAACTTATCGGAACAGACCCAAGCACGGATTTGGCTGTTCTGAAAATTGAAGCAGACGAGGAGCTGATGCCAGTTCAGTTTGGAAATTCTGATAATTTGCAGGTAGGCGAGTGGGTACTTGCTATTGGAAATCCGTTTGACCTTACCTCTACCGTAACGGCAGGAATTGTAAGTGCAAAGGCTAGAAATATTAATATTTTGCGTCGTCAAGATGGATTAGGTGTTGAAGCATTTATACAAACAGATGCTGCAGTAAATCCAGGTAATAGTGGAGGTGCATTAGTAAATGTAAACGGACAACTTGTTGGAATAAATACAGCGATTGCTTCTCAAACAGGCTCTTTTGCTGGATATTCTTTTGCTGTTCCTACGGCGATAGTAAAGAAAGTATATACAGATTTGAAAAAACATGGTATCGTTCAGCGTGGTCTTTTGGGTGTGCAAATTAGAGATGTAACAGCAGACCTTTCTAAAGAACTAGATCTTTCTGTTGTGCGTGGAGTTTATGTAGCTGGTGTAACTGAAAATAGTGGTGCAATAGAAGCAGGATTAGAAAAAGGTGACGTAATTATTGAAGTAGATGATGTACAAGTAAATACTTCGGCGCAGCTTCAAGAGCGTATTGCAAGAAAACGTCCAGGAGATAAGGTAGAAGTTGTTTATCTTAGAAATGGTAAAGAGAGAAACACAAATGTAGAACTCAAAAATCGTTTGGGAACAACTACACTAATTACAAATGAGGCTGGTAAGATGATGAATATTGAATCTCTAGGAATAGAAATTCAAAATATCTCTCCAGAGATGGCTACCAAAATCGGAACGACAGGTGTAAAGATAGTTTCTATTGATGATGGAAAATTTAAAGAAGCACAAGTTCCTGAAGGATTTGTTATTACACACATAGACAAAGAAAAAGTAGATACTTCTGCTGATGTAATCGAATTTTTAGAAGGAAAAACAGGAGGTGTTTTGATTGAAGGCTTTCACCCAACAGGTAGAAGAGGTTTTTTTGCTATTGCAATGTAAACTTTAGCTTTCTTAGATTAAATTTTTAAAGAAAAGTCAGATAGTCTTTGAGCTATCTGACTTTTTTGTGTTTTGAATAATCTTTCAATTTTCATCTATCCACACCAAATCTTCATCTAAACCTTGATTTTGCTTTTTTACTTTATCTCTAGAATTAAATCTGCGTATGATAGTTCGTCTTGTTTTTTTAGGTTTTTTCGTTTTTTTATTTTTTCTATTAAATAATCTTGAATCCCTGCTCAAATCTGAATAAGCTAGAAAGAACAAAACTAAGAGTAAAGCAAGAGGAATAAGTATTAAATAAAAAGCTGTATAATCTACAAAATAGTCATACGATTTAATAGAAAGAGAGGTAAATAAAAGTTTACCTATCATTGTCATGCCTAATAAAAGACCTATAACAAGAGGTTGTTGTCTTTCAGAGGCTTGTGTAATCACTACGGCATAAATTAATGGTAAGATAGGAGCTAAGACAAAAGCTATTGCAGGAAGAAGCAATGAATAAGGCGAAATATCATCAAAAACAGCAGCTGGATAAATAGTCTGACTACCCAAAATATCCCCATTCCAAAGCACTAAAGACATAAGTCCTAAAACGCAAAAAACAAAAATCATAAAGCGTCCTGCTCTTTGTAAAATAACTCCAATAAATAAGCGACTGATTGCCATTACCAAAAATATAATGCCTAAAGCACCCAAGTCATAAAATTGTCTGTTATTTAAATCTATCAGTTTGGCAGCAAAAACATTTGCCCACTCTTCAAAATGAACATAAATAATAGAGGCAATGAAAACGCAAAATAAAGAGAGTAATAAAATAGAATTAACAAGTAACCCATTCAATGATTTACTAGCATGACGAAATTCATTTTTCCAAGATTCAGGAACAGAACGCAAAGGATAATGATAATGTAAAAATTGGAATCCAATAACAATGGCAAGAAATGGTAAAAGAATCCAATAGGCTTGTGTCCAAGAAGAGTCAATATCATTAATATAAGGCAGAAATAGAAGATAACTAAGTGCAATACCTAGTAAATACATTCCTTCTAAGTGCATTATTCGTCTTGCATGTTGTCCCTTATGCTTTGATTCTAAACTAACAAGCCAATAAGCAGCCAAACGAACAAGAGCAAACGAACCACCTGTGAGAAAAAATAAAAATTCAGCTAAAGCAAAATTATGAGTTTGAAAAGATACAGCAATAGCACAAACTGCCATTAAAGACAAACAAGCAACAATTATATTACGAGCCGACCAACGAGGAACAATGATAGCACCTACTATGGTAAAGATAATATAACTAATATCACGAATATTCATCAAAATAGTTGTTTCACTACTACTTCTATCATATGAAAAAACTGCTCCCAAAACAGCAAATGCAGCAGCATGGTAAAGAACGCCGTATATAAGAAAAGCACTACCCAAAACAGCTGTAATAGGAAGTTCGGGACGTTTGTAGATTCTTTTTGAACCTTGTCCTATTTTTGTGGTATTCAAATCAATTTTAATTGATTTTTCTATTTTGTTTGGCTTTGTATCTAAGTTATTCTCCAATTGCAGTTACGATAAAGGAAATTAGAATAAAACTATTTCCTGTTTTTTAATAGATTTTTAGAAAAAACTAATTAAGCACAAAATACATGATTTTGATAGATTCTCAAACCTTGTTTCTTCTCAGAGGTCTGTAAATATTGAATGTACTGCTGTTTTTTTGATAAAGTTTTGATTTTAAGGCTTTTTTGAAGATAAAAAAACACTTATACGCATATTATTAAAATAAGTTTAGATAGATTGTCAAAAAAAATGAAATAAAATTTGCATACCGTGTTTTTTCTTGATTTATTTGTAAGTAGAATAAAGAATAAAAGATACTTTGCTCAAAATTTAGATAACCTTTAGAGAGGTGTCCGAGTGGCTTAAGGAGCTCGCTTGGAAAGCGAGTATACCCCAAAAGGGTATCGGGGGTTCGAATCCCTTCCTCTCTACAAAGTAACCAAATCTATCAAATTAGAAAGAAGAATTAAATGAACTAGAATTTTTTTTTTGATTATCTCAAACTAAAATGTTACTTTTAGGGCATAAAATGTATTCTTAATCTACTGTTACTCTTCAAAACCTGCTTTTTGAAATTTCAAATACCCGTTTTAAGATAAGAGTAATAGAACTTTATAGTTTGTGTTAATTCTAAAATAATTTTTTAGCAAAAACCTTTACTGGTACTGAAAACATTATTTTTTTTGACTGAAATTTTATTACTTTGTCAAATATTGCTTTTTTAATAAATTAAAATTGAATCATTTGGTATTTATTCATTCAAATGAAAATACAGCCCATTTAATTTTAATTTAGTTTATTATCAATAAATTTTACAACCTTAGCCCAAACTGCTAAACCTTAATCTATTAAGATTATTTACTCCGTAAATCACTCAGACTAATATGAAAAAATTATTTTCTCTGCTTGCCCTAATCTGCTTCTTTGCTATTGGTACAGCACATGCTCAACAAGATGACATGATGGTAAATCAAGACTCATTAGATAGAGTTCAAGATTCCATTGCTACTGCACAAGAACTAGCAGAGCAAGAAGCTGCTGCTGCACAAGCCAAATTAGACGCAGAAGCTGCTGCTGCAGTTCCTGTTCAAGAACAAACAACTCACGAAGCTATCAAAGAAAAATTTATTGAAGGTGGATGGCAATTTATGTCATTGGTACTTATCTGTTTGATTATCGGTCTTGCAGTTGCTATTGAGCGTATTATCGTTCTTAATCTTGCTTCAACAAACAAAGACAAACTATTAGCTAAAGTAGAAGATGCTCTCCGTGAAGGTGGAGTTTCTAGAGCGCAAGAAGTTTGTGCTGCTACTCGTGGTCCAATTGCTGATATTTTTGCACAAGGCTTAATGAGTGCTAATCGTGGCATCGAAATCGTAGAGAAAACAGTTATGTCTTCTGGTTCGGTAGAAATGAGTAAGTTAGAAAAAGGACTTATTTGGATTTCACTTTTTATCGCTCTTGCCCCAATGCTTGGGTTTATGGGTACTGTAATCGGTATGATTGGAGCATTTGATGCTATTCAAGCAGCAGGTGATATTCAGCCATCACTCGTAGCAGGTGGTATTAAGGTAGCACTTCTTACAACAGTAGGTGGTCTTATTGTAGCCGTAATTCTTCAAATATTTTATAATTATTGTGTATCTAAAATTGACTCAATTGTTACAGATATGGAAGATGCCTCTATTTCTCTTGTAGATTTGCTTATCAAACATGATCTTTCTAAGTAATTAGTTAACGAAAGAATTAATGTAGAGAATAGGTGTATTCATAAATTATTTTGAAGTAAATTCTATATAAATAATACACCTACTCTAATTTAGAAATAAGCTTATTAACATTTACTAGAATACTCATCTCAGACAAAATTTAGATAAAAAGAATTATGCAAAAATATCTTTCTTTAATAGTCTACGGTATAGTTGTCGTTTTATTCGTTGCTTTTGGAGTGTATGGCTGTTCAGGCTATCCTGCTCAAAAAGAACTCGCACTAAAGCAAGCCGTAGAAGAAAAAGGTTATACAGATGTTACTGATGACCAAATGGACGAACTCAAGGACAAAGTAAATTTACCAACAAAGGTAGAAGAACAAATTACAGGTAATGCAGTAGCAGATTGGTTTATTCCTCTCTCTTATGTACTTGTTGGCTTTGCAATGATTGCAGCTATTGTACTTCCTTTGATTTATACGGTTACTCAAGACCCAAAATCACTTGTCAAAATCGCTATCTCGTTAGGCGTTTTAGTCGTTGTTTTCTTTATCTGTTATGCTTTTGCTGATGCAACAGCTGTAAAAACACCCGATGAAGAAATGAGTGCAGAAGGTGCAAAATATATTGGAGGCGTACTTATTATGACATATGTTATGATTGCAGTCGCTTTCGTAGGAGCTATTTTTGGTGAAGTAAGCCGTTCATTTAGATAAAAAAATTATTATGGGAAAGAAAAAACGTGACGATGTAGGCGTAAATGCCAGTTCGATGGCAGATATAGCCTTTCTATTACTTATCTTTTTCTTAGTAACTACACGTATTGCTTCCGAAAAAGGAGTTTATAGAGATTTAGCACCTAAGCCAGAAGGAGAAGTTCCTCCTGTTGAACTCAATAAGCGAAATGTTTATAAGGTTATCATCAACTCTAGCAATGAATTACTTATTGAAGGAGAAGAAGGTACTATGAGTCAGATAAAAAAAGAGGTAAAAGCGCACGTAAATAACTACGGTGCTGATCCTGAGCTTTCTGTAAGTCCAAAAGATGCTATTATTTCAATCAAAACTGATAGAGGTACAGATTATACTACTTATCTAACAGTTTTAGATGAAATATTACAAGGATATAATGAACTTAGAGCAGAATATCTGACTAGAGAATTAGGTGAAAAAATTACTGTTGAGGATTTCTTAGAAATATCAAGACAGGATACGCAAGTAAACAAAGATCGTTATAAACTAGCTAAAGATAAATATCCTCTTAATGTATCTGATGCAGAGCCAACAGGTAGTGGAGGAGCAAAATAGTTATAAGCTCGTTAATAACTAAAATATGTTATAAGATATATAGAAATACCATTTCTAAACCAGAAATAGAATGCCTTTTAAAAAGAAAGCCAAACCGAATCCAGAGATACCTACCTCTGCTTTGCCAGATATTATCTTTATGTTACTTTTCTTCTTTATGGTTTCGACTGTAATGAGGGAAAATACACTTAAAGTAAACGTACTTTTGCCACAAGCAAATCAAGTACAGAAAATGGAAAAAGCCAATTTAGTAGCTAATATTTATATTGGTAAACCAAAAGAAGCAGACCAATTTGGTACAGCACCTCGTATTCAAGTAAATGATGTATTCATTACATTAGACCAAATTCAACAGTTTGCAATAGAATCTATGGCAAATGTACCCGAAGTAGATAAAAATCGTTTTCGTGTAGCTATAAAAGGTGATGTTGGTTTGGATATGGGAGTTGTGATAGATGTACGTGAAGAACTTCGTGAAACAGAAGCTCTTAAAATTTATTATGCAGCCTCCAAAGGAGAGGAATAGTATCATAAAACTAAAAAAAAGAAAAAGCCATTTTCAATTTATTGGGAGTGGCTTTTTTATGTATAAAAAATAATTGTATCTTAATTGTACTAAACTATTTCTACTATAAATTTTGATGATATGGAAAAAGAGTTTCTAACAAAAGTAAAAAATGAACTGGGTGATAATTATGCTCATTTTTATCAACTCAAAGAATATCCTCATATTCTCCTACAAGAATGGAAAGGATTCTGTATGCCTCAAGAACTGAAGGAAGGACATCAAAAAGTAATTGACTTAGTAACAGAACATCATTTTACTCATCTTATTTCAGTCATTGTAGAATTAGAAGGTTCTTTTGAAGAGGTAAATGAATGGTTTTTAAAGCAGTTCAATCCTAAAATGGTCGCACTAGGAATGAATTATGAGGCTATCGTTCAAAGTAAAAATCTTTTTTCTCAACTTTCTGCTGAAGAATTAGTAGAAAATAGCGAACTCAAAGAAATAGGTTATCACATGCGTTTGTTTGATTCCGTGGAGAAGGGTTTGGAGTGGTTTGAGGAAGAGAAATAAACTATATTAATTATATGAAACTGACGAAAATAAACTATTACTTTTTGATATTTATGCTATTTGGAATGACTTCTTGTGGTTTGAAATATGATAATAAAGTAGAGGCACTTCCAAAACAAGTACAAACAAAAATACATCAGCACGACGAATTAGTGAGAGCTTTGGAGATTGTTTCTTTAAAGATAAGGGACTATTCTGATTCTAAAGATAATTCTATACGTGATATCATCCAAAAAGAAACAAAAATGCTATTAGAAGCTGCTGATACAGTTATGGGTTTAGAAGTTTATCGTTTTAGTCTTACTTATCAAGGGGATATATTAGCAAGTCATGATAAATATCCAAAAGTAATGACCACAACCTCAAATATATATTGTTTATCTATTCAAGGCAAAACTAGTCATTTGTATTTGCCTATCTCTTCGGAAAGAATGGTAAATTATGGTTTTATTGAAGACCCTGTTTCTAAGGAAATAAAAAATTGGATTGAGTGTGATTCAGAGTCTTTTCTAAATTTGGATGGAAAGAAGTATAAGATTTATCTCAAAACTTATTCTTATGAATAATCAAACAAAATCCACATCAACCACCACCTGCATTTTCTTAAACGACTTATCTTTATAAAGCTCATCTATTTGAGATTGAATAAACTCTTTTGTTTTTACTAAATCAAACTGATTACGCTCTAATTTTATCAAAATAGCTTGTTGAAATTTATTTCTTATTCTTTCAATAATTGGAGCTTCGGGACCTAAAACACGCCCTGCACTAAGTTTGGCTTGTAATTTTTTGGATAAAATAAAAGCTGCTTTTTGTGCCATATCTCGCTCTTCATGCCTAACCATCAGCTTTATAAGTCGTGCAAAAGGAGGATAACTATACTGCTCACGCTCTACAATTTCTTGATTATAAAAGGTTTGATAATCATGTAAAGAAATGATAGCAAAAAGAGGATGTGATGGCGAATTGGTCTGAATGACAACTCTTCCATTTCCACTTCTACGCCCTGCACGTCCACTCACTTGCATAACTAGCTGCATAAAACGCTCTGATGAACGAAAATCTGGAAAAAACAAAATTCTGTCAGCATCAAAAACACCTACAAGATTTACTTTTTCAAAGTCTAGTCCTTTAGTTATCATTTGTGTTCCTACTAAAATATCGACTTCGTGCTTTTCAAAGGCATCAATAATTTTTTCATACCCTGTTTTTGTTCTTGTCGTATCTCTATCCATTCTTGCAATCCTACTTTCGGGTAACATCACTTGCAAATCTTCTTCTAACTTCTGCGTTCCGAAGCCTATCGGATAAACTTTTGTAGAACTACAAGCCGAACAGGTTTGAGGAATTTTTGTAGAAAAGCCACAATAATGACAACGCAATTCCTGCGCTCTTTGATGATAGGTAAGACTAACTGAACAGTTTTGACATTCTGGAATCCATTCGCATACTTCACAAGATAAATAAGGAGCATAACCACGTCTATTTTGAAAAAGCAAAACCTGTTCTTCTTTCTCCAAAGCTGTTTTCATTTGTTCAAAAAGCTCTAATGTAAACTGTTCTTTGAGTTCTTTTCGCTTTTTGGATTCTCTCAAATCTACTAATTGAATCTCTGGTAAAGTAGCCTCTCCAAAACGCTGCAAGACTTCCACTAAACCATACTGTTTTTGTTTGGCTAAATAATAGCTTTCAACAGATGGAGTAGCCGAACCCAAAACGACTTTTGCGTTATGTTTGTGAGCCAAAACGAGTGCAGCATCACGAGCATGATAACGTGGAGCAGGGTCATATTGCTTATAAGAAGGGTCGTGTTCTTCATCTACGATAATCAAACCCAAATGCTCAAAAGGCAAAAAAACAGATGAGCGAACACCAATTACAAAATTAATATCTCCATTCAAAACACCTTTCCAAACCTCTACACGTTCGTTATCCGAAAAACGAGAATGATACACACCAACAGCATTTCCAAAAATTCGTTTCAAACGAACTACAATTTGACTAGTAAGTGCAATCTCTGGCAAAAGCATCAAGACCTGACTCCCACTTTGCAGCACTTGTTCTATCAAACTGACATACATTTCTGTTTTTCCACTTCCAGTAACACCATGTAAAAGAACAGTCGATTTAGTTTGAAAATGCTCAAAGATTTGATTTACAGCTTTTTCTTGCGTGGAAGTTAGATTGATTGAAGATTCTGTTTGTGTCCATTCTTCAAACTCAAAACGAGAGAGTGTCTTTTCAAATTCTTCAAAAATACCATTTTTTATAAGTGTTTTTAATGAACTTGGCGACAAATTTTCTCCTAATAATTCCTTTTTCGAAATACTTTTTGGGTAGTCTTTTATTGGATTTTTGGAGAGATAAGTCAATAAAAGTTCTTCCTGTCTTGCACTTCTTGTTGTCTTTGTGAAAGCCTCTGCAACTCCTTCTTGTGTAGCATACTTTTCAGCAATTCTGATTTGCTTTTCTTTTAATGGAATATATTTTTCTTTTAATTCCTCAAAAATAATTACGATTCGTTTTTGTATAAGTTTTTTTATAATTTGATAAATATCTTGTAAATCTAGTTTTTCTCCTGCTTGTTCGTAAGTTAGTGAACTTTCTATTTCCAGTAGCTCTATCAATTTTATTTCTTCTTCTGACAAATCATAAAGTCTAGCAATATTTAGCTTTTCCTCTTCACTTACATTGATTTTATTTTTCCAGTCTGGGTGTAATTGCAACCTACTTGTACTGCTTAATTTCAATCCAGAAGGCAAAGTAGCATTCATTACCTCACCGACCGAACACATATAATAAGATGCAATCCACGACCAAAACCAAAGTTGAGTTTGTGTGATTAATGGCTCTTCATCTAAAAGCTCTAAAATATATTTTGCTGAATATCCTTTTGGAGCTTTCTCAGTAACTGTCTTTACAATACCTGTCAAAACTCGTTTTCTACCAAAAGGAACAACTACACGAACACCACTTTGAATAAAATCATTTAACTCAAAGGGAATACGATATGTAAAAGTCGTTTTTAAGGGAACAGGAATAATTACTTCTGCGAAAAGAGTCTTTCTTTCAGTAGAAATAGCATCTGAAGAGTCAGAAAAGGATTGAAAAAGCGACAAATTGAGTCTAAATTAAAAGTTATACAAAAGTTAAAAATAAGCCGAAAAAATAATTGTTGATACAACTATAAATAGTAATTTTCACAAGAATAATGGTATAAAGTTCGTCATTTTTTTGAAAAAAATAGCGTTTGAATTAACCTCAAACAAAAATATATTCAGATTTCACTTCATTTTTTGGAAAAAAACACTCATTTGTTTAATATAGGTAAATAAAAATCAGTATTTTTAACTTTTACTTTAAACAAAAAATTTAATTTACTATCTCTTTATGGAAATGACCTTGTGTCCAATTTGTCAAAGCTCTATGTTTAATAACGCTAGTTATCCAAATGAAATCTGTAAAAAATGTATAGGACGTGCAACAGACGGACACGGACGCTATCTGAAATTTTATAACAGAACAATATCAGATGGTTATATTGCCTTTTATGCTGACGCAGATGGAAGAGAAGAGTATCATAGCAATATTTGTTATGTCAGCAAACGAAAATGTATTGCAAAAGCAGCTCGTTTTGGAGGAATTGTAGTAGAGATAGAAAGAAAATAGTTAATGTTTGTTCTATGAGCAAAAATAGAATTAGAAGCATTTTTTCCAAAAAAAAATAAAATAATTCAAACATTTTTATTTTTTGATAGATATATGTAACCTTTAAGGTTAAGTTGCGTTAGTATAACTAAGTGATATTTGAAAAGACCACTTTTTCATAGTCTTTTTTAGTTTCATTATGAGTTTTTTAGAAACTATTAAACTTCATTTTTTAATCTTATTTTTTGTTTTCTACAGACTTCAATTTTCTATCTATTTCTCTTCAATTTTTATATTTTGGTCATTTAGTTAATCAAAATTTCAATTACTAATAATTTTATAAGATTTGGATTTGTTAAAAAAAACGCTATCTTTAGATTATATAGAAAGCATTTTAAAAGAGTAATTGTACAAACAATCAATTGTTTAACTTTTTTAACTAAATAATTACACAAAAAATTGGAAAAGTGTTTAAGAAACACTAACTTTGTATTAAACAAAAATAAATACCTCCAAACTTCAAAATTTTTTTACCTATGACAGCCTTCGAATTTGGATTTGCACTACAAAAAATAGCTTACTCTTTGCGTCCTTTCGCATTAAAGCTAACTAAAGATTCTGATGAAGCAAACGATTTGCTCCAAGAAACTATATTAAAAGCCTTTTCTAACCGTGAGAAATTTACGGAAGGAACAAACCTAAAGGCGTGGTTATATACCATAATGAAAAATACTTTTATTACGAATTATCAGCGTTTGGTGCGTCGTAATACATTTATTGATACTACCGAAAATCTACACTTCCTTAACTCTTCTAATCATGTCGCTGCAAATGGTGCATATGGAGATTTTATGATGCAAGATGTAGTTCGTGAAATTGACAAATTAGACGATGCGTATAAAGTGCCATTTATGATGCACTTTAGAGGTTTCAAATATTACGAAATTGCAGAGCGTTTAGAAATTCCGATAGGAACAGTCAAGAACAGAATTCATATTGCACGTAAAGAACTGAAAGGAAATTTGAAAGTTTATGCTTCAAAAAACTAATTTAGTTTAGAATCTGAATTTTATATAAAAATTTCAAAAAAACGTACATTTTTTTCAAACAAAAGTGTGCGTTTTTCTATTTTGAGAAAAGAACATACTTATTACCCTTCTTACTTCGTTCTGTTATTAATAATAGAAAATCTTATAAAGTTCTCAATGAATACTCTTACACCTTCCACAACTTCTACTTCGAAAGGAACTGATACTATTTCAGATTCTATGGCTCTTTATAACACAACTGCTTTGAAGTGTAGTAAACTAATTACTCAACATTATAGCACTTCTTTTACACTTGGAATCCAAACGCTTCACAAAAAGCTTCATTTTCCTATTTATGCTATTTATGGATATGTGCGTTATGCTGATGAAATTGTAGATACTTTTCATGATAAAGATAGAGAAAGTTTGCTTTCTCGTTTTAGAGAAGATACGTATCGTGCCATTGAAGAGAAAATTAGTACCAACCCTGTCATTCATTCCTTCCAACTTGCTGTTGAACGGTATTCTATTGAAAAAGAACTTATAGAAGCCTTTTTGAATAGTATGAAAA
This sequence comes from Bernardetia sp. ABR2-2B, assembly GCF_037126435.1. Taxonomy (GTDB): domain Bacteria; phylum Bacteroidota; class Bacteroidia; order Cytophagales; family Bernardetiaceae; genus Bernardetia. The sequence goes on along the minus strand of NZ_CP147020.1, from coordinate 3,650,964 downwards.
TGGATTTAGATAAAAAAGAATATACAGATAGCAAATACAATGAATATATTTATGGTTCTGCCGAAGTAGTGGGTTTGATGTGTTTACGTGTTTTTTGTGAGAATGATAGTGAACTTTATGATAGCTTAAAGGCAGGAGCAAGAAGTCTTGGAGCAGCCTTTCAGAAGGTAAATTTTTTGAGAGATATGAAAAGTGATTTTGATGAGCGTGGAAGAGTTTATTTTCCTGAAGTTGATTATTCTCAATTCAATGCCAGTGCAAAACTTGAAATAGAAAACGATATTCAGAAAGATTTTGATGCAGCTTATGAAGCTATTTTACGCCTTCCCAAACCTTCAAGAATGGGTGTTTATTTAGCTTATGTATATTATTTGAAATTATTTAATAAAATAAAACAGTCATCAGCTCAAACTATTCTTTCAGAAAGAATACGTGTTCCTGATAGCAGAAAGATGTTTTTACTCGTAGAAAGTTATGTAAAACATCGCCTAAACTATTTATAATAGTATAACTAGAGCGTAACTACCCAGCTACCAGTTTTATACTACTTCCCTCTGTTTGATTTTTTTGAATATGAAGATGTGTTCTGATTTCTTGTTGCAGACTTTCCACATGTGAAATAATTCCGACTACCTTATTTTCTTTTTGCAAACTTTGAAGTGTATTAAGTACAATTTGAAGCGAATCATTATCTAAAGAACCAAAACCCTCATCAATAAAAAAGAACTCTTGTTGTTTTCGCATACTCTCCGAAAGTGCCAAAGCAACACATAAAGAAGCTTGAAAAAGTTGCCCTCCAGAAAGCGTTTTGATAGTCCTTGTTTTGCCTTCACTCAAAAAATCACGTACTTCAAATTCATTCGTTTCATTCAAGATAAGTTCCAAAGAATGATGTGTCAGTTCCCTAAAGCGAACATTTGCCAAGCTACATAAATTACGCAGATATTCTGTTGAAGCAAAATCAACAAAACCACCACTTCCTCCTTTAAAAAGCTTAGTCAGTGTTTGTAGGTTGTCTTGTCGTTGCAAAAGTTTGGATAATGATTTCTCTTTTTCTGCTTTTTCTAACGTATCTTTTTCTGCTTTTTTGATGTCTTGATTGATAATAGTTTGCTGCGAATTATCTTGTTTTTGTTTTGTTGTGAGTTCTTTTATTTCATTTAGGAGTTTCTCAAAAGAATCGTTTTGATAGTGCTTTCCTTCTGTTTGCTTTTCTAGTTTTTGGTACTCTTCTAAAGTAGTTTTTAGATTTGTAAAAAAAGTTGTTATTTCTTTTCGCTCGTTATCTGTATTTAATTTTTGATTGAGAATATTTTGAATATCATGCTGTGAGAGTTTTTTTTCTAACTTTTGTATTTTATTCAAAACCTGTTCTTGATTGCTTTTTAGCTCTCCATTTAATATCTCAACTTGAGAGAGAATAGATTTTAGTGTTCCTTCTAATTCACTTTTTTGATAAAAAAACTGCTTTTCCTTTTCTTGATTTTTTAGAAACTCTTGTTCTGTTTCTTCTGAAATTCGCTTTATTTCTATACTTATTTTTTCTAGTTTTGGAATAGAAGCATCTCTATAAAGTTGATTTACTTTTTCAGCGTTTCTTTCTAGCTCTTTTATCTGTCCTTTTTGTGAGGCATGTTCTTGCTTTAGATTTTCCAAACCCGTTTTATATCTTTCAATTTCTTGATTTAGACTTTCTATCTCTTGTTCTGTTTTTGATAAATCAGTTTCTGTTTTTTTTATTTTTGTTTGAACGGATTTTTGCTCTTCCTGAATTTTTAATATTTCATTTTTAGATAAATTTTTCCATTGTTTTTCATTCGCTAAAAATAATTTTTGATGCGTTTCCAGTTCAGTCTTTATTATTGATTGTTTTTCAAGAAGTTTATTCAAACTTTGCTTCTTGTCTGTAATTTTTTCTATAAAACGAGCCAACTCTCTTTCTTCACTTTGAAGTATTTTTAGATTTTGCTCATTTTCTTTTTTCTGTTTTTTGAGTGATTTTAGATTGCTTTCAATGTTTTCTACATCCAAAATATTTGGGTGAATTTCCGAACCACAAACAAGACACGGCTGTCCGTCTTCCAATGCATGAACAGCTTGATGAAGTCCTTTTTGCATCGTCAATGTTTCAATTTCTTGACTTACTCTTTCTATATTTTGAATTAGTTCTTTTTCAGAAAGTTGCAATTTTTTGGCTTCAAAAGCTATTTTTTCTACTTCTAGTTTTTCAATTTCTATTTTTTTACTTTGTATTTCAATGTTTATTTCAGATTGATTTTTTGATAGTGTTTCATTTTTATCCAACCAAATGAAGGCATTTTGCAGATTCTGCGTATCAATAATTTGTCCTTTAAGCTCTGAAATAGAATTTTTAAGTTTTGTAAACTCTGTTTTCTTGATTTGTGCTTTTTCCTGACTTTCAGAAATCACTCCTATTCCTTTTTCTATTCTTGCAGCTATTTTGTTGTATTGAACTTCTGATTCCTTTAACTTAATAAGCTGATTGATAGGTTCAATTTGCTCTATTTTTTTGATATTTTCTTCCTTTTGAGCAGTAATTTCTTTCTTTACCTCTAGCGTTTTGTCATAGTTCCTTTGAGCTTCTTGATACTTTTTTTCTGTTTCTTTTTGCTTTTCTTTGATAGAGTTCAAATTTGCAGCTATTCTTTTTTGGTCGTTCAAATCTTGCTCAAACTCATTTTTTATTAGAATAAATTCATTTAGATTATCCTCTCTACTCTTCATAGTTTCTTCTTGTGATTGAAGTTTTTGAAGTTGAATTTGCTTTTTATTTTTTTCTTCAAAAATAGTTTTGATGATTTCTAATTGATTTTTCTGTTCATTTTTCCGATTGATTTGTTTTTCTTGTTCTGTAATTAATTCTGTTAAATTTTCTGCTTCTATTTTTTTATTTTTGATAAAATCCTCTGTCAAATATTCAAATTGATGCGAAATTATATTTTCAATTATCTCAATTTGCTTCTCGGTCTCTTTTTTCAAACTACGTGTATTATCTGCCAAATCATATTCATGAAGAGAAAAAATATCTTTTATCATATCAATTCTAGCAGCAGGTTTTAGCTGTAAAAACTCAGCAAACTGCCCTTGTGGAATAATAACCGTTCTTTTAAAATTATCATACGAAAGTCCAATTGCTTTTTCTACTTCTTCAAATTCGATGGTTTGCCAGTCATTTCCTACTTTTTTAGCTGCTCTTCGATTATAATTGGTAACTGTATCAAACTTTTTAGAATTTCGTTTGGCTATAAACTCACACACAAAATGCTCTTTCTCTTTCCCTGCCAAAAACTCAAAGCTTATTTCTACAACATCAGAATCCAAATTCATCATGTTGTAGTACCTGTTATCGCCACTAATATTTAGCTTGTCTGTTCGCCCAAAAACAGCAAAAGTAATGGCTTCCAAAATACTAGATTTACCACTTCCTACCTTTCCAAAAATACCGAAAATACCAGCTTCTGAAAGAACATCAAACTTGATGACATGCTTTTTTTTATAAGAATAAAGACCGTTTATAGATAATGAGATTGGAAACATAGCGATAAATTTAGAAGTTAGATTTTAGAGGTCAGAATTAGGGAATGGAAATTAGTTTTTTGCAAAGCAAAGGCAAACCTTTAACTAACCTAGTTACTTATTTTAATGGGAGAATACTATTCAACTTTTTCTAAATCAAGATTAATAGTCGAAGTGAAGTTCATTTTCATATTGCTGAAATCCATTTTTATTGGACTATTTTCTTGCTCCAAACCATCTAGTTTCATTTTCATTTTGAGCTCTACCTTTGCTTCTGTAAAACATCCTTTTTCTATATCAAAAGTGTACATTCCTTCTCCTTTTATTTGAGGTCTGTCTTCTTTTTCTATTTGCTTTTCTAAATCTGGATTTTCGTATTCATCCATCAAAATATCGCTTTGTAATATATATAGGTTTTGTTTTATAGACTTGAGTTTTAAGGTTTGAAAGCCTTTCATTACTATTTTTTTATCAGAAGATGGAATTGGCATTTTTATTTTTACTTTGAGCATTTCTCCTACCTTCAAATTTTTGGTAGGAATAGGTAGAACACCTGTATAAAATAGTTTCATTGCCTCGCTAATTTTACCTTCTATTGTACCATCACTTTTCAAACCTTTTATAGACATTTCAGTAACTTTTTGATTATCTGTTGTCATGTTTTGTAGCAGAGCATCTCCTATTTCACCCATATCCAAATTTTCTAAAGCAACATCTGCTTTTTCATCTGAAGTGGGTGTGATAGTCAATTTTCCAGTCGCTTCGTTAGTAATTCCGAAGGCAGAGAAAATTCCTCCCATTGGACTGATTTCCATTTTTTGGGTAAAATTATACGTCAGTTTATCAAAATTTTGAAATTTCCACATAACTGCTCTTTCATTTTCAGAATCAGAACAACCTATGAGTAAAAAACAGAAAATAAGAGAGTGAATATAATAGTTTATTGGCTTTTTCATCATAAATTAATTGTGAAGTTGTTTAAAAATGGGCTGTGTAGATATATTTGTTGGTGTCGCTACGCTAAAACACCAACAAAGGCTGTGTTATTTTTCCTTAGAACTGGATTTGCAAACCCAGTTCTAAGGAAAAATGAGTATTCTTAAACAACTTCTGTGTATATATTTTCAATAAATATAAAAACCTTTCAGAATAATTAAAGTATTTATTCTGAAAGGTTTTGAAATAAGAGAACTATTTTTTAGTTAGTAGGAACTTGATTTTTCTTTAAATTTTTTAATCTGACGGCGTAATGCTTCTACCGTTTCATCAGTAGCAGATTCAAAGGTTTCTCCTCCTTCTTTAGCAAAAAGGCTTGTACCAGGTACATTCAAACGAATCTCTACTACTTTTTCTTTCTTTGGGTCTCCTTTTTCAGTACGAATATAAACTTCTCCATTAATAATTCCGTCGTAGAAAGTTTCTAATTTATCTACTTTTGTTTGTATAAAATCACTTAATGTTTCACTTGTGTCATTATCGACATAATTCATTTCTAATTTCATAAAAATTGAGGTTAAGGTTAAAAAAATGAAATGGTATGCTTTTTTTTGCAGATTGATTTAAAAAATAACAGTAACTATCTTAAACTTTTGGTTGAATTTGTATTTATTTCTAATTTCAATCTACATAAATAGTGGAATAAAAACAAGTCTGGAGAGATAAAGTTTAGTATTTCTAGTAGGGTTTTTGGCTTCTTCTACTTGGCTTTTGTAGGCAATGAGAATGAAAATATTGTCCCTTTTCCTTCTTCGCTATCAATCCAAATTTTGCCTCCATTTCCTTCAATAAATTCTTTGCAGAGTTTGAGCCCGATTCCTGTTCCTTTTTCTTTGTGTGTTCCTAAGGTCGTAAAATTTTCCTCATTAAATATCTTCTTTTTATTTTTTGGAGAGATTCCAATCCCTGTATCTACTACTCGTACAATTAGAAAATCATTTGAAGTTTCTTCAGATTTTACTAAAATAGTATCTGATTTTTTACAAAATTTTATTGCATTGGCGACCAAATTCCTTATCACTAAATCTGTCATATTTTTATCAGCATACACAAATGTATTTTGCTGAACATTATTCATAAAAGTCAAATCTTTAGCTGTTATCTCTTTGGCAAATAAATTTTCTTTGTTTGCTATAAGTTTGTAAATATCAAAGTCTTCTGGGTCAGCATGAAGTCCACTCATTTGGCTTTTTGCCCAATAAACTAAGTTATTTAATAAATCAGAGGTATAATTTACATTTTTAGTAATTTCGGGAAGAAAATATTTTAATTCAGCTTCCGAAATCCCACCTTTTTCAAACAAATCTAAAACTCCTTTCAACTGTGCAAATGGACTACGCAAATCGTGTGAAATAATAGAAAAGAGCTTATCTTTTGTATCGTTGAGTTTTTGTAATTCTAATTCTTTATACTTTAAATCGCTTACATCAGTTACAAAAACGGTTACATATTTTAGGCTTTTATCTTCATCAAAAACAGGAAAATATTTACCGTACGAGTATGTCATTTTTCCACTTGGGAGTTTCATAGGATCTGTAAACTCTACTATATTTCCTGCTATGGCTTTATTGATATAACCATTGTGTATTTTAGTAAGTTTGTTTGGCAACACCTTTGTATAATGACTTCCTTCTATATGTGAAACAGGCAAGAAAAAGTTATCTTCATACATTTTATTAGCAATGATATAATTTCCATCTTTATCTATCATCGCTACGAAAATAGGCAGATTATCAATTATACTTCTCAAAATCATTCGTTCTTGATTAGCTATTTCTAACTTCAAACTATTTGTATTGGCTTGGTCTAATTGCTTTTGATTGTCAATAATTTGACTTCTCATCTCAATTTCTTTTTCAGCCTTAATAAGTAAATTCTGAACCACCTTTTTATTTTCTTTTCTCAAGTTACTAATATGCTCACTCAAAGCCAACGAAAAAAACCAAATCTCCAGTAATATTCCAAAATAGATGATGTTCCGTGTATAAATAGTGTACTCTAACCAACCATTTATGGTGCAAAGATAAACGACAATGGAGGCAAACATACATGTCCATCCAACAACATAAAAAAGAGCTTGTTTTTTCCCTTTAAAAGTAAGCCAATACGAAATAGATAAAGTAATGATAGTATTTGAGAGCAATAAAACCTGATGTAAGAACTGTATTTTGTAAGTGGGAATAAATAAATTGAGAATACCCCACATAAAAATTAATATCAAGACAATAACTATAAAATAATAAAAAGATTTGTGCTTTTGACGAAGTCCTAAATAATTTATAGTAATTAAACCTACCGAAATCTGAATAGGGGCAATCCAAGAGATAGTATGTGTATATATCCAATGCCTGATACTGAAAGAATCAAAGATATCTACCCAAAAAGGATAACCATTTATAAATGTAGCAGCAAGACAAACTCCAAAAAGATAAATAATATAATAAGCGTAAATATGTTTTCGTGTAGCTATTCCTAAAAAACTATTATATAAAAACATAATTAGTAAAGCACCTACAAAACCTGCTGTCAAATAATCAGATATAGTTTTTTCTTGTGATAAAGACTGCAAAGAACCTATGACTAAAGGCACTTCAATAGTTTGTCCTGTATGAATACGAAAATAAAATGTTTGAGCTTGTTTATTTGTTACTTTTTGAAGAGGAATCCAAAACTTTGTGGTAGGGTAAGGTTTGTTTTGAAGAGGTCTTAATACACCTGTTTGTACGACTTGATAATTATTTTGTAAGGAATCTTTGGGAGTATAAAAATCAATTTCCCATAAAAAAGTAGTGTTTATTGCCAACCAACTATCTGTTTCTGATTCGTTCTTTGTTTGGAACTTGAACCAAAAAGCACTATTTGTAGCTTTATGAGTAAAAATATCTTTATGATAGAGTTTGAACTTACCTTCTTTATCTGCTTTTTGAATTTGTTTGAGAGATAACTCTCCTGTTTTATCTTCTAAAAAATAGACTTGTTTTCCTACCTTGAATAAATCTGTCGAACGCTTCATTGTTATTACATTATCTTGTCCAAAGGAAGATGTAATAAGTAAAGATAAATACAAAAAAATAATAATTTTATACATTTTTTATATTAAAGGGGCATTTTTAGACTTTACAATAAAAAATATTAAAATATTTTTTCAGTAAAATCTACTAAATTAGTGTCAATATAAAAAATTTGCTAAACTATTTATAAAGAGTTATTGATTTTGTTGAAATTTTATACGAAAATACTCTGCTTTTAGTTGATTTATTAATTTTGTTTAACAAAAAATGGAATTAATGGCATTTTACACCTAAATAAAATAAACAAAACTGTATTATCCTTAAAAAGCTTCATCCATAAAATAAATGCAGAGATTTCATTCAATCTCTGCATTCTAAAAGTAATACGAAATATATTTTAAGCTTTCTGTTTGTTGAGATGTTGTTTTATCTTCTTCATTAAGATAGTATAATCTACTGGTTTGGTCATATAATCATTTGCACCCATTTCAAGACATTTTCTTCTATCTTCATCAAGAGCTTTTGCAGTTACGGCAATGATAGGCAAGTCTTTCCATTTTTCTTGCTTTCTTATATTTTCGATAGTTTCGAAGCCATTCATAATTGGCATCATAATATCCATCAAAACTAAATCAACAGGTTCATCTTCTAGTGCTTCTAATGCTTCTTTTCCATTGAAAGCCTCTACAATATCGGCATCATGATTTTCTAAAGCAGAAGTCATTACAAAAACATTTCTGACATCATCATCAACAATTAGAATACGTTTTCCTCTAAGGTCGTTGCTATTTTCCTCTTCAGCTTCATCTGCCAAATAAGACTCCAAACTTTTATTGACAATAGAATCAAAATCTTCTGATGTGTCTCCATTATTAAAATGATCGTTGCTATTATCTCTTTCTGCAAAGGTAGATGTCGTTTCAGGCTCTGCATCTTTGGCTTTACTTTCAACTTTATTTATTAAATCAGTTGCTACCTCTTCCTTTTTTGCAGCCTCCTTTACTGACCCTTTTGTTGGATTTTTTTCATTTACTTGATGTAAAAACATTTTTGCTTTCTCCAAAAGTTGTGTATAAGCTTGTGGATGTTTTATGATTACGCTTACTGAATAGAGACGCATTTCCTCTTTTTCGGAAGCTGTCAAGTCTTTTCCTGTATAAATAATTACTGGAATATTGAGATTATGTTCTTTTATGAATCTACAAAGTCCCATTCCCGTTCCTTGTTCTAGCTTCAAATCAGCAATTACGATGTCATAATTTCCTGTTTCTAACTCCTGTATTGCAGCAGCTTCTGTCATAACACCTTTACAAACAACCCCTTCTTTATCAAAGAGTTCTAACAAATAATTTTGTTGAAACTCGTCGTCTTCCACAATGAGCATTTGCTTTGTTGATTTGTGAGAAATTCCAGTAAGGCGCAATACTTCATCACGAACAGCCTTTGCTTCAATCGGTTTTTGGAGATAACCTACTGCTCCTTTTTCCAAAAGTTCAATGTTTTTATCTCTAGCTGAAACAATTGTTATTGGAATATGACGGTATTTTGGTTTAGTTTTGATTTGCTCTAAAAGCTCTGCCCCCGTAATATCTGGCAATCCCAAATCCAAGAGAACTCCCAATGGATTGAAGTATTCTACATCTTGCCAAAACTCTTTTCCAGAAACTGCAATGACACTTTTGAAACCTAATCCACGACTAATTTCGACCAAACTATTGGCATAATCTACGTTATCTTCTACAATCAGAATAATATCATCGCCTTGATTGACTTTTTCTCTGTCGTCTTCTACGGCAAGTTGCGCTACTCGTTTGTATTTTCTTAATGCAGCTTGTTCCTTTACTTGTGCTACATCATCAGCATTTGAGCGAAGTTCTATTCTTTTTTTCTTGTCATAGACAACATCTAGTTTGCGTTTTTTGGCATCTTCTTCTCCAATATGATTTTCGATGGGAAGAAGCATATAAAACTCGCTTCCTTTTCCATGTTCAGAACTCAAATGTACTTCTCCACCAAGCATATTGGTAAGCTCACGAGCAATAGAAAGCCCTAAACCCGTTCCACCAAATTCTCTTGATACCGAACCATCTACTTGTTGGAAAGCTTCAAAAATAACTTTTTGTTTATTACTAGGAATACCAATACCAGAATCAATAACAGAAATCTTGACAGGTAGTTTTTCATGATTACTTTTAGAAACACGAATCGTTACACTTCCCTTTTTGGTAAACTTAAAGGCATTAGACAAGAAGTTTTTTAAGACTTGACTAATTTTATCTCTATCATTAAATAACTCAATTCCTAATTGGTCATCAACAACAAAATCTAATTTTTTCTGTCTTGCAAGTTCATCAAATAAAGGTTTGAGATGAGAAAGTAGTTCGCTTGTATGGAAGTGATAAATATTGACACTCATTTTTCCAGCCTCAATTTTTGAAATATCAAGAATATCATTGATAAGATTAAGTAAATCATTACCTGATTGATAAACAATACTACATTTCTGAACTTCTTTTTCTGACAAGTTCTTAGATGAGTTTCGACGAAGCATATCAGAAAGCAAAATAATGGAATTGAGAGGCGTTCTGAGTTCGTGCGACATATTTGCTAAAAACTCTGATTTATATTTACTTGCTCTTCCAAGCTCTTCTGCCTTTTCTTCCAAATCAGTCTGAATAACGGTAAGTTGTTCGTTTCTGATTTGTAATTCTGTTCGGTGTCCTTCTAACTGTTCTTGTTGTTGTTGGAGTTCTTCATTTGTTTGTTGTAACTCTTCTGCTTGTTGCTGCATTTCTTCATTTTGCTGTTGTAGCTCTTCAGACTGCTGCTGAACGTGTAGTTGTTCTTCTTTCAAAAGAATATTTGCTTTTTCTATTTCTTTTGATTTTGATTGTGCTTCTCGTTTGGCTGCCTGTGCCACTTCGAAAAGGTTTTTGATACGCTCACTCTGTAAAGCAGAATACAAATGCGAAGAAATAAGCTCTGCCGAACTACTAATTAGTTGTTTTTTGAGTTCAGTAAATGGCTCAAAACTAGCAAGTTCTATTACACCACAAAGTTCATTTTCATACAGAAGAGGAAATGTATAAGTAGAAGAAGGGCTTTTACTTATTGTTCCTGTTGTTATATTTTGAGAATTATCAGGAATACTTTTGAGCATAATCGGCTTTTTCTCATAGGCCACCTGTCCGACTACGCCTTCTCCTAAGTGGTATTCGTGTGAAAGTCTATCTCTATCCGTAAAAGCATAAGAACTATACAGTTTTAATTTTCGGTCTTCTTCATCATAAATATAAAGAACTGCACAACCCACTTGCAAGAACTCACCTAAGAAACTAATACTTTTCTGTCCTACTTCTTTTGAAGTAAAATGACCTGAAAGAATTGCATTTAGTTTACTCGCTCCTTCTTTTAAATAGTATTGATTGCGTAAAGAATGTGTCATTTCATTGAGCGCAATACTTAGCTCATCTTTTTCTCCTCGTACGTTGAGTTGAACATCATAATTTCCTTTTGAAATAGCATTTGCTTTGTTTACAATTTGACCAAGACTTTTTATGATTTCATTAAAACTTCGTCCTAATTTTCCTATTTCATCATTTCTTCCTCTAAGTTTGAACTCCACATTATTCAAATCTCCTAGAGCTACTTGTGCTGCTTTTTCTTCCATAATTTCGATAGGACGGCTAATTTGTCCTTTTATCCAAAACGGAATAAAAATAGTAATCAAAAGCACTATGCCTCCGAATACACCTAAATAAATAAAAGTTTTTTGTACTACTTTATTATTATCAGTTTGCACTTTTTTTGCAATCTCTTCTTTTGTTTTTATTAAATTATCTAGCGTTGATTTCAATTCTTTTGATTGATTCTCAAGGTTTCCATAAATCATTGCACTAGAACGCTGCAAATCGCCCTCATCAATAGCATATACCAAAGCAGCACGGCGTAGGTCTTTGAAGGATTTTAATGATTCTTTAAATTTTGTGTATAATTCTTTTTCTTCTTCTGAGGTCATTTTATTGCCTAGCTCCTCTGTCCAATTTTTTATTTTCTCTTCCTCTTCTTCAATATCCATTCGATATGTTTTTCTTTGAGGGAGTGAGTCAGACAGGATAACATCTCTAGTCTTCACTAAAGTCATTGGATATGCTTCTGCAATATGAGTCAGTAAACGCAATCCTTCAAAATGAACTTCTGAAATTTCTTCTGAACGCTCACGCAAATCCTCTACATACTTTAAGGTAAGTGCAGACATAACTCCCACCATAATTGTAATAATGAGAAAACTAAACGTTATTTTACTTGATAAACTATTCAACCATTTCATAGACTATATGGACATTTATATTTAATAAGACGGAAAGAAGGTCTGTTTTTATTTTTACCTATTTTTTAGATAATCTTTAATTAACAGAATTTGATTCAAATATCTTGCTTGTTTAGCTAAAATAAATCTTTTTTTCGACGAATACTAACTCTGAGAAACAATTACGAATTAAAAATTACGAATTACGAATATAACCTGTTTTTATTCGTTAATTTCTGACTTTAAACCTACTACTATTTTTGGTGTTATTTTGAAAAAATAGCATCAAAATAAGGTAATTCCTTTTTGACCATATGGTTTATTTGTTATTTTATCTTACTTTTGCTTAGGGCGTATATCTATTTTTCAAGTGTATTCATTTACCATTCACAATTCATCAAAATTTGTTTTTCTGCTTCAATATCGGTTTTTTGGAAGTAAAATGGGTAGATATTTTCGATATTCTGCTGGTTGGACTCTTAATCTATAACTTTTATAAACTCGTCAAGGGAACGGTTGCACTTCGTGTGTTTATTGGTTTTTTGTCGCTTTATTTTTTGTACCTCATTGTAGAAGCTACTGAAATGGAGCTTTTGTCTTCTATTTTGGGGCAATTTATGGGTGTGGGTGTGGTGGCTGCTGTGGTTTTATTTCAAGATGAACTTCGTCGTTTCTTACTTTTGATTGGAAAAGCACCTGCCTTTAATTCTGATTTTTGGAATGGTCTGTTTGGAAAAGATACAGCAAATATCATTTGGAATATTGATGCCATTGTAGATTCGACAAAAGAAATGGCTCGTACTAGCACAGGCGCACTTATCGTAATTTCTCGTTTTGATGATATGGAGAAATATGCAGCGACAGGAGATATTATTGATGCTAAGATTTCGAAACGAATTATTTCCTCTATTTTCTTTAAGAATAGTCCGTTACACGATGGAGCAGCTATTTTTTATAAAGGTCGTATAATGGCTGGGCGTTGCCGTCTTCCTCTTTCGACAAACGAACAAATTCCTGCTTCTTTAGGGATGCGTCACCGTGCTGCAATCGGAATGAGTGAAGGAACGAGTACGCTTATTCTGGTAGTTTCAGAAGAAACAGGACAAATTTCCATTGTCAAAAATGGCGATATTACTAAAAACCTTTCTCCCCAACAGACACGCCAAATGCTCAATGAATATCTTTCTGCTGAGAAGAAAGAAATTGATGATGTGCCTTTGCCAAATTGAGTTTGATTAAAAGTTATATGAAAGTTGGCACTACTTTTTAATTATCTCTTAGCCAACAAAAGACCTAAGAAAGTAAATCCACCATTGAGTAAAATAGCTTCAAAACCGATTTTATATCCTCCAAAAATTTCTGGCGAAGTATTGATAAATGAAACCAAAGAAAACGTAATAATAGGCGCAATTACACAAATAAATGGCGTAAAATTATCTTTTATTTGAATTTTGGTAAACATTCCAAAGGCATACAATCCCAGTAAAGGACCATAGGTATAACCTGCTGCTGTAAAAATTCCATCAATGACAGACCTATCATTTATATAATGCAGAGTCAAAATCACAAAGAATAAAATAGCTGCAAAACCAACTTGTACTTTTAAGCGAGTAGATTTTTTTTCTGTTTCTTTTGTGTTGTACTCCTTTTCTGTCATTGCATTTTTATATTCTTCAAAACCTAAAAAATCCACACAAAAAGAAGTAGTGAGTGCAGTCAGAGCCGAATCTGCACTAGAATAAGCTGCTGCAATAATACCTATCAAAAATAGAATCCCTGCCAGTGCTGGTAGATGATTTTTGGCAATAATGGGGTAAAGCATATCTGTTTTTTCTGGAATAGCTATCCCTTTTGTATTTGCGTACATATACAATAGCGCACCCATTGCAAGAAATAATAAATTGACAAAAACGAGGACTATACTAAACCAAAATATGTTTTTTTGAGATTCTTTTAACGTTCGGCAAGAAAGATTTTTTTGCATCATATCTTGGTCTAATCCTGTCATTGTGATAGCTATAAAAGCACCTGCGAAAAACTGCTTATAAAAGTTATCTGGCGTATTGATGTCCCAAAAGAAGGTTTTACTCATTTCACTCTCCGAAACTGAAGTATAAATTTTTGAAATAGAATCTAGTCCAAGTTCATTTCCTATCATTACAATCGTAATTCCGACAGCCAAAAGCATAAAAAGCGTTTGCAGAGTATCTGTCCAAACGATCGTCTTTATTCCTCCTTGAAATGTATAGAGCAAGACCAAAATAATTGTAACCAAAACAGCTATTTCAAACGGAATCCCTAATGGTTCAAAAAGAAAAATTTGTAATACTCCAGCAGCTAAAAACAGACGGAAAGCAGAACCAATAATCCTAGACAAAATGAAAAAACTAGCTCCTGTTTTATATGACCAAAATCCAAAACGTCCACTTAAATATTGATAAATAGAAGTTAGATTGTGTTTGTAATAGAGAGGCAATAAAACCGTAGCAATGACTAAATATCCCAAAAGATACCCAAAAACAATTTGCATATAACTAAAAGCATTTGCCCCTACCTTTCCTGGTACAGAAATAAAAGTAACTCCTGAAAGTGATGCACCAATCATTCCAAAGGCAACCAAATACCAAGGAGCATTTCGATTAGCTGTAAAAAAGGTTTCGGTAGTTGCGCCTCTTGAAGTACGCCAAGAAATGAAAAATAAAACTCCGAAATAAGCAATTAAGACAAAAAGGGTAGTTAGTGGAGACATTGGAAATACTGTATAAGATTAGCGAGTGATTTTATATGATTTATAGGATGAATGACAAGATAAATACAAATTGCTTTTTGAATTACTAATACAAAATACTAGAACTTGATTAGCGAGTGATTTTGTATGATTTATATGATGAATACAGGATAAAGGTAAGTTTTTTATGCCTTTACTCGTCTTGTTCTTCGTTTTACTACTGGTTGCACTCCAAAATTTAATAGCAAACCAACATCTAGTCGAACAGCTTGTAAATAATTTTGTAACTGTGCTTCGTGAGCAGGTAAAACGTGTTCTACTGCTTTCAACTCTAAAATAACTGTATCATTTACAAGTATATCAGCAAAATAACTTCCTACTTCATATTCATCATAATATACTTTGATAGAAACTTGAGTTTGTATATCTAAACCTATTTTTTTGAGTTCGATAGATAAAGCATTTTCATATACATTTTCTAAAAAACCATGTCCTAGTTTATTATAAACAGTATAAAATGCACCTATAATTTTGTCTGTTAATTCGCTGTGTCGATAGTTTTCGTTTTGCATAAATTAGGCTTGATTAGCGAGTGATTTTGTATGATTTATATGATGAATTACAGGATAAAGGCGAATACCTATTGTTTACAAGAATTTACAAAAATAAGTATTTCATTGTATTTATCTTGCCTTTAGTCATACGAATCATATAAATCACTCGCTAAGTAGTTCAAAAAAAAGCAAGTCCATTTCTGAACTTGCTTTTTTATTTCTATAAAATGAATAGCTTACAAACTAAGCTGCATTTTCTTTCTTAATCAAGTTCAATGCAGAACCTTCATTGTACCAAGCAATCTGACTTGCATTATATGTATGGTTCAATTTGATAGTATCTTTAGAACCGTCTTTGTGAGTTACTTCTAAAGTAAGTTGTTTGTTTGGAGCAAACTCATTCAAATCTGTAAATGTAAATGAATCATCTTCTTGAATCAAATCATAATCTGCTTCGTTATCAAAAGTAAGACCTAGCATACCTTGTTTCTTGAGGTTTGTTTCGTGAATACGAGCAAAAGATTTTACAATTACAGCCACAACTCCCAAATGACGAGGTTCCATGGCAGCGTGTTCTCTTGAAGAACCTTCTCCGTAGTTATGATCACCCACAACAACAGAAGGAACACCAGCAGCTTTATATGCTCTTGCCGTAGCAGGAACAGCTCCATATTCGCCAGTCAGTTGATTTTTTACATTGTCAGTTGCTTTGTTAAAAGCATTTACAGCACCGATAAGACAGTTATTAGAAATATTATCTAAGTGTCCACGGAAACGCAACCAAGGACCAGCCATAGAAATGTGGTCAGTTGTACACTTTCCAAATGCTTTAATTAATAACTTAGCATCTTTGATGTCTGAACCAATTGGCTCAAAAGGAGTAAGTAATTGTAGTCTTTCAGAATCATCAGCTACTACCACATTAACACCAGAACCATCTTCTACTGGAGCTTGGAAACCTGCATCTTCTACATCAAATCCTTTTGACGGAAGCTCATCTCCTACTGGTTCATCAAATTTAACATCTTCGCCCTTTTTATTTTTGATAGTATCTGTCATTGGGTTAAAGTCCAAACGACCAGAAATAGCAATTGCTGCAACGAGTTCAGGAGAAGTTACGAAAGCGTGTGTATTTGGGTTTCCGTCTGCACGTTTGGCAAAATTTCTATTGAATGAGTGAACAATAGAGTTCTTTGGTGCATTCTTAGGGTCAGAATATCTAGCCCATTGTCCAATACAAGGACCACAAGCATTTGTAAATATTTTAGCTCCTAGTTCTTCAAAAATTCCTAATAAACCATCTCTATCAGCCGTATAACGTACTTGCTCAGAACCTGGGTTAATTCCAAAGTCAGCTTTTACTTCAATTCCTTTATCGACAGCTTGTTTTGCAATAGAGGCTGCTCTTGATAAATCTTCGTATGAAGAGTTCGTACAAGAACCAATAAGTCCCCATTCTACATCTAAAGGCCAATCGTTTGCTTGTGCTTTCTCTCTGACATCAGAACCAGCTTCTGAAGCTAAATCTGGAGAGAAAGGACCATTGATATGTGGTTTTAATTCACTTAAATTAATTTCAATAACTTGATCAAAGTATTTTTCTGGGTTTGCATATACTTCGTCATCTCCTGTCAAATAATCAGCTACTTCATTGGCTGCATCTGCTACTGCATCACGACCTGTTGCACGTAAGTAGCGTTCCATTGATTCATCATAACCAAAAGTAGAAGTTGTCGCTCCAATTTCTGCACCCATGTTACAGATAGTTCCTTTTCCTGTACAAGACATAGATTTTGCGCCTTCTCCGAAATATTCTACGATAGCACCTGTTCCACCTTTTACAGTAAGGATACCAGCTACTTTCAAAATAACGTCTTTTGGTGCAGACCAACCCGATAATTTACCAGTCAATTTTACTCCAATTAGTTTTGGAAATTTCAATTCCCAAGGCATTCCTGCCATTACATCCACAGCATCAGCACCACCAACACCGATAGCAACCATTCCTAGTCCACCAGCATTTACGGTATGAGAGTCTGTACCAATCATCATTCCCCCAGGGAAAGCATAATTTTCTAAAACTACTTGGTGAATAATACCAGCCCCTGGTTTCCAAAACCCAATACCGTATTTGTTAGAAACAGAAGATAAAAAATCAAATACTTCTGAACTTGTTTTGTTGGCAAATGCTAAATCTTTTGCTGCTCCTTCTTTTGCTTGAATAAGGTGGTCGCAATGAACTGTTGTTGGAACTGCTACTTGATTTTTTCCTGCTTGCATAAACTGCAATAATGCCATTTGTGCTGTTGCATCTTGACAAGCGATTCTGTCTGGTGCGAAATCTACGTAATCTTCTCCTCTTTTGAATGCTGTTTTTGCTTCGCCATCCCAAAGGTGGTTGTATAAAATTTTCTCGGATAAAGTTAGTGGTTTACCTACTACTTCTCTCGCTTTATCTACACGACTTTTGAGTTGCGCATAGACTTTTTTCATCATATCTAAATCGTAAAGAGCCATTTGTTTTTGTATTTATTAAAAGTGAAAATTTTATTTGGTTTATGTCTTAAACTAACTCGTATCTGAGAAAATAGTTAGAAATACAGAAAGAATAGTGTCAGAATAGGTTTGTGAGTGTGTGCTTTTTATTAAACTAGAAAATTACGCACAAGAAAGCAAATTATCAATTTATGGATATTAATTAGAATGATTCTAAAAAGGATTCATCTCTTTCTATTCATTGTTCTTCAAGAAAAATGAATAAATTTGTGTGAAAAATTTAACTTAAATTTTTGAAACCATTATGAAAGATAAAATAAAAGGATGTTTAATAGGTTCAGCCATTGGAGATGGATTTGGTTATCCAACTGAGTTTATGAATGTGGAAGAAATAAAACTAAAATGGGGAAATAATGGACTCACAGAACCAATAGGCGATATAATAAAAGTAACTGACGATACTCAAATGGCAATAGCTGTATCTAAAGCAATAATGAAATCTTATAAAGAAGAAAATTTGATAAGAGATAATTTTGAAAAAGAACTCATAAATGAATTTATCTTGTGGCTGAATGATGATGAAAATAATCGTGCGCCTGGAATGACTTGTCTAAAATCTTGTGAAAATTTAGAAAAAGGACTGAAATGGGAAGAAGCCACAGCAAAAGATTCAAAAGGTTGTGGTGCAAATATGAGAGTTACCCCATTAGGGATATTGAAATTCAAAAATAAAAATATAACAGATACTCAAATTGCTAAATGGTCGCAATTTCAATCTGTCATAACACACGCTCATCCTACTGCTTTAGTAGCTTCTGAATTAACAGCCATCGCAATTATCAAAATCATAGAAGGTATAGAACCAACAGAATTAATTGATGTGTTGATAGAATACAGTCATTCTCAAAAAAATGTATATCATGATGATTTTCTCAAAAATATATGGGAAAGAGCAGGAATTTATAATGAGGTAGATTTTATAAACAGAGGTTGGGAGCAGTGTATTGAAATATTGAAACGAGTCAAAAAGGCTGCAAAACTAAATGATAAAGAAACAGACCCATGTGAGTATACAGGAGAAGGTTGGATTGCTGAAGAATCTTTGGCTACTGGCTTATTGTGTTTTTTATTGTATCCAAATGATTCTGTAAAAGCACTAATCAGAGCCGTAAATACAAAAGGAGATTCAGATTCTATTGCTTGTATTACAGGTGCATTAGTAGGAGCTAGAAATGGATTATCATCATTTCCTAGTGATTGGGTGCAGCGAATTGAATATCAAGATGAATTGAATGATTATATTTCTTTTGTTTTGAATGAGTGATTAATTTTTAAGTATGAAAAAAAACAGCCTAATACTAAAATTAGGCTGTTTTTATATAGAAAAATAAATTAAAAATCTAAGCCAAATCAAATCTATCTAAGTTCATCACTTTATCCCACGCTGCGACAAAATCGTATACAAACTTTTCTTTTGCATCATCACAGGCATAAAGTTCTGCCAAAGCACGAAGCTCTGAATTCGAACCAAAAATCAAATCTACACGAGAACCTGTCCATTTTACTTTTCCAGTTCTTCTATCAGTACCTTCAAAAGTTCTTTGGTCGTCAGAAATTGCTTTCCAAGTAGTTGTAAAATCAATTAAGTTAGTAAAGAA
Organism: Bernardetia sp. ABR2-2B; assembly: GCF_037126435.1. Classification (GTDB taxonomy): domain Bacteria; phylum Bacteroidota; class Bacteroidia; order Cytophagales; family Bernardetiaceae; genus Bernardetia. The sequence continues at coordinate 3,631,675 of NZ_CP147020.1, read as the reverse complement.
ATCGTTGGTTAGCTGTTCTTTATTCTCTGTAAAAATTCCGTGCGAAGAACCATCAAAGTTCGTATTCAAGACACGCATTCCACCTACCAAAACAGTCAGCTCAGGAGCAGTAAGTGTCATGAGTTGAGCTTTGTCAATTAACATTTCTTCTTCTGATAAAGTATATTCAGCTTTTGAGTAATTACGGAAACCATCTGCTTGTGGCTCTAAAAATTTGAAAGAATCTACATCGGTTTGTTCTGCTGTTGCGTCTGTTCTTCCTGCTGTAAAAGGAACTTTAATATCATTTCCTGCATTTTTGGCAGCTTTTTCAATGGCAGCACAACCACCCAAGACAATCAAATCAGCGATAGAAACCTTTTTATTTCCATTATCAAATCCTTTCTTGATTTCTTCCAAAGCGTTCAATACTTTAGCTAATTGTTTTGGATTATTTACTTCCCAATCTTTTTGAGGAGCAAGACGAAGACGACCACCATTTGCGCCTCCACGCTTATCCGAACCACGGAAAGTAGAAGCCGAAGCCCACGCCGTAGAAACTAATTCAGAAATAGATAAACCAGAATTAAGAATTTTTCCTTTTAAAGAATCAATATCTTTTGCATCAATCAAATCATAATTACGAGCAGGAATTGGGTCTTGCCAAATCAATTCTTCACTCGGCACTTCTTCTCCCAAATAACGAGAAACAGGCCCCATATCACGGTGAGTTAGTTTGTACCAAGCACGAGCAAAAGCATCTGCAAATTCTTTTGGGTTTTCATGAAAATGTCTTGAAATTCTTTCGTAATCTGGATCTACACGCAATGCCAAATCACTTGTAAGCATAAAAGGAGCGTGTCTTTTTGATGAATCGTGAGCATCTGGAATTGTTCCTTCTCCACCTCCGTTTTTAGGTTTCCATTGGTGTGCTCCTGCTGGACTTTTGGTAAGTTCCCACTCAAAACCGAATAAATGGTCAAAATAATCATTGCTCCATTTTGTTGGTGTTTTTGTCCAAGCTCCTTCCAATCCACTCGTAATTGTATTTATACCATGCCCTGTATTTAATGTGTTTTTCCAACCCATTCCTTGCTCTTCGATAGTTGCACCTGCTGGTTCGGCACTTACATATTTATTTGGGTCAGCTGCTCCGTGTGTTTTTCCGAATGTATGTCCACCTGCAATCAAAGCAACCGTTTCGTAGTCATTCATTGCCATTCTTCCAAAAGTCTCACGAATATCTTTTGCTGATGCTAGTGGGTCTGGTTTTCCATTTGGTCCTTCTGGGTTTACATAAATAAGTCCCATCTGAACGGCTGCTAATGGATTTTCCAATTCTCTGTCGCCTGAATAACGCTTATCGCCTAACCATTCTCCTTCCGAACCCCAATAAATATCTTGCTCTGGCTCCCAAATATCTTCACGTCCACCTGCAAAACCAAAAGTTTGTAATCCCATTGATTCTAAAGCACAGTTTCCTGCCAAAATCATAAGGTCTGCCCAAGAGATTTTTTTACCATATTTTTTCTTGATGGGCCAAAGTAATAGACGAGCTTTATCAAGGTTGGTATTGTCTGGCCAACTATTCAGAGGAGCAAAACGCTGCGTTCCCGAACCTCCACCACCACGTCCGTCCTGTACACGATATGTACCTGCGCTATGCCAAGCCATACGAATAAAAAACGGTCCATAATGACCATAATCGGCTGGCCACCAATCTTGTGAATTTGTCATGAGTTCAAAGAGGTCTTTCTTTAGTGCTTTCAAATCAAGACTTTTAAACTCTTCTGTATAATTGAATCCTTTATCCATTGGATTGGATAAGCTGGAGTTCTGACGAAGAATATTTGTTTTTAATAGATTTGGCCACCAGTCAAGGTTTGATGTTCCTTGCCCTGCTACGAATTTTGCATCTCCTCCATGTATAAATGGACATTTGCTAGATTCGTTGGTGTCCCAAACTTTGCCTTTTCCATTAGATGTTCCGTTTGTGTTGTGTTCCATTTTATTGAGAGTTTAAGTTTGTGATTTGTGCTTTCTTAAATAGAAAAAATTACTAATGTTTTATTAATCAATAATTTAAGAAAAGAATTTCACACTTGAAAAAATAATAGTGTATTTTTCTTTTTATTAATTTACAAATATTGTGATTTACAAGTCATCAATCAAACTGATATTAATTATATATTGATAGATAAAATCTATAACTTTAGTTCTACATAAAAATCAAAACCCTGCTTGGTCTATATTGAAAGTATTTTCTTTGTTCCCACGTATTTTTATAAGACACTATTCAACTTTCAAGTAAAGATTTGCTATATTTACAATCAAATTTTACACAAGAAAAAAATTGAATACTCCTCAAGTCTTTTGTGAAATTCTCTCAACTAGAAAAAAGTCTAAAAAACATATAAATTAAATATAGAATTGGAACAGATAGAAAATTCAGACCAAGGTTCGGTCAAGCTCAAAAATTTAGATTATAATACACAAAGAGATGCTCTTGTCTTGAAAGAGTATGGAAGAAATATGCAAAACATGGTACGCCATCTCAAAACCATTGAAGATGTTGAGGAACGTACTCGTGCAGCTGAAACGCTTATCAACTTAATGAAACAACTCAACCCAAGTGTTAGAGAAAACAGTGATAATATACATCGAATTTGGGATCATTTATATATTATGGCTGATGGAGAAATTGAGTTTAATAATGAATTTTTGCCACAAACAGAAGAAGAGCGCACCAAAAAACCTGAACATATTGGCTACTCTCAAGAGCCTGTAAAATATCGTCATTATGGTAGAAATGTCGAATTAGTAATTGCAAAAGCAGCTGAATTAGAAGATGAACAAGACATTATCGATGCTGTTGCTGACATTGGAAAGCTAATGAAATCTTTTTATCTGACTTGGAATAGAGATAGTGTAGAAGATGAGGTAATTTTGAAAGACATCAAACGTCTTTCGGGTGGGAAAATAGATATTGATATAGAAGTGATTAAAGATGATAATCTTTTTGAACTTGGGAACGCACCAAGACAACGACCTCAAAGACAAAGCTCTTCTAGTAATAGCCGTTCACGCTCTAACCGTAGTTCTAATTCATCTCGTGCTTCAAACAACGCAAGTAATAGGAGAAGAAATCAGGGTGGAAAGAAAAATAGAAGAAACAAGAAAAGAAGAAAGTAAGCTTCAATGGCTTACAAAGCAAAATCACTATACAATTTTTAGTTCAAATAGTGATTTTGTTTTAAATAACTTTAAAAGTAAAACTATCACAAAAGTTAGTAAACCTTTTTCATTTTTATTAGTTGATACTGTTGGCAAGAAAAAGTCAATAATTATGTAGTCTAGGTTTTAGTCTTCTAAATAGTCAAAAGAAATTACCACTTATGCAGTACGAAATCGCCCGAAATATTGTTTTTCAGATTATAAAACGTTGGAAACCAGATGAAGCGCACTATAAATTTTCTCCTGTTGCAACATCAGAAGGTATTTCTAGTAGAAGAGAGATGCGTCAATGGGTCGGACACTTACAAGACGTTGGGCGTGAGGCGCATTTGCATTTTATTGAAAAGGAAATATCAAGAGAAGAGCTAGATGAAGTTCTTTCTGTTACTGCTCTTCCTTTGGTTCTTTTCCAGTCTGTTGAAGGAAATGCAAGTCCTATTTTGGCATGGCATGGAAAAAAGGATACTATCCATATTATGCAAGAGGACGACGAAAGTTGGAAAGAAAATGATATTACTGACCACAATGAACTTATAAGTAAACTTGCTTGTAAAGCTGATTTGTATGGAGATAGCGAGTTGTGTCAGCCCAATACTATTTATTGTCTTGTGCCAATGCTCATTGACCCTATTGCTACACCTAACGAAGATGAGAAAAGAGAAAATCGTACGCCAGGACAACGTCTTTGGCATTTACTTATGACCGAAAAGCGTGATATTTCTTATACCTACATTTATGCAATGATTGTAGGTTTGCTCAGTCTGACCTTGCCATTAGGTGTTCAAGCAATTATTGGGCTTATTTCAGGAGGACTTATCATCAATTCTGTTGTTGTTTTGATTGCTTTTGTTGTGGCAGGAACGCTTATAAGTGGAATTATGCAGATTATGCAGATGAGTATTGTGGAGACTTTACAACAACGGCTTTTTACACGTGCAGCTTTTGAGTTTGCTTATCGAATCCCTCGTATTCGTTTAGAATCTATTTTAAAACAATATGCACCAGAACTTGCAAATCGCTTTTTTGATATTCTTACGCTTCAAAAAGGATTAGCAAAACTACTTACTAGTGTAATTACGGCACTCTTACAAGTCTTGTTTGGACTAGCTCTTTTAGCTTTTTATCATGAATTTTTTGTCTTTTTTGGTTTATTTTTAGTCGCTGTCTTGGGGCTTATATTTTATTTTACAGGAAAAGCAGGTTTAGATACAAGTTTGTATGAATCAAAGTATAAGTATAAAGTTGCTTATTGGCTAGAGGAACTGGGAAGAAATCAGAGTGTTTTCAAAATCGCAGGAAATACGCTTCTTCCATTAAAGAAAATGCAAAAGTTACTTACAGGATATTTATATAAAAGGAAATCTCATTTCCGTATCTTGATTATTCAATATTCTGCATTTGTAGCCTTTAAAACTGTCATTACTGGTGGCGTTTTGATTTTGGGTAGCCTTTTAGTTATTGAAAGAAATATTACTTTAGGACAATTTGTAGCTTCTGAAATCGTAATTATTTCAGTTATTACAGCTGTTGAAAAAATGATTCTGAATTTGGATACAATTTATGATACACTTACAGCCGTAGAAAAAATAGGAAATGTAACTGACTTGAAACTAGAAAAAACAAATACTTTTGATAACTTTAATAGAAAAGGATTCCATATCAAAGCACACGGAGTTTCTTATAGCTATCCAGAAAGTAACAAACCAACACTGAAAAATGTAGATTTGGAAATAAAGCCTCAAGAATATGTCGGGATTATTGGAAATGAGGGGGCAGGAAAATCAACACTAATGAAAATAATGACAGGACTTTATGACGAATATAAAGGACATATTACTTTCAATGGATTCACTCTACGAGATTTGAATATCAAGAATTTACAAGATTATATCGGGGATAATTTATCTCATGAAGATATTTTTGAGGGAACTCTTTTAGAAAATATTACGGTCGGAAGAGAAGGTTTTAACATGGAATATCTTAATCACGTTTTGGAGATAGTAGAACTAATTGATGATATTCAATCGCTTAAAGATGGATTACAGACACATATGTTACCTTCTGGACAAGGATTTTCTTCTACCTTTCAAAAGAAAATAGTTTTTGCTAGAAGTATGCTTACTCATCCAAATTTAATTGTTTTTGATGATTTTTTCTATAACTTAGAAGGAAGCTACAAACGCAGAGTATTAGACAAGATATTACAAAAAAATAAATACCCTTGGTCTATTTTTGCAGCCAGTCATGACCCTATTCTATTAGAAAAAATGGATAAGATTTATCTTATGAGAGACGGAACAATAATTAAAGAGGGTACTTTCAATGAACTTTTGAAAGACGAATACTTTGATGATTTGATTGCTGGTATATTTGAAAAGTAAAAGTTATGATTTATAAAAAATTAGTAACTTTATACTAACCCAAAACCAATATCGTTTATTAATTTCATAGGATTATGTCCTCATAAATTAGTAGAAATAATAATTAACATTACTAAATAGTCGAATAATTTAATTTTTTATTGTATTTTTGAGTAACCTTGAAAATTAGAATCTATTGTTGTCAATTATATAGATAGCAAGGTTCATAATAAAACCAAACGACACAGACTAGATAAGTAATAGTAATTTATTAATTAAAGACAGCTATTAAATGCAATACAAGATAACAAATAACTTTCTTAGAAGTTTCTTTATACATATAATGCTCTTACTTTTTGTAGTAGGTAGTATTAATTTTGCATTTGCTCAAGACAATGAACAACTAAAACTTCCCAAACTAAGAGTAGAACAACTTGCTATCGAACAAGGACTGTCTCAAAATAGTGTAAATGCTATGATTCAAGACAGTGAAGGATATATATGGATAGGTACAGATGATGGACTTAATCGTTATAATGCTTATGATGTTACTATATTCCGTCATAATAGAGAAGATTCCCTTTCTATTATAGATAATCAAGTTAAAGCTATTTATGAAGACACCAATCATAACATTTGGATAGGTACAATTGCAGGAGTTTCAATCTTTGATACAAAAACACAAACTTTTAAGTCATTTTATAAAAAAGAAGATGAAAAAAATACCCTTGTGGATAATGAGGTCAATGCAATCACAGAAGATAAAGAAGGTTTTATTTGGTTAGGAACTACAAATGGACTGAGTAAATACGACTATAATAATCACTCTTTTACTAACTATACTGCTACTGACGAAGATAGTGTCATGTTAGGGAGTAATGATATTACTGCTTTAGCTGTGGATACTAATAATAACTTATGGATAGGAACAAATAGAGCAGGTATTAATAAATGGAATTTAACAACTGGAGATAAAAAGCTATACAGACTAACAAGAGGAGATAGTACAAGTTATTATGGCTTTGGGAGCAGTAATATAATGATTAGCAGGGTTGGAGATGTTTGGTTAGCTGGAGAAGGGGGATTTAATCGTTACAATCCAAATATAGATGGGTTTGATAGATTTCGTTATCAAGGAAGACCGTACGCACTACAATCTCTTACAGAGGGTACTGATGGTATTCTTTGGGGAGCTGGAAGTGATTATGTTTATAAATTAGATATTAACTCCAAAGAACTTATTCGTTATAGAACTTCACTAGATGATTTAGGTTCTATGCCTGCTATTATTAGAACTAAGGGAAATATTATATGGGTATCATCTCGTAATTTAGGAGCTATAAAATATGACCCTCTTACCAGTCAATTTGAGTATTATTATCATGAGGTAGGAAATAACAACTCTCTCCCCCATAGAAATGTTTGGTCTGTTCTGAAAGACTATCAAGATATTCTGTGGGTAGGAACTGATGAAGGACTTTCACGTATAGATAGAAGTGGAACTATTCCAAAATATTCACATATCAAATCTGGAGATAAGAATACGGATCTAGTACAACGAAGTGTTGGAGACCTATTACAGACGAAGGAAGGAGAGCTTTGGGTAGTTACTGGATTAAGTATATCTCGCCTCTTGAACTTCTCTGAAAAAGAAGGAGCTAAATTTGTTAGTTTAGTATCTAATAGAGATGATTCAACTACAATTAGGAATCAAATTATAAGTACCCTGCAAGATAAACAAGGTACTATTTGGATAGGAACTTTTGGAGGTCTTTATAAAATGATCCCATCAGATAGACATAAATTTGGATATGAAGGGCAAAAAATTCTTTCCGATGCTGCTATTTGGACTACATATGAAGATAATAATGGTATACTTTGGCTTGGTTCTAATGAAGGTTTAATTAAAGTAATTAGAGATGAAAATAACACTCCCATAGATTATAAATACTATAAGAATGACCCTGAAAATCTAAAATCAGTTAGTCACAATACAATAAGAGCTATTGCAGAAGACTCCAAGGGTAATTTTTGGGTGGGAACAACAAATGGTCTTAATCTAATGAATCGTAAAACGGGTGAGTTTGAGCATTGGGGAGAGAGAAATGAACTTGCCAATTATGCTATTTACGGTATTCTAATTGATGAAAAAGATAACCTTTGGATAAGTACAAACTTTGGACTTATGCGTCTTCTAGGAGATGAAAGTATAGACGATTCTAAAAGAATGACGAATTACAACCCCAAAGATGGGTTACAAAGTAGTGAGTTTAATTCAGGAGCATTTTTTAAAGCTGAAGATGGAGAAATGTTTTTTGGAGGTATACAAGGCTTGAATGCCTTTTATCCAAAAGATATCAGACCTAGTATTTATGTTCCTCCTGTTGTGATGACGGATTTCAAAATTCTTAATCGCTCGGTAGGAATAAAGAGTTTGGGTAATCCAGAATCGCCATTGACGGTTGATATTTCTCAAACAAAGGAAATGACACTAACCTATGAGGATAGAGTAGTTACTTTTGAGTTTGCTGCCATTAATTATAGAAGACCTGAAAAAACAAATTATTCTTATATTTTGGAAGGTTTTGATAAAGAATGGAACGAAGTCGGAAATCGTCGTTTTGCTACTTATAGTAACCTTCCAGCAGGAAATTACATATTCAAAGTAAAGGCTTCCAATAGTGATGGCATAGAAAATAATGAGGAAATATCTATCAAAATAAAAGTCCTTCCGCCTTGGTGGAAATCATGGTGGTTCCTGACTATTGCAACTCTTTCTATATTAGGTCTTTCATTTAGTTTTTATAAAAATAGAATGAATGCTGTAAAGCGTCAAAATGATACATTAGAGCGTTTAGTAGGTGAAAGAACTGCTGAGATTGGTCAGCAAAATGTTCTACTAGAAAATCAAAAAACAGAAATTGAGCGTTCGTATAGTAATATTCGTGTTCTTAGTGAAATTGGACAAAAAATTACTTCTATTCTTGATTTAGATAGTGTTATTAGTGCTGTTTATGAGTACGTAAACGAACTTACTGATGCAACAGCCTTCGGTATTGGTATTTACAATGCAGAAAAAGAACGAATAGATTTTAGAGGATTTATTGAGAATGGTGAGCGTATCCCTGATAGTTATGACGATATTACTGATGAAAACAAACTCTCAGTAATTTGTCTTACTCGTAATGAAGACATTATCATTAATGATTTTGCAAAAGAACATACCCAATATATTAATGAAGTTTCTTTAGATAGAGTGGGAGATATGTATCAATCTATTATTTATTTGCCTTTGCTCTTAGAAGGTAAAATTGTAGGTGTATTAACAGTTCAAAGTCATACTACGAATGCTTATTCTAGGAATGACCTTACTATATTACGTACTTTGGCTTCTTATATTTCAATTGCCTTGGATAATGCTCGTACTTATACGCAATTAGAGGGAGCAAATGATCTTATCAAAACAAAAAATCAAGCTATTATGGATAGTATTCGTTATGGCGAAACTATTCAACATGCTATCCTTCCTGATCCTCAAGATTTTATTAGAAATTTTGAAGACCACTTTATTATATTCAAGCCTCAAGCAGTAGTTTCAGGAGATTTTTATTGGTCTGTTCGTACAGGAAATAAAACATTTGTAGCTGTTGTTGATTGTACTGGACATGGTGTTCCAGGTGCATTTATGTCTATGATAGGTAATACAATTTTGAATGAAATTGTTACCTTACAAAATATAACAGAACCAGCACAAATATTAGAAAATCTAAACCAAGGTATTTGGGAAGCACTGCATCAAGAAGATTATCAAAACTTAGATGGAATGGATATATGTTTGTGCGTAATTGAAGATGCTGATGAACTCAATATGCGTGTAGTGAATTTTTCAGGCGCAAAAAGACCTTTATTTATCTTGAAAAACGACAAACTTATAGAAGTAAAAGGAAGTAGAAAATCTATTGGAGGAAGACAAAAAACAGATGCAGAATATGAGCAACGTCAGCTGTTACTTCACCCTGGCGATATTCTTTATCTCACTACTGATGGTTATGTTGATCAAAATGATTTCGACCGCATAAAATATGGAACACTACGTTTCAAAAAAGTATTAGCTTCTTTCACAGGAATGCCTTTACATGATCAAAAAGAAGTATTATTAGAAGAAATGCGGACTCATATGGGAGAAGAAGAACAGCGTGATGATATAACACTCATTGGTCTTAAAATGTAATATAGATATTATAAAATTGGTTCTTTCAAAAAACAAAAATTATTTGAAAGCAGTTATCTTTTGAATATTATTTTAAAATATACGTGCTATATCAATTGTCAGTAAAAAATAGTAAATTTCCTCTCTATTAGTACCTCCTTCAGTAATAATTTGCTCTTGAGTAATGAAATAGTATGTTTTGATAATACTATATAAAAACTTTTTATATAAAATCAGCATTATAATATTCTTGCTTCTACCAAAAATGCGTATTTTTGCAATTACTTACTTCTTTTAAAGAAAGTAGAAAGTATTAATCAAATGAATTTAAAGCAAATTTCTTTATAAATTGGATATTCAACAAGATGTAATCACTACTACTAGTGGTAATCAAAACGGTCAAGCAAAAGGTAATCAAGCTTCATTAACAAAGCCTGACAATGATGCTTTTAGCCCCAAAAAAATCATTTATACACTTTGGAGAAATAAACTTTTTATTTTATTCTGCATTGGTATAGCAGTTTCTATTGCTTGGTGGAAAACATATTATGCTACTCCTATCTATACAATAGGGGCAGCTATTCAAGTGAAAGACAATAGAAAATCATCTTCTCCTGTAGCTTTACTTTATTCAAAAGATATGTTTGGGGGTAACAAACGCTTATCTTCTGAAATTAAATTTATACGTTCTTATCCTTTTATAAAACGAGTATGTGAAAAAATGGATATGCGTGTATATTATTATCAAGAAGGTAATATTCGCACTACTGAAATTTATCCTGTCAAAAATGCCTCATTCGAAGTGATGATAAATATTGACGCAGATAGTAATCTAAGAGAACTTCCAAACTACAAGATAAAATATAAAGATGATAAAAGTTTTTTTCTAATAAACTCAAGCGAAGAGTGGGATAATGCACGGTCTTATCAATTTGGAGAAACTATTTCTGAAAGTAGTACGACTTTTAAAGTATTAAATAAAAATTTAGTAGATGGGATTATTTATGGCTTTCGTTTCACAAACCCATCTTCTTTAGCTAGAGGCTTTTTAGGACGTCTTTCTGCTTATACTGACGAAGATGCCTCTCTAATTCGTCTCAATATAGTTTCATCTGTACCTGCAAGAGCAAAAGATTTTATTACAACTGTGATGCAAGAATATATTGCTTATGGCTTGGAAGACAAGAACTTAGAAGCTGTTCGTACGATTAATTTTATAGATGAACAACTTTCTCAAATTAGGGATTCTTTGTTCTTAATAGAAAATAAAATACAGAACTTCAAATCTGATAATAAGTTTGTAGTAGGAGAAGATGCCGTAGGTAGAAACCTAGAACAATACGTTGAGCTAGAAGAGACAAACAGAGAATTGATATTGCAGGAAAAATATTTAGATTATTTAGTAGCTTATATAAAAGAAAGTGATAATTATAAAGGAGTTACACCTCCTGCTGCTGTAGGTGTTGAAGATGGAATCACATCTTCTTTAATTGGAAGATTAGTTGATTTACAGATACAAAGGGAAATATTTTTAGAAAAGGGAAGCGCAAAAAATCCTTTTCTAGTAGAAACTAATATTGAAATTGATAAAGTAAGAGAGTCATTATTAGAACACCTCAATAATACAAAGTTGAATAATAAGATAGCATTTGAAGATATAAGAAGCCGTCTTAATTTATTAGACAAGCAAATGAATACTTTACCTAGTATAGAGCGTAAACTTTTAAATATCAACCGTCTTTATTCAATAAATGAAGAAATTTATATTCTACTACTCAACAAACGTATGGAAGCTAGTATAGCACAAGCTGCCACTAGAGAAGATAGTCAAATTCTAGAACCTCCATTTAATTATGGAGCAATTTCTCCTAATGCAAAGCAGAATTATACGATAGCTATTTTACTGGGTTTACTCTTTCCAATAGCACTTGTTTATGTTAGAAACTACTTTAGAAGTACCATTGAAACCTTAGATGAAGTAAAGAGTATTTCTAGTGTTCCTATTTTAGGAGTAGTAATGCACTCTAAAAAGAAAAAACGAGGAAATAGCACTCCTCTCATAAATACACAGCCAAAATCAGCACTTGCAGAGGCTTTTCGCTCTATTCGTTCCAATCTATTATTTTTGATTGGTCGTATAGATAAAACAAGTACCTTAATGATTAGCTCATCTATATCAGGAGAAGGAAAATCTTTTTGTTCTGCAAATATATCTATTTCTATGGCTCTAACAGGAAAACGTACAGTTTTGATTGTTGCTGATATGAGGAAGCCACAAATGTACGTTCCTATGCCTAATGAACAGTATAGTAAAGATGGACTTAGCACTTATTTAATAGGAAGTAAGAGCTTAGATGAAGTAGTTCAAGCTACTTCTATTGAAAACTTAGATGTTATTTATTCAGGGGCAGTTCCTCCTAATCCAGCAGAACTTTTGATGGGAGAATCAATGGATGAACTTATAAAAGATTTGAAAAAGAATTATGATTATATCATAATAGATACTCCTCCTTTGGGTTTGGTAAGTGATGCGCTAATTTTGGGAAAATATGCTAATGCTACAGTATATGTTGTGCGTCAGGATAGAACACCGATAGAAAAACTAAAAGGTTTAGAGCGTATATATAATGAGCAAATGCTGCATAATGTAGGTATTATTTTTAATGATGTAAAGACACAATCTGTAGGAGTTTATGGTTATGGCTCTTATGGAGGATATGGATATTATGAAGTAAGTGATGCTGATTTGCCTTGGTGGAAAAGAATTGCAAAGAAAATAAAAAAATAAACATATTAAATCACTCGTAAAATTATACCACTCTTTTCTTTTTTCCAACGGCTAAATGATTTCCATTAACGGATAGAGAAACCTTAACTATCTCGTAAACATCATTATCAACAAAACTTTGTCCCAATTGTATCTGCCCAAATACATAATTGGTAGAAAATAATAATATGAGTATTGCCCAAAAAGTATTTTTTTTTTTCATTATATATTATTTTTGCAAAAAATAGCTACAAAGACACTTTTTTTGAATTAATTTTAGAGTAAACTTTAGATAAAAAAAGAATCGGTTATCTAGTAGAGACAAAACAAAACATCTTTAATTTCCATAAAAATTCAAAATTAGAGTTTTAGTTTAGATAGAGTTAGCAAACTCTTTGTTACTTTTGTGGCTACAAATTATTCTAAACTTGATTTTATGCTAAATTTTTGTTCTACCTATTTCTCTAGGTACGTCTTACGATTTTTATATAGTGCTGTTATTTGCCTTCCTTTCCTACTTTCTAGTTGTGAAAACTGTACTTTTATAAGTGATAATGTACAGTTTGCAGCCGTTTCTTTCTATGATGCTAATGATAAAGCAACAGAAAAGACATTTAATAAAATTGTAGGTGTTTTTACTCGTACCAATACAGAAATGCCTAATTCTTTAGAAGATACAACAGCAACTGTTTTCGAATTGCCTATTTTTAGTCGTGCAGATACAACGATGTTTGTTTTTTATAAATATGTTACTCAGAACTCAGTTCGTGATACTATTCAAGATACATTAATGATGAGTTATGAAGTAGATGTAGAAGTTTTGCCTCCAGATTGTGGTTATGATGAAGCCATTACGGATATGAAAGTCATTTATCATACATTTAGCAATGTAGAGGTTTTGAGAACAGACTTAAAAGAACTCAATAGTGATAATCCTTTACCACACTTGAAAATTATTGAATAATTGAATACATACTAAAATGAAAAAAAGAACTTTTAAAATCATAAGAAAGATTACTTTTACGCTATTATTATTTGTTTTATTTTTTGAAGTAAATACGGTTTTTGCACAATTAACGACAACTAATGATACTACGCAAACAATCGTAAAAAAGAAAAAAGAACCCAAACCACCAGTAGTTTATACACCTATTTCATTTCGTGTAGGGGTTGATATATGGTCTTTATTAAATAATGCTCGTAATCCAAATATTTTGCGTTTTAATGGAAACGCAGAGATTACATTTAATAATGTTTGGTTTGCAGTTGTAGAAGGAGGCTATGGTGATGCACAATCTTTTAAAGAAATTCCAAACTCTTTTGAGTATAAAAACACAGGTTATTTTGGAAGAATAGGAGTAGAATATAACGTTTTGCATCGTCTTTTGGATAGAGAAGCAATCGTTTTGGGTGCAAAGTATGGTTTTGCTGGTTTTTCGCATCAACTAAATTATGATATTGATGACCGTTATTGGGATTTGGAAGCTGTTGATAATGACCGTATTCGTTATTCTAGGCAAGTAGCCGAAGATAATATGACCTTTAGCTGGGCAGAAATAAATGCTGGAATGAAAGTAAATTTGGCAAGAAAAGGTTTTTTATCACATTTGTATATGAGTTACCTTTTCAGAATTCGTATGCGAATCTCTCAACCAAACGATGTATTTGCCAAGCCAACAACTATTGCAGGTTTTGGACAAAATGATAAACCTGTCAATCTTGGTTTTAGTTACTTTTTGAGTTATGAGTTTTAGAATTTAGTCTCTTTCATTTACAAAGAGAGCTTATTTTCATTCAATTTCTATTTCCAAAATAACAACAGGTTTCCAGTCTTCTTTTGGTTTGTTTTCTCTGTCATAATTTCCCCATTGGCTATTAGCGATATATAAAAATTTATTTCCTACCAAAACGCCATTTGTAGGTTCTCCCAAATGACTATTTCCTTGTTCCAAAACTTTTCCTTCTGTTACTTTTTGCTTTTCCATATCTAGCTCAAAACTTGAAATTCGCATCGGAACTGTTCCATTTTGAATTGTAATAAGTTTGTTTTTATAGAGATAAAGTCCGTCAGTAGTTTTGAATGAAAAGCCTTTTGGAGCTTCTAAAGCTGTCAGTTTTCCTGTTTGAATATTGATTTGATAAATAGTAGAAGAATAATCTGCTACAAAAGCCCATTTTCCATCATCTGAAAAAGTAATTCCTTGAAGTGAACGCCATTTTGGATTTGTCCATTTTACATCTAGTTTTTGAGTTTCTTCATTCCAAACATAAATAATCGGATTTTGGCTATCTGTACAATACATTTTTCCATCTTTTCCCTGCTTTATTTCTCCCAAGACATGGTCTAAAGAATCTGAAAGTTCGTATTCAAAAAGCACTTCGTTTGTATTTCCGTCCATACAAAAAATGGTTGCTTTTCCTTTGTTTTCTTCTTTGTAAAGCGACGAATTTTGCATTTCGCTGGTTACTCCCCATAATTTTTGAGTTTCTTTTACATAAAAAAGATTCATTACAGGCATTTTCATTTCTATATAAGAAGTATCTTTTCCTTCTAAAAATCCGATAGCAGGTTTATTGACACAAGCAAAAGCAATTATCTTTTCCTCTATAAAAGTAATTCCTTCAATATGCCTAGCTGATAGTAATAAGTTTTTTTTGCTATTTTCTACTTTTTCATTTTGTTTGTCCCAAAGTTTTTGAAGTCGTTTGAGTTGAGATTTTTTGAGCGAACTAATAAGTTCTTCATTATTCAAAATAGAAGTATCAGCATTAATGAGAGCTAATTTTTGAAGTGTTTTTTCAGTTTGTTTTGAATCTTTATTTAATGAATATGACAGAGCTAAATAATTGAGAACTGTTGGATGATTTGGGCGAAGTGTATCCAAAACCTTAGCATAATAGAGCATTGAATCATACTTTTTTTGAGTGTATGAAGTCTGTAAACCATTAAAATAATCATTCAACGTTTTTTGACTAAAAGCAGAGTTTGAGATAAATAGATAACTTAAAAAAAATAAGCTAAGAAAAATGATTTTTGTGTGGATAGAATTTGTTTTCATGATTATTGTTTTTGATAAAATTACTCTTTTATCTGCTTCCTTCCTCCCAAAATTTGAGTTTTTGTTTTTTCCATTTTCTCAAAAAAAGAAGTTGGTAAAATATTACGCAATATTTCTACAAAATACGTCCAAAGGATAAGTTTCCAAAATGAGAAAGCTGTTTTAACACTTTTGTCGTGCTTTTTTACAATTTCTTTAGATTCGAAACGCACTTTGATTTTATTTTTACTGCTTAACCCATCTGTTTTAAAATTGGCTATTGGTCTTGGGAAATAATAAAATGAAATACCTTTTTTATAAAGCTCATACACCTGCTCAAAATCAGATGTAATATAATTGCCAGAAAAAAGCTGTTTTTTGGCTAAACTTGTTCTTAAAAGCATACTTTGATGACAAAACTTCATTCCTCTCCACGGTTTTTTCAAAGATTCTGCTTTTACAGTTTCTGAAAAGGTTTGATTAATTACTGTATAATCTCCATAAATTAAGTCTGGAAAATTCGTTTTAAAATCAAAATTTTGATATAACTCTGTGAAAATTTCTTCTACAATTATATCATCTATAAAAGTATCTCCAGCATTCATAAAGAGAATATAATCGCCTTTTGCTATTTGAATAGCTTTGTTCATGGCATCATAAATTCCATTGTCTTTTTCACTTATATAGTTTGAAATATTCTCTTCATATTTCTTTATAACCTCTAAAGTATTGTCTTTTGAGTTTCCATCAATGATAATATATTCAATATTTGGATAGGTTTGCCGAGCTACATTTTGAATAGTTTTTTCAAGCTCTTCGGCTGCATTGTAGCAAACAGTCGCTATTGTGAGGGTAGAGAATTTGATTTTTTTCATACATTTTATTTTTTTCAAACTACTTTTTTTCTGACAGTTGCAAACTGTCAGCTACGGTATGATAGGCTTCTATTACTTTCGAAACATAACTTTCTGTACTAAAATTTTCTTTCACAAACTCAAACGCATTTTGCCTTATTTCATTACAAAGCTCTTGATTTTCTAAAACAAAAGCCATTTGTTTTGCTAAGTTTTTATAGTCAGAATTATATAAAAAGCCTGTTTGTTTGTGTTCAATAAGTTCGCCTGTTGCACCACTATTTTTTCCTATCAAAACACAACCACACGCCATTCCTTCAATTGTTACTCTTCCCATTCCTTCGGCTGTCGAACACATCAAAAGAACATCACTTTCCAAAAGTTTTGTAATAGGATTTGAAATGTAACCTTCAAAAATTACTTTTTCTTCTAAAGAATATTCTTTTACCAAACTTTCTAACTCTTCTTGATAACCTTTAAAATTTGATTTTCCGATAAGCTGCAAAACCGTATTTGGATATTTTTTCTGTATTTCTGCAAATGCTTTTATGGCTTCTGCTTGTCCTTTTGCTGGGTGAAGAAGTCCTAAGATGGTAAATATAAAAGGTTTATTTGTTTCTGTTTGAGGATTATTTTGTTCCTGTTCAAATCGCTTTTTTAATTCTTCAAAAACTGATTTTTCAAAAATTCCATTATAAATCAAAAATGTATTTAGTTTTCCTTTTTTATCTTTCCTACTTTCTTGAGTTGGAAAGTGATGGTTCTGAATAGCTTTTGAAATCACTATTTTAGCATCTAATTTTTGCCATTCTTGACGAATATTTTGCCACGACGTATAAGGAACAAGAAAATAATCCTTATCTCCAAACTCTCTAAAATGCTGAATATGTGGCACACGTAAAGCATTTGCTAGAAACTGCCCAACATCAAAAACAGAGGCATTCGAATGAACAACATCAATATTTTTTTGCTCTACCCATTTCAAAATTTTCAAAATAGCTTTTTCATTTTTTACTTTTGATTGAACAGCAGAATATTTAAAAAACAGGGAGCGAAATATTTTTTTAAACCCTTTTTCTTTAGGAGAAATAACTTGCATATTGAGTAAAAAAGGAATAATCTCAAATTCAATGTCATTTTTTTTTAACTCTTCTGTAAACTCTCCTTCCCCAGCCACAACAACAAAAGATTTTATGTTTTTAGAAGTATGATTTTTTAAGCCTTTTAATAAACTAAGCAAGGAACGATTTGCGCCAAGTAGTTCTCCATAATGCGAAAGAAAAAGTAGTTTCATTTTTTTAGAGTATTTTTGCCTACAAATCTACAAAGTTAATCTTAACTCTACATTTATTTCATTCAGACTTTATACAATTTTATGGCAACTAAATGGCTTCCCAAATCAGTAAAAGAATTTATTTTAAAAAAGACCCTCAAAGGAAATTATGTTTTTTGTCCTTGTTGTCAGAATAATTTAGTTACGTTTTTTCCTTACGGAACTGTCGCTCGTTCGAATGCCTATTGCCCGATTTGTAGCTCTTTGGAAAGGCATCGTTTGACATGGCTTTTTTTAGAACAAGAAAATTTATTGCAAAGTAAAAATAGTAAAGAAGGAAAGTTAAAGGTTTTGCATGTTGCTCCCGAACCTGCCCTTTTTCGTCGTTTGATAGAATTAGATAAAAAAAATATAATCGATTATACACCGTGTGATAAATTTGAAGAGGGTTATCAATATCCAAAAATCACTAAAAATTATGATTTGACAGCCTTGCCAGAAAAAGATAATTCATTTGATTTAGTGCTTTGCTCACACGTTTTGGAACATATTCCAGATGATACAAAAGCCTTAGAAGAAATTTATAGAGTTTTGAAACCAAATGGAAAAGCTATTTTGTTAGTTCCTCTTGACCAAAAATTAGAAAAAACGTATGAAGACTGGTCGCTTACTTCTCCAGAAGAACGCCTAAAAGCCTTCGGACAAACTGACCATGTGCGTATGTACGGAACTGATTTTGATGCTAAAATAAAAAATGTAGGGTTTGAAGTAGAGCAATTTAGCTCAAAAAATTTCAATTCGGAGCAGCAGTTTAAATATGGATTATTAGATGAAGATATTTTATTTTGTGCAACTAAATAAGTAGTTACTTATCGTTCAAGCATATGCTTGGATGCTTTTTTTCGTCAGCATATGCTGACAAAATAAATGGATACAAGATAGAATCTTGCACCAGTAAAATTTACTTCTCAATCGTAATAATAAACTGAAAAGTAATCAAATCTCTAAAAAGAGGTAATTTATTCAAAACTGGAATAAAGATTCCATCTAACGGTGTTTTTCCTGTTTCTTTCAAACGGTAATTTCGTGCTGCAATTTTGAATGTTGCATTTTTTGGAGCAAGAGAAGGCAGATTTTTACGCATAAAAAAACGAAGGTGTGTATCATCATAAATTCCTCTATCTCTCATTGGTAATTTTTGATTGAGCAAATGAAAAAAAGATTCCCAAAAACCAAAATTAGGCAGAGAAATAATAATTTTCCCGTTTTCAGAAAGATGATTATAAAGCTCTTCGACAACTTTCCAAGGAAAACGAATATGTTCCAAAACATCTGCACAAATAATAGTATCAAATTCTTTATTTTCTAAAAAATTAGGCAAGGCGTTTTCATTTTCTAAGTCAATTGTATAGGCTTCATCCAATCTATTTTTGGCTATTTCTATGGCTTCCGAATTATAATCAATTCCTGTTACATGACTTTCTGAAAAAAGTGATTTTATAGATTCGCCCAATGCACCCTCATTACAACCTACATCTAATACTTTTTTGGGTGTAGAAAGCTGTTTTATAATATCTGGACGTGTACCTGTGTAGGCTTTTACGTTTTTTACTTTTTTATTGTTCATTTTTAATGAGTTTGTAAGGTCTATTAATCACGCTTTTGAGAAAGCATTTTGTTTAGTTTTGGGGAACTGAACACAGTTTAATTATTCTAAAAAATGAGGAGCTTCTTCTTGACAAATTAATCGTTGTTTTTTGATAACCTCTAGGTTTTTTAAGATACGAAAGTAAGCATTCCATTCTGCCCAAAACTCTGCCATTTTATTTTTTTGTAAGTGCCTTAAAGCTCTTTTGGCTGTATGAGAAAAACTTTTTGCTTTTCTATTTTCGAATGAATAATTGATGTTTTTGAAAAATGCTATTTGGTCGGAATAAAAGCGAGTCGTAAGTTGCTTTTTTCGTTCTGAAAACGACTTTTTTTGTTGTGTATGTCCTTTATAACGAGCGTGATGAACGATGCTATTTGTAACAACTCCCATTTTTAATTGATGAAAAGTTCGTCTATTATTCAAATCATTATCTTCTCCATACAAGAAAAAAAGAGGGTCAAATCCTCCTATTTTATTCAAACATTGTTTTGAAATCAGCCAAGCTGCTGCATTAGTAAAAGGAAGTTCTATCAAATTACTTTCCGTTATTTTATCAGCTATTTTGGCAAAATCTTGATGAGGATTATTTTCTAAATTTGGCAAAACTTCTTTTAAATGTAAATAATGATTTGGGTCAAAATAATTTCCTTCTGTATTGACTTGTAAAGGCGACAAAATTCCATATTCAGGATTTTGAATGGCTTTTTCTACCAAAACAGGAATAGAATTTTCAGTAAACCAAGCATCTTGATTCAATAAAAAGACAAAATCATAGCCATTTTCTAAAGCGTATTTCATTCCCAAATTATTTCCTTTTCCGAACCCTACATTTTTATCTAAGAAAATAAGTTGATGTATTTTTGATGTATTTTTTTCTAAATAAACTTTAGACTCATCACTTGAAGCATTATCGACAACAAACAAATCTACTTTACAAGATTCTTCTCTACTGCTTTTTTCTATACTTTCTACACATTCTGAAAGTAAAGGCATTCCATTATAAACCACCACTACGACAAGCACTTTTGTAGGCATTTTTTTCTAATTTGATTCTATTTTTTCTCTTGTTTTTTCTTTTTTTCCTCCAAATAAGTTTGTATGAATTGATTTATTCGGAAAGGAAATGTAAAAATACGAATTTGAAAAAGAACAAGCTGAATTAATTTTTTATGGAATAAATTACTAATCGTATAAACCAACAAATAAGAAATGACAGTTGCCCAAGCTGCACCTTTTATTCCATAGATAGGCAAAAAATACCAGTTCAGAATAATATTCATAATTGCTCCTAGAAGCGTTCTAAAAAAGACAATTTTTTCTAGTTTTTCGGCATAAATCCACTTTCCACTCACAGCACCAATAGATACAAAAAACCCTCCTATAATATGAATTGTCAGAATATCAGCAGAAGGAGCATATTCTTTTCCATAAGCCAGTAGAATTATCCAATCACTAAACAAAAAACAAAACAAAGCTACCAAAATAGCAAACCAACCCAAACCATCAAAAAGTTGTTGTAGGCGTATCTGATAGCGTTTTTCATCACTTGCTTTTGCGTGTAGAATAGCAGGAAAAACAGAAGCACAAACAGAAAGGGGAACAAAATACCACATTTCACTAAGCCGAACAGCAGCAGCATAATAGCCATTCAGCGCATCATCTTGAAGTATTTTTTCTATCATCAATTGGTCTATTCGCATATAAATACTCATTAGTCCATTACTGATAAGAAGGGGTAAAGCTGTCAGAATGAGCCGTTGAGCAACTGTTTTATCAAATTTCCATTTGAAAATATCTTTTGACTCTAGTTGATAACCGATAAGTAAACCAATGACTAAAATTATATTTTCGGCAGCCAAAGCGACAGCAAAATAAATTAAAGGAAGCTCAAGATAAATAAACAGTAATTTGAGCATTGCACCAGTAGAAAGCGAAATTAAAAAGGCTTTTACTTTTCTATCTGAAATTACTTTTGCTTGAAAATAATAAACTACAATATCAAAGGAATTGAAGAAATACCCAAAGGAAATAATTCCAATTATCCAGCGAGTTTCGATATCTTGCTCATAAAAAAAAATATAAGATAACATAGAAAGCAAAAATAACCCTCCACCAAAAAGGCGAAGGATTAGAGCAGTTCCTAATATTCTTTGTTGAAGTTTAAAATCCGTTATTAGTTCTCTAGTGATGACTTCTGTAATTCCTAAAAAAGCAAGGGTATTAAATAAAACAACTGCACTTTGAGCATAATTAAGCACTCCAAAACGTTCTGCCCCCAAATAACGAGCAACATACAGTCCTACAAAAAACCCAGAAATAATCTGAAGTATTTTTTCTATAATCAGCCAGTTGGTATTTTTGGCATATTTTAGAAAGTGTGTTTTATCAAAAATTTTAGGCATTTATTGAATTTAGAATTTTCCTTTACTTTGGTTTTAGTCTTTTATCACATGAATCCATAGCCTTACTTCACTATCTGAACAAGGGTCATAAGCAATTACAAAATACATTCCACTAGGCAAGTTATCAGCATTCCAATTATGCTGGTAGTTATCAGATTGATACACTTTTTCCTCCCAACGAGAATAAATAGACAACTTAGCATTATCAGTAGGAAACACAAACGTATCATTAAATCCATCAGCATTTGGAGTAATTATGTTTGTTACATCTTCTTCTGTGAGTGTTGGATT
This sequence comes from Bernardetia sp. ABR2-2B, assembly GCF_037126435.1. Classification (GTDB taxonomy): domain Bacteria; phylum Bacteroidota; class Bacteroidia; order Cytophagales; family Bernardetiaceae; genus Bernardetia. The sequence continues at coordinate 3,609,616 of NZ_CP147020.1, read as the reverse complement.
GATTGCTTTTACTTCTGTCGTATCTTCAAACTGACAACCAAACTCATCGACTACAATTATTTTGTAAACACCTTCTTGATTTGTCATAATTATTTTTTCAGTAGAAGTTTCTCCATTTGGAAATATCCATAAATATTCAGCAAAGTTTTCCACTAATGATAACTCAACTGACTGATTGATACATTTTAATTCAAAACTATCTTGAATTAACTCTTTTTCTACTTCTACAAACTGAACATTTAAAGAATCCATAAATCTACAACCATTTGCATTCTGAACTTCAATTATATAAATACCTTCTAAAGTTGTAGAGATGGATTCGTTTGTAGAAGTTGTTCCATTTGGCAATGTCCATAAATACGAAGTGTAGCCATTTGGTGCTGATAAAGTTGTCGTTCCTCCACACGGTAAAGAGGAAGAAGTAGGAAGTAAATCTAATCCTGTTGGTGTTGTATCATCTATAACAACATCAGTTTGGTCGGTAAAAGTACAACCACTTGCATTCTGAACTTGCAAACTATACGTTCCTGTTGCACTTGCTGTAATATCTTGAGTAGTTAAAGTTGTTCCATTTGGCAATGTCCATAAATACGAAGTGTAGCCATTTGGTGCTGATAAAGTTGTCGTTCCTCCACACGGTAAAGAGGAAGAAGTAGGAAGTAAATCTAATCCTGTTGGTGTTGTATCATCTATAACAACATCAGTTTGGTCGGTAAAAGTACAACCACTTGCATTCTGAACTTGCAAACTATACGTTCCTGTTGCACTTGCTGTAATATCTTGAGTAGTTAAAGTTGTTCCATTTGGCAATGTCCATAAATACGAAGTGTAGCCATTTGGTGCTGATAAAGTTGTCGTTCCTCCACACGGTAAAGAGGAAGAAGTAGGAAGTAAATCTAATCCTGTTGGTGTTGTATCATCTATAACAACATCAGTTTGGTCGGTAAAAGTACAACCACTTGCATTCTGAACTTGCAAACTATAGGTTCCTGCTGCACTTGCTGTAATATCTTGAGTAGTTAAAGTTGTTCCATTTGGCAATGTCCATAAATACGAAGTGTAGCCATTTGGTGCTGATAAAGTTGTCGTTCCTCCACACGGTAAAGAGGAAGAAGTAGGAAGTAAATCTAATCCTGTTGGTGTTGTATCATCTATAACAACATCAGTTTGGTCGGTAAAAGTACAACCACTTGCATTCTGAACTTGCAAACTATAGGTTCCTGCTGCACTTGCTGTAATATCTTGAGTAGTTAAAGTTGTTCCATTTGGCAATGTCCATAAATACGAAGTGTAGCCATTTGGTGCTGATAAAGTTATCGTTCCTCCACACAGTAAAGAGGAAGAAGTAGGAAGTAAATCTAATCCTGTTGGTGTTGTATCATCTATAACGACATCAGTTTGGTCGGTAAAAGTACAACCACTTGCATTCTGAACTTGCAAACTATACGTTCCTGTTGCACTTGCTGTAATATCTTGAGTAGTTAAAGTTGTTCCATTTGGCAATGTCCATAAATAGGAAGTGTAGCCATTTGGTGCTGATAAAGTTATCGTTCCTCCACACAGTAAAGAGGAAGAAGTAGGAAGTAAATCTAATCCTGTTGGTGTTGTATCATCTATAACGACATCAGTTTGGTCGGTAAAAGTACAACCACTTGCATTCTGAACTTGCAAACTATACGTTCCTAATTCACTTGCTGTAATATCTTGAGTAGTTAAAGTTGTTCCGTTCGGTAATGTCCATAAATAGGAAGTATAACCGTTTGGTGCTGATAAAGTGGTCGTTCCTCCACACAGTAAAGAGGAAGAAGTAGGAAGTAAATCTAATCCTGTTGGTGTTGTATCATCTATAACGACATCAGTTTGGTCGGTAAAAGTACAACCACTTGCATTCTGAACTTGCAAACTATACGTTCCTAATTCACTTGCTGTAATATCTTGAGTAGTTAAAGTTGTTCCGTTCGGTAATGTCCATAAATAGGAAGTATAACCGTTTGGTGCTGATAAAGTGGTTGTTCCTTCACACGGTAAAGAGGAAGAAGTAGGAAGTAAATCTAATCCTGTTGGTGTTGTATCATCTATAACGACATCAGTTTGGTCGGTAAAAGTACAACCACTTGCATTCTGAACTTGCAAACTATACGTTCCTGTTGCACTTGCTGTAATATCTTGAGTAGTTAAAGTTGTTCCGTTCGGTAATGTCCATAAATAGGAAGTATAACCGTTTGGTGCTGATAAAGTGGTTGTTCCTTCACACGGTAAAGAGGAAGAAGTAGGAAGTAAATCTAATCCTGTTGGTGTTGTATCATCTATAACGACATCAGTTTGGTCGGTAAAAGTACAACCACTTGCATTCTGAACTTGCAAACTATACGTTCCTGTTGCACTTGCTGTAATATCTTGAGTAGTTAAAGTTGTTCCATTTGGCAATGTCCATAAATACGAAGTGTAGCCATTTGGTGCTGATAAAGTGGTTGTTCCTTCACACGGTAAAGAGGAAGAAGTAGGAAGTAAATCAGGCGATGTAGGAATTGAAGAAGTTACAGTTGTTTGTGCAAAAAACTCACAATTACTTGTGTTTGTGGCTCTTAAAGAATGTACTCCTACTTGTGAGGTGGTAATCACTCGGTTTGTAGAAGTAGTTCCATCAGGAAAAGTCCATAAATATGAAGTATAGCCTGTTGAAGTAGAAAGAGTTGTACTAGGTGCAGAACATGAAATTGTTGTAGTTCCTGTAATAATTACCGAACCAGTACAACATGTAGAGTTTTTAGTTAAAGCAATAGAACCTGTGTTTAAAGCATTTCCATTTCCTAAAGTTATTGAGGTTGTATTAAATGTAATATTACTTATTGTTCCTGTAATATCTTCAACAGGGTCGGTAAAGTTAGTTTGATTACACTGCACATCTGTATCATCCTCTATTTTTACTGCATAAATATCATTTTGTCCTGCTCCAAAACTAGCTGTTCTTCCAATAATTACGATTCCATTTCCATCATTAGTAAGCACTACACTTCTAGCCTCTTCAAATCCTGTTCCTCCAAATGCTTTGCTCCAAAGATAATTCCCATTTATATCAGTACATAAAACTAACATATCCCTGTCTCCTCCTCCCACAGAAGAAGTGTAGCCTACAAAATAAAGTTTACTTCTATCTGCTGTAGCTGTTGCATAAAAAACTCTTTCGAATCCACTTCTGCCAAACTTTTTCCTTTGTGTAATCGTACCGTTTTGTTGTACTTTACAAAAAGCCATTTCTAAATCTGAAGCTGTGTTTCTATAACTTCCTGCTACTATGGTTTCGGTAGAAGAAATGGGCAAGATTACTCTAAACTCATCATTATCAGATGCTCCAAATCGTTTTCCCCAAACTTGATTTCCACTTCCATCTATACAAGTAATAGAGTTATCATATCTTCCACTAGGTGTTCCAGAACCATTACCTCCATATGCTGTTGGTATGATAAAGTTTCCATTCTGAATTTGTCTAATTCCTATGAAATATTGACTAATTTGATCATCATTAAATCCTCCCCTATGATAGCCTCTACACCAAATTATAGTACCTGTCGCAGAAATTCGCATAACCATGCCACTTCTATTATTTCTATTTGAATCAAATGCAAAATACCCTGTTATCATATATTCCCCATTTGATAATTCTAAAGCATGGGTAGGAGCTACATAATTGGAGTAGGTGTATGTTTTTTGCCATTGAATGTTTCCATTATTATCTGTTTTAATAAATAATACTCTATCAACAGAACTAAAACTAGCTGTAGTTGATGCAGATATTAGAAAACCATTATCACTTGTTTTGAGAAGATGCCATGATGTTTCGTCTGTATTTGAATCCCCATATGTACGTTGCCAAACTAATTCTCCATTTTCATCTATTTTTGAAAGGTATAAGTCTTTTCTACTTCCTGCTTGTATATCTCCTAAGATTACGTACCCATCTCCAACAGCTACTGATGCAATTCCCTCTTGATTTCCTGTTAATCCATACGTATTTTGAAAAGATTGAGAAAAAACATCAGAAAAGGGAAATAATAAACTATAAAAAAGTAAAGTAAAGAATAAAGCTTTCATATCTATTAGCATAGAAGTTTGGCAGAGTAAAAAATATAAATAATCCACAAAATTACTAAAACATTATCTAATTCTGACTATATTATACACCAAAAACTCATTTGCTTACATCTATCCAAAATTTCATTTTCTGCCCTGTACATGAAATAGTTAGGGTAGCATAGTATGTTCCACTTAAAAGCTTTTTTGCATTCCAATCATTTTGATAATCCTCTGATTTGAAAATCATTTTCCCCCATCTATCATAGATTACTAATGAAGCACTTGAGCCTTCTTGAAGAGGTAAAACTAAGTAATCATTTTTGCCATCGCCATTTGGAGTAATTATGTTGGGTAAACTTGTTTCATCTATTGATTCTTGTGCACAACATAAATTTTTACTATCAAATTGAATTTCATTTTGCATCATTAAACTGCCATTGCCAAAAGAAGAAATATATTCATTAAATGAAAAATCTTTTACCTCTAAATCTAATGGTGTGAGAGGGTTCTGGATTTCATTTATATTACAACTATTTTGAATTTTTTCTTCTTTATCATCAAAATTCATTCGGACTATATAAATATCTTCTCTACCAAAACCAAAACTCTTTGTTTTGCCTACTAAAATAAATCCACTCTTGTCATTAGTAGGAATAACACAATTCAAAATATCATCCTCTTTTCCTCCAAAAGTTTGGCTACTAATATAATTGCCTTTTGAATCAATGATTAAAGCCAATCCGTCTTTGTTTCCATTACCAAAAGAAGTGGTCATTCCGACTAAGACATGATATTTTTCTTTCTTAGTAGAAGCAATACTAAAAACACGTTCAACACCTTGTTTTCCAAAATAATTAATTTTTTCAAACTTTCCTCTCTGATTCAAAAATGAAAAACTCATATTATAATTGTTTGCCGAAGTACGATAATGCCCTGCTACGAGAAATTTATTTCCTTTTGAGGGAACAATAGCTTCAAAAGCATCATTATGTATATCTCCGAAATGTTTTGCCCAAACTTGCTTTCCATTTTCATCTATACATGTAATTGCGTTGTCATAAAGACCTCCAAGTGTATATTTTCGATTTCCTATTGGTGTGGTAATCAAATAATTTTCATTTTTTGTAGCTCTTGCTTGTAAAAAATATTCATTTCCACCCGTTCCAGAACCACTATCATACGACTTTGCCCAAATAATTTCTCCTTTTTCCGACAAACGCATCGCCATAGCATCTCTAGTATTTGTACTGATATCAAAAGCAAAATATCCAGTAATCAAAAATCCACCATTATCTAAAAGCAAAGCACTTGTCGGAACATTATAGGATTGATGAGTATATACCTTTTGCCAAATTATATTTCCTTTTTTATCTACTTTCAAAAACAAACTCTGTTGATTTGTAGGGTTGCCAGAGGCAGAGCTTTCAGTAGTGGCACAAATCAGTATATTATTATCTTTTGTTTTAATCATATCCCAAGCCACTTCATTTTTCTCATTCCCATATTTTTGAGTCCAAAGCAAATGACCATTTTCATCTATTTTCATTAAAAAAAGATTTGAGTTATTATCAAAACTTGTGGTTGTACCTAAGATAAGGTACCCATCTTCAATAGCCACAACTTTTTTTGCTTCTTCATTTCCTCTCACACCATAGACATACTCAAAAGTAGTTATTTGAGAAAATGATGAATTAGTAAAACTATAAAATAACATCAAACCAAAGACAGAGAATATCCTAAAACTCTTTAATCTATTATTTATCAAAAAATTAACTCCTCTCATATAAACTTTGTGTTTTTATTAAAAATGATAGTAGAAACTATTATCATAGCTCTCAAAAGCTTGTAATTTTTAATTCTTACTTTCTTTCCATTTCAGCTTGTCGCATAGGCATAGCATCAATAGTTCCGAATAGCTTTTCTAAGGTCAGAATTTTATTTTCTACTTTTAATTTTATACCTCCATCTTTTCCCACCAAAAAGACAGCAAATTTATTTTCTTCAAAGGAAAAATCAAATCGTTTTTTCAGTTCTTCAGTATCAGAAATAGTTTTATTACTAGGCATAATTCCTATTTCTTCAAAAACTTGAAATACAATCAAATCACGCTCTTCTAAACCTTCTTTGTTTTCCAAGAAAAGTTGCATTTGTTTTTGAAAGAGACTATTGTCTTTTGTATCTGAAAAAACAATTAAAATACGATTTTTCCATTGAAATTTATCAAGTAAATCAGTTTTTGTAGGCATAAATGTACAAGATAATAAAAGAAAGAATAAAATAAATATAGAGGAATAAATAGGTAGTTTCATAATTCTATAAACGTTCTTTTTCTATTCTTGTTATACAATAGAAAAGTATTGACATAAAAAAAGCCCTTACAAAACTGTAAAGGCTTTTTTCTATCTTTCAATTATGAAAATCTCAAAGTATCACAACTACTAAAAAGTAAAAGTTAATAATCTGTTAAGATTTTGCTCCTTCTCTTGGGCTCGAACCAAGGACCCTCTGATTAACAGTCAGATGCTCTAACCAGCTGAGCTAAGAAGGAATTTAAACTGGCTTTATTATTTTCAAATAATGTTTTGCAAATGTAAGCAAATTTTATAAAAAAAACAAAACTAATTAAGGTTATTTTGCAAATACTTTTTTTTTCCAAAAACAATCTTTTTCTTTCAAAAAGGGTTTGTTTTCCTTATTTGCTGATGCAAAGGTAAAACGTTTTTTTAAACTACACAATAGTTTGACTATTTTTTTTCTATTTTTTTTCTCAAAAAAACGGATTGAAACCTTCGAAAAGCTGTATTTATCTGATTAGCAATGATTTATTAAAAAAAAGTTTTTTTTTGCCTTGTAGCTATAAAACCTGCTTACTAGTAAATAAGTTCAAAGCTGTGATAAAATAAGCTCAAATTGTTTTTTCAGAACAGGAATTTCTTTACGAGCTGTTACCCAAACAAGTTCAAAATTAATCCCCAAATACTCATGAACTAATACTTTATGTAATCTTTCGATAGCCTCCCAATGCAATTGTGGATAATCGTCTTTCAAATCATCAGAAACCTTTTCTACAATCAATCCAATAATCTCCATTTGTTTTACAGTCGCAGTACGCATCATGGAATTATTAAGAAAATCTTCATGAGAAGCTCCTTTTACATAACTTTCGATTTCATACATAGCCTCCAAAACACTTTGTATTCGTGCTAAGTCTGTTTTGCTTTGACTCATGAGGGTTTTGGGATTGGGTTAATTATTTATTGAGGAATAAGTGTTTTAAACTAGAACAAAGAAAAGCTGGTTCTATTGATTTTGTTATAAAGAATGCTTTTTCTTTGAAAAAAACTTTATAGTTTCACTTAAACAAAGATTCTTAATTTGCCTTTCAATATTACAAAACTTCTGAGAGAATCACGCATTGAAACTCTTTTTTTTATGCTCTTAACATCAAAAATAGTAATTTCATCTAAAGAATCTAAGTAAAAGCAATTTTAATTTTGTATTAAATTCGTTTATTTTTCAAACTATATCAGTTCATTTCTTCTAGCAACCTAAATTTACTTCAAATGTATTCTGCATCTTATAAAAAACACCGTTTAAAATTTCGCTTTTTGGCTGGGACATCTCGTGGCACAATGACAGAAAGAGATACTTATTTTATCTATTTATCAAAAAAAGATAACGACAGAGTTATTGGAACAGGAGAAATCTCCCCTCTTTCTGGATTAAGTATAGATTTTTTACCACACCTTGAAAATATAATTACAGATGTCTGTAAACGAATAGAAAATATAACTACAAATACTATAAATTCAGTTGATGATATTTTTGATATAATACCAGCTTCTCTTCCTGCTGTTCGCTTTGGTTTTGAAACTGCTTTTTTAGATTTACAAAATGGAGGAAAACGTATTATTTATAAAAACGATTTTTCATTGAATCAAAAAGCTATTCCTATTAATGGTTTGGTTTGGATGGGAGATTTTGAGTTTATGAAAAATCAGTTAGAAGAAAAATTAGAACAAGGGTTTTCGTGTATAAAACTAAAAATCGGAGCAATAGATTTTGAAAAAGAGTGTAAACTTTTAGAATCGATTAGAAAACGTTTTGATGAGAATAAAATAACAATTCGTGTAGATGCAAATGGAGCTTTCGCTGCAGATAAGGCATTAGACAAACTGAAAATTTTATCAAATTATGAGATTCATTCCATAGAACAGCCTATTGCAGCAAATCAATGGTATGAAATGAAAAAACTTTGTGAAACAACACCTTTACCGATTGCTCTTGATGAAGAACTGATTCCTTTGATAAACTTAGAAGACAAAAAACAAATGTTAGATTATATAAACCCTCAATTTATGATTTTCAAGCCTACTTTATTAGGAGGATTACAAAAAACGGCTGAATGGATAGAGCTCTGTAAGAAAAGAAATATAGATTGGTGGATTACATCAGCGTTAGAATCAAATATTGGGCTTAATGCCATTTCGCAGTTTGTAGCTGGTTATAACCCTACACTTCCACAAGGATTAGGAACAGGAAAACTATATCATAATAATATAGAGTCTTCTTTGGAAATTGAGAATGGAGAGATTTTTAGTAGAAGATAAAAACACTTTTTACAATTTCTTCAAACAAATCTCTTATACATTGATTTGTAAGGCATAAAATAACTTTGATAGCAACATGATTTCACTTCAATGATAGAGAGTTGGAGAGTTATTCTACTGAAAAATAACGTTTTATAGAAATATCTTTACTTTTATCGAATATAATTGAAATTATATGTGTAAAGTCTTGATATATTTTTTAATTTTGCCTTTAATTGTTTTATAGGTCTTTCCAAACGCATTTGTTTGAGTTTTGATAAAGATTTATAAAAGTCAAAAATAGATGAATCATTAGGTATTAGCCAAGCACAATGAACATAAAAACTCGTAAAGGATTCGACATCAATCTTGCAGGTAAAGCTGCTTTACAAGTAGGAAATGCCGAACAGTCCGAAACATTTGCCATAAAGCCTACCGATTTTGTAGGTATGCACCGTCCAAAAGTAGTCGTAAAAGAGGGCGATGTAGTAAAAGCTGGAACGCCTCTTTTCTTTGACAAAAAATTAGAAAAGGCACTTTATACTTCTCCTGTTAGTGGCGAAGTAGTTGAGGTAAAGCGTGGAGATAAACGAAAACTACTAGAAATAAAGATTTTAGCAGATAAGCAAATCGAATACGAAAACTTTACGAAGTATAGTATATCTGATATGGCAAATCTAAAAGGAGAAGATGTAAAGGAATCACTTTTGAAAAGTGGTACTTGGATAAACATTATTCAACGCCCTTATGGTGTTGTTGCTAACCCTGAAGATGCTCCTCGTGCAATTTTTATATCAGCTTTTGATTCAAACCCTTTAGCTCCTGATTATGACTTTCTTTTCAAAAACGATGGTCAGTATTTTCAAGCAGGAATTGATGCGTTGAAGAAAATGGTTGATGTTCCGATTCATCTTACTACTGATGGAAAGGCTGAAGTTTCAGCTATTTTCCAAAATGTACGTAATGTAGAGCAACATACTATTTCAGGACCTCATCCAGCAGGAAATGTAGGTGTGCAGATTCATCATATTGAGCCTATTAATAGAGGCGAAGTAGTTTGGACAATCCATCCTTATGGAGTAATTCAGATAGGAAAACTGTTTTTAGAAGGTCGTTATGATGCTTCTAAGAAAATTGCAATTGTGGGTTCGGAAGTAACTACTCCACAATATTATGAAACGTATATTGGTGCTAGTGTAAGCAAATTCTTAAAGAATAACCTAAAACAAGACCATGTACGAGTAATTTCTGGAAATATTTTGACAGGAACAGCTATTGAAAAAGATAGTTATGTTGGCTTTTATGATAATCTAGTTACTGTTTTACCAGAAGGTGATAAACCTCGCTTTTTCTTGAGTGACGGTTGGCTTGCTCCTACTTCTCGTTTGAGTTTCCATCGTGCTTTGGGTCTTTTGTCTTTTCTTAATCCCAAAAAAGAACGTGTCATTGACACAAGTTTGAATGGGGAAGAAAGAGCTTTTGTAGAAACAGGTGTAATGGAGCAAGTAGTTCCAATGGATATTCTTCCTTTACAGCTCGTAAAATCTATTATGGCAGAAGATTATGATGGAATGGAAAGTCTAGGTATTTATGAAGTCATCGAAGAAGATGTTGCACTTTGTGAATTTGTAGATGTTTCGAAACATCGTATTCAAAATATAGTTCGTCAGGGAATTGAGCTCTTACGTGAAGGCTAGAAATAGTAACGCTTTAATCGCTCAAATATATAGAGTTTGAAGTAGTATTTTCAATAGTAAAATAACTTTCAGACCAATTAAAAATAAAATCAATTTGGTTAATTTATATCTTATAAATCCGTAAGTATGAAGTTCTTACATGATATTTTAGAAAAGCAAAAGCCAATGTTTGAAAAAGGAGGAAAACTAGAAAAGTTTTACTACCTTTTTGAAGCAGGTGAGTCGTTTGCTTTTACCCCCTCTACTACAACTCCTGCCAAGGGCGCACACATTCGTGATGCTATTGACTTGAAACGTATGATGATGACAGTAGTTATCGCTATGGTTCCTGCTCTTTTATTTGGTATTTGGAATGTGGGTTATCAACATTTCTTAGCAACAGGAAATCCTGATGCTGCTCTTTTAGATATAATTATAGTAGGTACTATTCAAGTATTGCCTATCGTAATTGTTTCTTACACGGCTGGTGGTATTGTCGAAGTTATTTTTGCTATTATCAGAAAGCACCCTATTAATGAAGGCTTTTTAGTTACAGGAATGCTTATTCCTCTGACTATGCCACCAGATATTCCACTTTGGCAAGTTGCTTTGGCGACTATTTTTGCAGTAATTATTGCAAAAGAAGCCTTTGGAGGAACAGGAATGAATATTCTTAATGTAGCCCTTACAGCTCGTGCTTTTCTTTATTTTGCTTATCCAACTAATATTTCTGGTACAGTTTGGACGTATCTAGGAGATAAAGCTGCTGTTGATGGTTATACTGGTGCAACAGCTTTATCTATTGCAGCAGAAGCAAAAGCAGGAACAGTAACTGCAGCCTTAGATGGTGCAACTACTTCTTGGGCAGGTGCAGAAAGCTTATTTAGTTTTAATAATATGCTTATCGGTGCTATCCCAGGTTCTATTGGAGAAACATCTGCTGTTATGGCTCTTTTAGGAGCAATTATTTTAGTTGTTGCTGGTGTAGCAAGTTGGAAAATTATGGTAAGTGGTGTAGTAGGAGCTTTAGTAATGGGGCTTATCTTTCACCTTGCAGGTTCTACTCCTTTTATGCAAATGATGCCTCATTATCACTTGATTATGGGTGGTTTTGCTTTCGGAATTGTCTTTATGGCAACAGACCCAGTATCAGCTGCACAAACTGAAACAGGAAAATGGATATATGGATTTTTTATAGGACTTCTTACAGTTCTTATCCGTGTATTTAATCCTGCTTATCCAGAGGGAATTATGCTTGCGATACTTCTTATGAATGTATTTGCCCCTCTGATAGATTTTTATGTAATTAATGCTAATAAAAACCGTAGATTAAAAAGAATCCATGTCTAAAGAATCAAACGCATATATACTAACATTTTCGATAGCAATGATACTTGTCATTGCTGTCGTATTGGGTCTTGTAAAAGAGTTTACAAAAGAAGCTCAAAAACAAGCCGTAGAATTAGACACTCAAAAGCAAATTTTGAGTGCTATTGTACCACTTTCCGAAGTAGGAGAAACAGGCGAAGAAGTAAATGCTTATTATGCCAAACACATCGAATCGATTGCAGTAGATGTAAATGGAGATGAGAAAAAAATGAAAGGCAATGAGCCAATCATTCCTGAGAAAGTAAGCATTCGTAAAGAATTTAAAAAGAAGGAGAAGAGTGAAAAAATACTTCCTGTTTTTAAATTTAAAGACGATGCTGGTAAAGTAACAGCCTATATTCTTCCTGTTTATGGAAATGGTCTTTGGGATAATATTTGGGGTTATATAGCTTTAGAACCTGATATGAAAACTGTGAAAGGTGCAGTCTTTGATCATCAAGGAGAAACTCCTGGACTGGGCGCACGTATAGCTGATACAGAGGTTGAAAATCGTTATAAAGGAAAAGCTATTTATAATGCTAAAGGAGAACTCGCTTCTATCGAAATGATAAAAGGAGAGGGAAATGTAGAACCAGGTGCGCTTACAGAACACGAAGTAGATGGTCTTTCTGGAGCAACTATTACAGCTCGTGGTGTAAACGATATGTTAGATAAGTATTTTGCTTTGTATGAAAACTATATTCAAAAAGTAAAAAAATCTTCTGCTAACAATACAACTACTCTTGAAAATGTAGCTTTAGCTAAGTAAGTTAGACAGATACATTAAAAAAAACAGAAATTAGCTTTAAAATCAAATACTAAAATATTTATTGAATCTTTCAATAAATTAAAATACACAACTCTATGGCAACAGAAACAGCTACATCTATGGAAGCGACCGTAGTTAAGAAAAAATCGGAAGATTTATTCTCAAAACGTCGTCGTCGTTTGGTAGCAGACCCATTAGATGACTCTAACCCGATTACAGTACAAGTTTTGGGAATTTGCTCGGCACTTGCCGTTACTGCCAAAATTGCTCCTACACTTGTTATGGCAATAGCCGTAATGGTCGTAATTATTGGGGCAAACGTAATTGTATCGCTTTTACGTAATGTAATTCCAGGACGTATTCGTATCATTGTTCAACTTGGTATTGTAGCGATGCTTGTAATTTTGGTAGATCAAGTTTTGAGAGCTTACTTTTATGACCTTGCCAAAATTGTGGGGGTTTATGTGGGTCTTATTATTACCAACTGTATCATCATGGGACGTTTAGAAGCCTTTGCAATGGGTAATAAGCCTTACGATTCTTTACTTGATGGTTTTGGTAGTGGTATTGGTTATGCTTGGGTAATATTAGTAGTGGCTTTCTTTAGAGAGTTATTTGGCTCTGGAACGCTCTTAGATATTCCGATTATAGTTCCTATAACTGATTTTATCAATGGAATATTAGGTACAAGTTTAAGTTTGCCTAATAACGGACTTATGACAAACCCAGTTGGTGCGTTTATCGTCATTGGTGTCATTATTTGGATACAACGTTATTTCAATGGTTATGTAGAAGACCATTAATTTATTCTTTTAAATTTTAATCAAAATACAACTACATAACTTCATTTAAAAAAATGGATTACATAAATATATTTATTCGTTCGGTTTTTATCGAAAACATGGTCTTTGCTTACTTTCTAGGAATGTGTTCTTATTTGGCAGTTTCTAAGAAAGTATCAACAGCTATGGGACTTGGACTTGCTGTAATTTTTGTTTTGGCTGTTACTTGTCCTGTCAATTATTTGATTCAATCTAAACTTCTTGCAGAAGGTGCTTTAGCTCCACTTTTGGGAGATGAGTTTGCAAAAGTAGATTTGACTTTCTTACAATTCATTACCTTTATTGCAGTAATTGCTTCTATCGTACAGCTTGTAGAAATGATTATTGAGCGTTTTTCTCCTGCTTTGTATGGTGCTTTGGGAATTTTCCTTCCACTTATTGCCGTAAACTGTGCTATTTTGGGTGGTTCACTCTTTATGGTTCAGAAAGAATATGACCTTGGGCAGTCTGTTGTTTATGGTATCGGTTCTGGTGTAGGTTGGTGGATTGCTATTATTGCTCTTGCTGCCATTCGTGAGAAAATGAGATACTCAAATGTTCCTGCACCTTTGCGTGGTCTTGGTATTACATTTATTATTACAGGACTTATGGGACTTGCTTTTATGTCTTTTATGGGGATTACACTGTAAAGATATTTCAGAAAAATAAAAGGAAATTAGATTGTGATAAACAATTTAATATGCTATTTTTATAAAATACTTAAAACTACTTTCTTTTGATAAAAGAAAGTAGTTTTTTTGTTTAAGAATTACTGTAGCTGACACTAGAGTGTCAGAGTATATCAGTTACTAAATGATAGTTTATATGATAAGATGGAAAATGCGTTTTTTACGTTTTCGTGTATGGTTAGAAAACCAATGGGAAAGTCGCTCTCAAAAAGAAAGATATACAGTCGGAGTTACTAGTCTTTTGGGTGTTTTACTTGTTTTTGCAGTTGCTTTTTTTGTTTGGGATAACAATAGAGAAGCCTCCGTTTGGGAACTTGTACCTAATGATGCTATTTTGGTTTTGGAAACGACAGAAGCACAGCGAATGAGAGAAAAAATTGATTCGCTTCCTTTTTGGCAACCCTTCAAAAACTTACCTTACTTACAGGCTTATCATTCTCGTAAAACCGTATTGGATTCGGTGGGTAGAGATTCTTTAAATATTATGAATTATTTGAAAGGGCGAAAAATATACGTTTCGTTGCACCAAACTTCTCGTACAAGTGCTGATATTATGTTCTTTGTTCCGATGTCTTTACAGTCAAGAATTATAAATAGTCTTACCAAAAAATTAAAAAAAGATATTCCTTTTACACATTCCGAACGCTTATACAACGACATTACGGTTCATGAATTAAAATATGAATATGAAAAAACAGATGAGAATGGAAATGTAGAAGCACGAAAAAACTCAAACAGACAAAATCAGACTGAAAGTGTAATTTTCACATACGTTATTTATAAAAACTTTTTTATAGGAAGTTATACGCCTTTTTTGGTAGAAGATGCTGTACGTAAAATAGCAATGAATGAAGAAACTCCATTTTTTAAAGAAAATCAAGACCTTCTAAAACTCACAAAAATAGAAGATGATGATGCAAACCTTTACCTTTCGGCTTCACAGATTCCAAAACTATTTTCTCTCTTTACAGAAGAAGAAAATACAGCTTTGCTTTCCAGCTTCGAAAACTGGGCAAAATCAGCAATGCTTGATGTTTCATTGAAAGAACATTTACTTTTGTTAAATGGCTATCTTCTTACACAAGAAGAGGGAGCAAACCGAGATTATTTATCTATTTTGGAAGGACAAAAAGCAATTGATTTTATCGACTTACAACAGTTCGTACCACAAGAAACAGCTCTTTTATATAGAATTGGACTTTCTGAGCCTCAAAAATACTTTAGTGATTTAGATAATTATAGAAAAGAATATCTACCAAAACAGATAGAACAAAGAGAATCACTCATAGATTATTATAGCTTTTCGCCTACTCGTTTTCTGAATACTATTGGAAATGAAATTGCTGTTGCTGTTTTGGAAATGCCAGAAAATAGAAAGAAGCCAGAAAAACTGGCATTCTTAAAAATAAAAACTGAAGATGGACAAACTGAAAAGTACGAACAAAAAGCGATTGCATTATTAAATCAACTTGCCGAAAATTCACGCATAGAAGTAAAAAATGAAGATAAATCAGAGACCAAACCTCTGAGAGAGATTTACGAAGAATTACCAATTACACGCATCGAAGTGGCTGATTTTCCTCTAAAAATGTTTGGAGAAGGTTTTAGTGGGTTTTCACAGTCATATTATACCGTTTTGGAAAGTAAGTATATTGTAATTGGAAGTAGTTTTCAAGCTATTCAAACGTTGATTGATGATTATAAAAATGAACGTGTTTGGGGAAAATTAGTAAGACAAAGAAAGTTTTTTGAGCAAATAGGAACTCGCTCAACAGTTAGTGTAATCGTAGATTTGCCTCGCTCTTGGAATTGGCTGATGGCAAATGTCTCGCCTGAATGGCAAACGACTCTTGAAGCTTATAAATACAATCTTTTAAAGGTAGAATTTTTGGCGTGGCAAGCAGAAGGAGAGGAAAAACGTTTTGCAAGTTCACTTATTTTCCAACAACAAAAAACGGCTGAATTAGTAGCACAAAGCAAAAAAGAAGAAGCCAAAACTGTTTTTAAAAGCAAGTTAGAAAGCCCTCCTTATTTAGTAAGAAATCATTTGGATAGAAGCTGGGAAGTTTTGGTTCAAGATGAGAAAGATATGTTGTACTTGATTTCTAAAGACGGAAAAATCCTTTGGAATTATTATCTAAACGGTACAATGCGACCACAAGTATATCAAATTGATGCTTATAAAAATGGAAAATTACAGTATTTGATTGCCACACCTACAAAGGTTTATTTGATTGACCGTTTGGGCAGAGCCGTTTCTGACTTTCCGATTTGGTTTCCAGAAAGCACTTTTATTACGCATCTTTCTGTCATTGATTATGACAACTCTAAAAATTATAGAATTGGAGTAGCAACAAGCCAAGGTAATGTTTATTTGTATGATAAAACAGGAAAAAGTCTCCCTGGTTGGCAACCTCGTAAAGTTGGAATGGCTCTCTCTGCACCTTTAGAACACGTAAGAGCAGGAAGTAGAGATGCAATGATTGCCATTGAGCAAAATGGAATTGTCAATTTATTAAAACGAAACTCTCAAAGTTATTCTAATTTTCCTCTTAATTTCAATTCAGATATTACAAATGATTTTCATGTTGATTATGGAAATACACTTTCCTCAACAGAAATAAGTATGCTTACCGAAGCAGGAGAACTAATTCGTTTTAATTTAGAAGGAAAAATAATAGATAGAAAGTTTTTTGAAAAAGGAGAGCAAGGTGCAATTTTTACACTTGCAGCTGACAAACAGCGTGAGCAAAACTTTATTATTGCAAGACAGGACAGCAAAAAACTAACGCTTTACTCTTCGGAAGAAGAACTTTTATTTTCAAAAACTTATGATAATGAAGGCACAAAACTCATTCAATATTTTAATTTTGGAGCAAGTATAGAAGTCATTGCTGTTACGGATATGCACACCCAAAAAACCTATCTTTATTATACCAACGGAACAATGTTAGGAGGCAAACCAATAAAAAGTAATACTACTGTTGCACTTTTTTACTCAGAGCAAACAAGTCTTTTTACGCTTTACAGGACGCTTAATAAAGAATGTCAGAAATTGGTGTTTGGTAGGTAGATAAAAATCAAGTAAAAGATTATAAAAAACTAACCTTTCTAAAAAGAAAAAAGCCATTATAAAACTATTTGACTAGAATTATAATGGCTTTATTTTTCTTACATCAATTATTAATTTCTACTATAATTCGGAGCTTCACGAGTTATCATTACATCGTGTGGATGACTTTCTCTCATTCCTGCATTTGTAATTTTGACAAACTGTGCTTTTTGCAAGTCTTCAATTGAAGCTGCACCACAATAGCCCATTCCTGCTTTTAGTCCTCCAACAAGTTGATAAATTACTTCGGCAGCTTTTCCTTTGTAGGCGACTCTTCCAGTAATTCCTTCTGGCACAAGTTTTTTAATATCATCTTCTGTATCTTGGAAATAACGGTCTTTTGAGCCTTCTTCCATTGCCTCAATTGAACCCATTCCACGATAATATTTGAACTTTCTTCCTTCATAAATTATCATTTCCCCTGGAGCTTCGTCTGTTCCTGCCAAAAGCGAACCTATCATAATACAAGATGCACCTGCTGCAATTGCTTTGACTAAATCTCCCGAAAAACGAACACCTCCATCTGCAATAACTGGAACTCCTGTTCCTTTTACAGCTTGTGCAGCTTCAAAAACGGCTGACAGTTGTGGCATTCCTACACCTGCAATAATTCTCGTCGTACAAATACTTCCAGGCCCTACACCAACTTTTACGGCATCTGCACCTGCATCAGCTAGAGCTTTTGCTGCTACACCAGTAGCTACATTTCCTACAATAACTTGAAGCTTTGGATAAGTAGATTTTACTTTCTTTAGCATATCAATAACACCTTTTGAGTGTCCGTGAGCTGTATCAATCGTAATTACATCAACCTCAGACTTTACAAGTGCAGCCACTCTTTCTAGTGTATCACCAGTAACTCCAACAGCAGCACCAACACGCAAACGACCACGCTCATCTTTACAGGCATTCGGACGGTCACTGTTTTTGAGAATATCCTTGTAAGTAATCAGACCTACAAGATTATTTTCATCATCAATGATTAATAACTTTTCTATCTTATTGGCATCTAAAATAGATTCTGCTTGTGCTAAATCAACGCCTTCCTTTGCTGTAATGAGATTTTCAGAAGTCATGATATCCGAAACAGGAAGAGAAAGGTCTTTTTGAAAGCGCAAATCTCTATTTGTAAGGATTCCAACTAATTTTTTATTTTCATCAACAACAGGAATACCTCCAATTTTGAACTCTTTCATCAATCGGTTTGCATCTGCAAGTGTTTGAGTAGGAAAAACAGTTACTGGGTCGGTTATCATTCCACTTTCAGAGCGTTTTACTTTTCTTACCTGTTCGGCTTGGCGTGTAATACTCATATTTTTATGAATAAAAGCAATTCCACCTTCTTGAGCAATAGCAATCGCCATTTCAGCTTCACTAACCGTATCCATTGCAGCCGAAACAATCGGAACATTCAATGTGATTTTCTTAGTGAGCTTAGTTTTGGTTTGCGTATTTCTAGGAAGTGTTTCAGAATAAGCAGGAACGAGCAATACATCGTCGTAAGTGAGAGCTTCCATCAAGAATTTGGAAGCAAAAGCATCAGAAATATTCTGGCTTTGTAGGTTTGGGTGGCTAGTTGTAGCTGCACCATTTTGGGTTGTGGAATTTTCAGACATGTGCAAATAATGTAATGTTTCTATTTGCCATACAAAATTAAGGAATTATTTGGATTTACAAGTATTTGAATGAAATATTCTTTTTTTGTTAAAGATAGTAATGCTAAAAATTCATTAGTCAAAAGCAGCTAAAAGAGTAAAAGAATAAATAGAAACTACATTTTTTCTAACAAACAAATTACTTTTTAGTATTTTTGTAAAACGCTAATCAATCAAATAATTGAAATTTAATTAATCACTCAAAGAATTGCAATTTCCTTCTATCAACCGTCCTTTTTCCAAAAAACGTATTGGCTCTTATCCATATATGGGAGTGCTAGTCAATATTACGTTGGCACTTTTTATTACTGGACTTTTGGGTTTGATTCTGATTTATACCTATCAGTTTTCTATCAGAACAAAACAAAATGTAGAAGTAGAAGTGTATTTGCGTAGAGATGTCAATGAAAATCAGCGTTTGAGTATTCAGAAAAAGCTCACTCAACTAGATTTTGTCTTGAAAAATGAACAAGGAAAACCTCGTATTCGTTTTATGGCAAGTGAAGAAGCAGCCAAAATGATGCGACAAGAAGCAGGTGTAGAATTTGAAGAATTTTTGGTAGGAGAAAACCGTTTGCCTGATGCTTATTATATCAATGTAGAAGAATCTTATTATCAAAAAGATAAAATGGCTTTATTAAAGGCTCAAATTGAAAGTATAGAAGGCGTTTATGAAGTAGACTTTAAGGATAAATATATTGAGGAAATCACTAAAAATCTTCAAACGATTAGTTATATTTTCTTTGCTTTTGCTGTCATCTTTTTTATTGCTGCCATTATTCTAATCGATAGTGGTGTTCGTCTTGCTCTTTTTTCACAGCGTTTTCTGATTCGCAGTATGCAACTTGTCGGGGCAACTCCATTCTTTATCAAAAAACCATTTCTTCGTCGTGCGCTTATTCACGGAATTATTGGTGGGCTTATCGCTTATGTTTTGGTACTTGTTCTTGCGAAAGGTTTTGCAATTTGGATTCCAGAACTCAATGCTTTTGATTATATGGGTTCTATTCTTGGTCTTGGTTTTATTATTTTAGTTTTGGGTGTGAGTATCAATACAATTAGTGCTTATATTGCTGTGAGCAAATATTTATATATGCGATTAGATGATTTGTACTAATTATATCCAGTAAAAGGTAAGCCTTTTAAACCTACAAAAAGGCATTTGCAACTAGAATCATTTTTTTTGCGTTTAAATTAGAACAATAGATTATAAAAGTAGCTTATTTCAGAATTTTCTTTTATTTATCTATCTTGTAGTTGTCCTTTCAAGAGCTAAGGGCTTGTTCTAACCTAGATACATCGATAATGAAAAAATATATTCTTTCTTCTGTCTTTTGCTTTTGCCTATGCTGTTTTTATTTGATGAACATTTCAGTAATTGCACAAACAGCTTCTATTCCTCACTCTTTAGATGATGCCATCTCACTTTTTAATGCAGGAAATCATAACGAAGCAAAAATACTATTACGCCAAAACTTAGAACACGATCCAGATGATTCGGATTCTCGTTCCGTATTAGGAAAAATGAATTACCATTTGGGAGAATGGAAAATGGCTATCGATATTTGGAGTGAAGGATTGAAAGGTAAGCCCTCTGATTATGTTCTTCATATGAATATTGGTAATGTTTTTTTCGAAAAAGCAGAGCAAAATGCTCCTTCTATTTATCTCAAAACGTATTCAGAAAAAGATATAGAAGAAAATTTATCACTCTATGAACAAGATTTTCTAGAAAATACCTCTACTCCCTTCTTAAAATATTGGCAAAAAGGAATTATAGCCTACCGAGCTGCTTACAAAATTTATCCATATGAGGAGTTTGTTTTAGAACGTTTGGCTAATTTTTATGAGATGAATAGAGAGTTTGATAGCTCATTTGTCTATCACAAACAACTTGCAGAACTCTACCCAGAAAACAGTCATTACCTTACCAACGCAGCCATTTATCAAGCTAAAATAAAGACAGATAATAAAAAAGAACAGGATTCTTTAGAAAGTTTGGTTATCAAGAGACTGCATCATTCATTAGAAGTTGATGCTCAAAATCCTGATACTTACAAAGAATTGGGACGTATTTTGGCAAAAAAAGAAGATATTGAAAGAAATGACAAGGAAAAGAAAAATGAGGAAACTGAAACCTCTCCTTCTTTAGAAATGATACAAAAAGCTGAATTTTATGCCTCTGTTCCCAAATATGCACGTTTTGAATTTTCAAAGGAAAACGCTCTTCTTTTAGGTAGAATTCATATAAAGAATTACATTCAGAAAAAAAATAGGTCAAAGCTTATTGATTCTCTGAGAAACTCTATTTCTAACGATTCGAAAAGATACATTAACTCGCAAAACTTATTGGTCGCTACTTTAGCTGCCGATGCTTCTGATTCTGAATTGCTTCACACGTTCAGTAATTATTATTCCTTAGTTGATAGAGAACGCAAAAATATAATCAATACACTTGCGAACAGACAACATGGACAATGGCTTTTAATACAGCTTCTTAAAGAGACAAAAGAAATAAAACTGACAAGGGAAATAACAACGACTTTAGTTAGAAAAAAATCGCCTAATATGCACGATGTTTTGATTAGCTTATTGGAATATGATTATTTACCTGAATCGATGAATATTGCTCAAAATTTATCAAAACTAAATGATGAAAGAAGCAGAACAGCACTTATAAAAGAGTTGTATTTGCCTCTTCCCAAAACGGCTTCTAAATGGAAAAACAAAACCTATTATGCACTACAAACTCGTCAGATGAGAGCTATTTTGGCTCTTTCTGCCTTAGATAAAGATGAAGAAATAAAACAAGAGTTACTCAAAGGGTTGGAGCGTCAAGAGGTGCGTTTGTTTTGTGCTGTGGCTCTATACTCTCAAACTAAGGACAAAGATTATCTAAAACTTGCCAAAAAATACAAGCCCAAAAAAGTCTCTTTCCCAGAGCTAGGGCAGTTTTTGAAACAGTTTAATAATTCAAAAGCGAATTCTTTGGGGGATAAGTTGATTAAGGGGTAGATAAATCATCATTAAACGTAAAAAAAGAAATGGGAGAAAAAGAAAAAAGCTCACTTAGAAAAAGAGCAGATGCTATAAAAGAATTTCGGTGTAAAAACCTAATTGCTGTTCTAGAAGAGCCGAACGATTATAAAAATATAGGAAGGACAATTAGAAATATAAATGCTCTTGGAGTTGAAAAGCTATACATTATTGATAGTAGAAATAAACTACCTGACGATTGGCAAGAAATAAGAAGTAGAAAAAGTTTAGCAAAAGCATCTGTTTCAGCAATCAAATGGACGTTTGTTAAAAGGTTTAATAGTACAGAAGAATGTTTCGAACATTTAGAAAAGAAAAGGTTTGTATCTATAGTAACTTCTCCACATATAAAAGGCGAAGAAAATGTAGTGTTACATGAAGGAGACTACACACAAATTAGATTAGCTGTTTGGTTTGGAAATGAATCAAGGGGCATAAGTGAACTGGCAATTGAAAAAAGTGAGTTTTGTGTGAATATTCCGATGTATGGAATAGTTGAAAGTTTAAATTTGGCAACTTCAACAGGAATTGTCCTTTATGAGATAACGAAGCAAAGGAGAGAGTTTCAAAAAAAATATAAAAGAGGACAGAAGAAATACCAGCATAAAGCAAAACACAAAAAAAAAGAAGACTAGAAAATGAACAAGTTTGATTGGATAAAACAATTCTATGAAATACGAAGCAAAAGTTGGAATAGCATTTCAGATATAATCCCTAATGAATTTAATGATTACTTTCTGATTCATTGGAAGGTTGGAATAGTTGATGATTTTCCTTTTGACAATTACCCTTTAAAAAACGAAACGATAGAAGAAACCAATAAAAGGATAAAAATTGAAAAAGAGTTTGGTTTATTTCTTAATCCAAATGAAAACAAACTATTTCGCCCAACAACTTTAAAAGAAATTGCTGAGAGATTCAATGTAGATTATGACTATAATGTCTTGAATAAAATTAAGCGAACACCAGCAATTAAAACTCTTGGAAACCTAACTATTTCGAATTTAAAATCAGGAATTGAAAAGATTTTAAAAAATGAACCTCTAAATTTATTTGTAGAAGATATTTATAGACATTCAATTGATAAAATAAATCCAAAACAGGAGATAGAGAATCTTACTATTGAAGATTATTTTGAGTGGCAGCAAGAATTAGGCTTTGACTATTGTACATACTTATTTCCTAAAAGTATGAAATGGTGTATCACAACTTCAGAGAATCTTGATATGTTTCTATGCTGTAAAAATGAATTTACTTCGAAAATAAGAAGTGCTTTTGAGTTAGAATTATTTCCAGTTAAATATGAAGATAAAATTTTACAATAATATTAAATTCATCAATCCACCTCCAAAAACTTAACAGC
The DNA here is from genome assembly GCF_037126435.1 of Bernardetia sp. ABR2-2B. Taxonomy (GTDB): domain Bacteria; phylum Bacteroidota; class Bacteroidia; order Cytophagales; family Bernardetiaceae; genus Bernardetia. Next base: position 3,586,464 of record NZ_CP147020.1, on the reverse strand, counting down.
TTTTTTATAGTCTTGAAAAACCTTTGTATTTATTTCTATACTTGTTTTGACTTCAATAATAGAAGTTTGGCTTCGTTTTTCTACATCTAACTCTAATTTTCCTAAGGCTTCTTGAAATTCAATTTTACTTTTATTTTCGCAAAATGTATATTCTAGTTCAAATTCTTTACTTAGTTTTCCTGCATTCAAAGGCTGTTTGATTACAAAAAACTCATCGGATTCGGGCTGTTTGGCACAATCAGGAAGCATCTTAAAAATTCCTCCTCCTTGATTATTGAGTAGAATTACAATCAAGTTTTTTGGTAGATAATTATTCCAAAACGCATTTCTATCATAGAAAAAAGCAACATCACCAGTCAGTAAAACATTCAAAATTTCCTCGTCTGCAAGAGCGTGTCCGATAGCTGTACTTGTAGAACCATCAATCCCACTTGTACCACGATTGGAAAAAAACTCTATCTTTTTTCCTGTATTAAAATAATTTGCATAACGTACGCTCATGCTATTTGCCAAATGAATATTAGAGTGTTCTGGTACTATATCCATTAGCATTTTTACAGCTTCAAACTCTGAAAAAGGTTGCTCTTCGAAGAAATTAGCATTTAGTTTTGTAATTTCTGCATCTGTTCCTCGCCAATTATCTACAAAAAAAGATTGACGGTACGACTCTGCAAAAGTCGTTTGCTTCTCCAAAACCTTTCTAAAAAAATAAGAAGGATTAAGAGGAATTACTTTTGTAAGCGACTGAAAAGTATCAGCAGCAATTCCAGCAGGTTGAATATGCCAATGCTCAATCGCAGGATATTCACGCAAGAATTTTTTGAGGTTTTTTGAAATGACTGACTTTCCGAATGTAATCAATAACTCTGGTCTGAGTTCTTCTAGGCTTTCTCTGTTCATCAAAAATACATCTTGATGTTGAATGCTATTTTTGACAGTATGAAGATTTGAAATTACGTCAGCCACAACAGTAACTTCCAAACCGTTCAATGCAGTAATCAAACGTTCATTATAACGCATTTGTCCTCCTACAATCAATTTTTTTTCTGTTCTGTTCCAAACATCTAGTAAGTCTTCCCAATGCTGTGTTCTGATTTTGGGACGGCTATGAATTTGTTCTATAATTTTTACATCAATATCGTATTTTATCTGATTTTCATAAAAATTATTTATATCTTCTTCCTTTTGTTCCTCTTGACTTTCGACAGGTGGATAAAATGGCTCACGAAAAGGCGCATTGATATGAACAGGTGCAAAAGGATAAGTCTTGGATAAATTTATAGCTTCTGAAATAGTACGTTCGACATGCCAAACAGCGTCTTGATGCGATAAATCAACAGGCAAGGTATAACTTTCCTTTACATGTTTGCCATAAATATTGGTCTGTCTGATAGTTTGTCCATCGAACTGGTCTATCCATTCTGGAGGACGGTCAGCCGTAAAGACAAGCAAAGGAATCTGCCCAAAATAGGCTTCTGCAATTGCTGGGGCATAATTATAGGCAGCCGAACCCGAAGTACAAATCAAAACAACAGGTTTGTTTGTCTGTTGTGCAATTCCTAAGGCAATAAAAGCAGCCGAACGCTCATCTGCTACTACTTTGCAATTCAAATTTTTATGCCTTACAAAAGACAAGGTAAGAGGAGCAGACCGAGAACCGGGAGAAATTATTACGTTTTCGATGCCGTGTTTATGGCAAATGTGAGCAATATTCCAAATGGGTTGAAGGGCGTAAGACATAATTGAATTGGCAATTAAAAATTAAAAATTACGAATTAACTCAAATATAGCATTTCTGAAAGCAATCCGTTTTGCTCAACAAAAATAATCAATTAGAAACTCTATATCTATATCCATTCAGAACTTAATTTTGTTTATTCTCTTGTTTGTCTTCTATTTTTAGACTTTGGCATATTAATAGCTATTTAATTAACCGTGATTGCCACGAGATTGGTAATTTTTTCATGGCTATAAAAAAGAGGTTTCGGCATGTTCTGAAGCCTTTTTTTGTGGTCATTATTTAGGAAAGTATTCAATATTTGATTCTACGAAATTATATAAGGCAGAAATTAGTAAAGGCTTTTCAAGTTCAAATTTTGCTTCTATTTGTGAAATTTCATTTATATTACTACTGTTTTCTTTTGCATTATTCAATATCGATACAAGAACAGGAAGAGAAAGATAAGTTTCAATTTGATATATTACGTACTCCAAATGAAAATAAACAGCACTATCAAAACTTTCCCACTCTACGTAATCTAACCACTCATTTACTACCATAAAGCAAATAACCTTTTCAGAAATACTTCCTAATCTATTTAGCTTATCTAATTCAGAGAAACTTAACCAAAAATTTCTTTCTAGTTTTTCTACATCTTCAATAGCTAAAGCTATCCTTGACAAAGCTTTGAGTTTATTATTTTTATTTTTGCGTAGTATTCTTTCTGTTAGTGTAAATCGCTTATTATTAATACTTTCCAACGTCTCAGGCATTGAAAAATTATTTTCAATTAGATTTTGTAAAGCCATATCATGATTTATATCTACTTTTTGAAGTATAACTTCAATAGATTTTTGCTGAAATAATTTTCTAGCTTTTTGTATATCTCCCTCCACTTCTTTTAAAATCAAAAGACCTTGACGGATTCCAATAGGGAATTCCTTCCTCAATATATCTAGTTGTAATTTGTATTTTTCTATACTCATATTTTTTTAAAAAAAGAGAGAAGTAAATGTCATTCAATTATTTTCTCTCAGTTTCCACTATTCAATAGTTTGTACATTTTCAAGTTTAAATTCTCTAAGACCTGTTTCGGTTTTGTATAGACAGTCTGCTCTTTGAAATTGACCTATTATTAAGACATAAAAAAGACCTATATCTTTTATGAGATGTAGGTCTTTGTACTTAAAACAGATTCAGAATTAATTTTCCTAATTGAATTATAAAAATACTTTTTAATCGCCTATTAAAAGGTAAAGGATTGTACCCAATAATGGTAAGAAGAAAATAGCTATTGACCAAAGAACTTTTGTTCCCATCGAACTAGGAGAAGTCCATACTCTGTATAAGCCATAAATAACCAAGACAGCATAAAGAATACCCAAAATACTACCTAAGCCACCACCTATTACGCCAAATGCGTTATCTAAAAGAATCGTAAACATAAATTTGAAGTTTAAAAAATGAAAGGAAATAATAAAAATTTGAAGCCATAATCTTGACCTCTTATTACTATATACGTTATCGAAGCAATAATTGTTTTTGCTCTTGTGTTGATAGTTGATAAATTTTGTTTTCTTCCAACCATTGAATGATTCCAAAAGGCGATGTTTTCCAAACTTGCATAGACTCTGAAAAATGCAATATGATATAATTTTTATCAGGACTTAGCGTAGCTTTTTGAAGATTATCTATTTTTTTATGATACACTCTATTTGCGTCTAAAGTAGCAATATAAAAATTACCATAAGAAGAAGTCAGAATCATTTCTTTTCCATACATTGGATTCCCTCCTTTTAGAGCTTTCATTCTACGCCCTTTTAAATCCCAAAAATCTGTCCACGAACCCGAAGCAGAAACTAAATAAGGTTGTGCTTGAGAAGGAGAAAAGAAAAAAGAAGAAATATTCGAACGCTCCAAACGAGTATCTAATTCATAGCCTCGCTTAGTGTCTAAATGAAAAATCATATAAGGTTTTAGCCCTCCTGTTATTTTTTGAGCAAAGGCTAAATATTTATCATCAAAAGAACTTATTACTTCTGTATTTGGCTTCACTTTTTGTGTGTAAAAAACCTTACCTTTTAAGTCTATTAATTGAAGTTCATTCTTTTGTGTAATTGCCCAAACAAAACTGCCTCTTTCAGAAAAACCAACACTTACATACTCTGCTTTTTTGGTAAAGGCATTTGTAACTTTGAATGGTTTGTTTTTTTCAGCTATATTGGTTTTATCAAATTTATCTAACGAAATAACAGCATTTTTGATTGTCAGAACATAGTTTTGATACGGATGTAAAAATACTTTATCGGCTGCAAACTCTGCTTTTGCATTCTCGTTTAGGTCAGTAAGTCTATAAATATTTCCAGAGTAATAAATTAGCCGTATATCTCTATTTTGTATTTTATTTGAGTTTGTCATTGCATTTTGAGCAATCCATTTTTCGCCTTGTAGTTTGTCCGTAAAACGCATTTGAGGGCTGGAAGCTCTCCAAAAAGTAATCATTGAAGGAGTTTGAATGACCAAATAACTTCCATCTTGTGTAAAATAAGGTTCTTTAATAGGTAGATTTTCTAGTTTTGTAGTAGCCTGACTTCCATCAGCAAAACGCATAGTAACCAAACCATCTTTTGATATAATTACCCATTTTTTATTCTCCTTTGTCAAAGGATTTCCTTCATACATTGCAAAATAAGCTACATTTCTTTGCCAAAGCGTTACAGAATCACTTTCAAAATAATATCTTTTCAATGTATTTTTCTCATCAATTACCCAAAAAGAAACAGAATCTTGAGACAATATTTGCTTTGGATTTTGAAGTTCTTTTTTCATTTTATTTGTGGAAATATCCCAGACTATCCATTTTAGAGAATCAGTCGTATCTATATTTTCTTTGTTTTTCTTCTGCTTACGTTGTTTCTCTTTATTCTCATCTTTAGAGTTGTTATGTTGTTTCAGAACCAAATAATTATGAGAAAGCCATTTTGCCTTCGTGCCTTCAAAAGTAGAAAGTAAGTCAGCACCTTCCCAAACTGCAATTACACTATCTTTTGCCTCTGTAAAAAGGGTATTTTGATTTTGAGAAAATCGCATCTTCAAAATTTTGCTACGATTGCCACTAATCGTATCTAATACTTCTCCTGCCGTTGTCCAAATAAGTGCTGTTGTATCAGCAGCCGAAATGATTTTTGTATCATCTTTTGAAAAAGAAAGTCCTGAAATAGTATCATTATGCACCTGCATTTCTAATAAACTCTTTCCATAAACATCTAAAATTTCTACTTTTCCATCTGAAAAACCAACAGCCAAACGATAGGGAACGTTATTTGAAAAAATGATTTTTTCAATACCTACTTCCTTCTCAATTCGTTTGATAACATCTCCTTGTAACGAACTAATAAATATTGCACTTTGTCCTTTAGAAGTACCTGTCTTATCATCATTTTCAAAATAAGCCAACCATTGAGCATCAGAGGAAACAGCATAGTTTATTTTTTCTTTATCATCTCCATCTTTATTAAAATTTTTGATTGGAATTTGAGCCGAATAATACAAACTTAGACTATAAAAGTGAGAGTATAAAGAACCTTGTGCTGAGCGTGTTGGATATTCTCTAATAGCTTTTTCTATTAATCGAATTGCCTTTGTAGAATTTTCTTTTTGCATATTATCACCCAAATACGTCAAAAAATTAGCTTGTTGTTGGCGAGTTTGTACTTTGTGTGATTTGGCTTGTCTTTCATATTCTAAGTATTGCGCCCAAAAACCTAATCCAGCCAATACTAAAAAAAACGTCAAGAAAAATATTGCTCTATATAAATATCTTTGTTGTCTTTTTTTCTGATTTATTTTTTTGAGACTACGAATATAAAGTTGATTTTCAATATCTGAAAGAGGAGCAAGTTCAAATCTATATTCTTCAAAAAACTTTACTTCTTCTTTAGAAAGTAAAAGTTCTGGTTTAGAATGAACTGAAAAACGAGCCTTCTGACCTACTATTTTCTTAAAACGCTCTACTTTTTCCTGCTCTGGAGTTTTTGGAGTTTCTTCTTCTTTTTGTGTTTTTGATAATGTAAAATCAAGTACGTGTTCTGCGTTTGGCTTAACAAAAAGTGTTGAAGGCGTATTTGGAAGCTTTCTTGAAGCATAATTATAGGCTTCTTTGATAGAGTTATTTTGAGCAAGTTGTTCATAAAAATGACTACTAAAAATACTATTATCTTCTTTATCTTGATTTTTAGAAACAGCAATCGTAATCGGTAAAAGGTGTGCAATTGTTGCAGAAGGAGGGACTTGTATATCTTCCAAAATCAAACAAACTAAATTTGGCATCGTAGAAAGACGGCGAATAAGCTGTTCGATGAAGGTAGAGTCGTTCGAATCTCCTATCCAATGAAAAATAAAAAGCCTATCACTAAATTCTTTTTCATCTAAACGTTGAAATACTTCTGAAAAAATATTCTCTGAAGTCATTACCAGTTCGCATGTTCCTGTGCGTTGAGGCGTAGAAAGGGCAACATCGGCAGCCAAAAAAGCAGATGTTTCGGTAGCAGAAGTCAAAAAAATTATTGGTGAATAGGATTGTTTCATATAAATTTGCACAACTTGCAAATGCTTTCAAAGAAGCAATCGCAGAATGATAAGAACAGAATTTTGTTTTTTTATTATCTTTCTATAAATAGGCGTATGTGTTGCTTGGGAAACTAATGATTATCAATAATTAAAAAACTATTTTAGTATAACCAAACAAAAAAATCATAAAAAGATAATCTAAACTAACTGTTTTTTGACTAAAAACAAACACAAACACGCAATTCAGAATTAATTCTCAACTATTTTCAGATTAAAATTGAATAAAGCCAAAAACTCTGAAGTTTTGCTTTCTATTTTGTCTAAAAATTATTTGCTATTTCAAAACTTTTATCTCCCTTACTTTACCCTTTTTATTAGCCGTGTCAAATTCTAATTCAGAAGATAAGAACAAAAAAAACAACCCCAATAATTCCAATAAAAATAGTGAATGGTTTGAAACGTGGTTTGATTCACATTATTATCATATCCTCTATAAAGACAGAGATGATACAGAAGCTCGTTTGTTTATGGATAACATAAGTCTATATCTTAATTTTCTTTCTAATGATAAAATACTTGACTTAGCCTGTGGAAAAGGTCGTCATTCTATTTATCTCAATCAGAAAGGGCTTTGTGTTGAAGGAATAGACTTATCAGAAGAGAGCATTCAGTATGCCAAGCAATTTGAGAATGAGCGTTTGAGTTTTAGTCAGCATGACATGAGGAAAATCTATAAAAGTGATTATTTCGATTTTATCTTGAACCTATTTACAAGTTTTGGTTATTTTGAAACGGATAACGAAAACCAACAAGCTATTTCAGCAATGGCAGAAGCTCTCCAAACAGAAGGCAGAATTGTATTAGATTTTTTCAATACTACTAAAGTCATAGAATCACTAGTGTGCTATGAAGAAAAAAATATCGATGGAATCACGTTTAAAATCTCAAAATCTATACAAAATGACTTCATTGTAAAGGATATTAATTTTGAAGATAAAGGGAAACAATTTCATTTTCAAGAACGAGTAAAGGCAATTCCAACCACAGACTTTTTGCGTTATTTTAGAAATGCTGGACTAACCGTAGCACGTATTTTTGGAGATTATGATTTGTCTGAATTTGAAGAAGAAATTTCTGACAGAATGATTTTTGTAGTAGAGAAATAAATTAGTGATTAGTGATTAGTGATTAGTGATTAGTGATTAGTGATTAGTGATTAGTGATTAGTGATTAGTGATTAGTGATTAGTGAGAAATTGTATTTCTATACTCATTGTTTTGATTTTCTTGCCTTTAAAAAAATAAATTCGTAATTCGTAATTCGTAATTTAGTTAGATATGGATACATCGTTAGAAAAAATATATGGTAAAAAAGTCCGAACACGGGTTTGTGGAATTTGTGTTGATAAAAAAGGGCGTTTGCTTGTCGTAAACATGAAAGGAATTTCATCAGATTTAGAGCAAAACAAACCTTTTTTTTCGCCTATTGGTGGTGGAATAGAACTAGGAGAAACAGCAACTGATGCACTAAAAAGAGAATTTTTGGAAGAAACAGGACTGGAAATAGAAGTTGATTACTTTATGTGTGTTTATGAGTATGTCAATTTGCCTATTCATGCCGTAGAGTTATTTTTTGCTGTTCGTGCTGTTGGTGGAAAACTAAAAACAGGCTTTGACCCAGAACATGGAGTTGATAATCAGATTATTACCTCAGTAGATTATTTAGAATACTCTAAAATTCAAGCTTTACCATTTGAACAAAGACACAGAATTTTTAAATATGCTTCTTCAATAGAAAACCTGAAAAAGTTAAGAGGTTATATCAGAGCGAATTGATTGTTGATTGATTGTAGTAAAAATATGATTATGTGCTTTTTGTACAGAAATCGTATTTGTATTTTGATTAAAAATGAATATTTTTGATAGTTATGTCAAATATTACTACATGAAACACATTGTCTTATACCTCTTTCTTCTATTATTTTTATTTTTGGTGCAAACTTCTTTTGCGCAATCTATCGGTTTGCGTCATTATGACGTAGATGAAGGCTTACCTCAAGGTGATATTTATGGGGCAGCACAAGATGAGAATGGTTTTTTATGGATAGCAACAGGAAATGGATTGGCTCGTTTTGATGGGCATGACATGCAACCTTTTACACAGAGTGATGGACTCTCTGACAACTTCATTACTGCCTTAGCAACAGATTCTTTGCGTAATGGAACTTGGCTCGGACATCCACAAGGATTACTCTCTTACCACGATAGACAGACAGATTCTATCTGGACAATTACTTCCCTTAACCAAAATTTACTTAGCCGAATTCAGCAGATTTATGTAGAAGAAGAACATATTTGGGCATTAACAGAGCGTGAAGGTATTTTTGAGATTAGTTTTGATAAAAGTCAGAAGAAGGAAGTAAAAGAAACATTCGATTATCAGACCTCTTATTTTCCTCTTGTCAGTACGCATACAGAAAGATGTAATGTTTTTGAAAAATTACCTAGTAATGAGTTCTTAGTAGGAACAGATAGTGGACTTTTTGTAGCCTCCATAAAAGATGAAAAGTTTGTTTTTACTGATAAGATAAAAGAACTGAAAGGAATAGAAGTACATTCTATTACACGAAAAAAGCAGGGGCAAATAGGTTTTTGGATAGGAACAAAAGACAATGGAATATATAATTTTTTTTCTAATAATAATGTAAAAAAAGCTTTTCCGAGCAGAACAGAACTAGCCAAAGAATATATCACTTCTATTTTGGAAGATAAAAGAGGGAAACTTTGGATAGGAACAAAAAACAATGGATTATTTAGAGTAGAATCTACAAAGAAGGAAGAAAAAATAGTAAGTATAGAACATTACACCACTAAAAACGGACTTCCAAGCTCATCTATTTCTTGTATTTTGCAAGATTATGAAGGAAGTATTTGGATAGGAACAGAAAATAATGGACTTGTTCAGATGCTCAATGAGATGTTCGAAATTTATACCTACTCGCATGGCTTACCTAGTGAAAATATTTTGTCTATCTTACGAATTGATGAGAATAATCTACTTTTAGGAACAGACCAAAATATAACCTCTCTCGTTCAGCAAGGAGATTCAACAACCTTCAAAACATATCTACCTGCTTTTCCTCAAGCTATTGTCCGAACTTTATTTCAAGACTCTTTGGGTAAAATATGGATAGGAACAGAGAACAAAGGACTTTTTACATTTGACCCAGTTACTAATTCTTTGAAATCAATTAGAGATGTTCCTGACAAAACTATCAACAAAATAACAGCTGATGATGAGGGAAATATTTGGATAGCAACAAACTTATGGGGACTTTTCAAATACCTCAAATCTGAAAATAGGTTTATTCAAATTTTGCCTACCAAAACAATACAACTAAATCGAATTCAGAATATTTATAAAGACAGACAAAACCGTATTTGGATTGCTTCTTCTGACTACACACTATCTTATTGGAAAGATAACAAACTGACTGTTTTAGATGCTGTTCCGGAGTTTAATCAAGTAAAGGCAACTTGTTTTACAGAAGATGCCGAAAATACGCTTTGGATAGGTTCGGAAGGCTCTGGTGTTTTTGCATACTCCGACAATGGAATCAAAAAATATACAACGGCTAACGGTTTGGCTTCAAACTATTCTTACTTTATTGCTGCTGATAGAAATTATAATATTTGGATTGGTTCAAGAAAAGGAATTACTAGGCTTCGCCCTAAAGATGATTTAGCAAAGATTTATCATCAATCAGACGGGCTTATCGGAACAGAAGCCAATAGAAGTGCTATCGAAAGAGAGTATAATGGAGATTTATGGTTCGGAACTACAAGGGGTTTGATTCATTATATTGGACAAAATGACCATATCAATTTAGTTCGTCCAAAGGTTGTTTTAAGTGGTTTTCGTATTTTTGGTAAAGAAAAAAGTTTTGAAGAAAATTTAGTTTTGCCTTATGATGATTATAGCTTACGCTTTGATTTCAAGACAATTACATTTCGTTACCCAGAAAAAGTAAAATTCAAATATCGCTTAAAGGGGTTTGATAAAAACTGGTCAGAGATAACAACACAAAACTTTGCTTATTATTCTCACTTGGAAGATGGAAATTATGATTTTGAAGTATTGGCTACCAATGATGATGGAGTTTGGGCAAATATCCCTGCAAACTATTCTTTTACTATCGCTACTCCAATTTGGAAAAAAACTTGGTTTTTAGTGGCTTGTACCTTAGTTGGATTCATTCTTTTTGCAGGTTATGTGCGTATAAGAACCAATTCGTTAGAGAAAAAACGTAAGTTATTAGAGTTAGAAGTAACCAAACAAACTGAAAAGCTAAAGCACCAAAATAAAGAATTAGCTCTAACAAATTCACTTTTGAAAGAATCTGAAAACGAGCTTTCTCAATCAAATAGTATAAAAGACCGTATGTTTTCGATTATCTCTCACGACTTACGTGCGCCTTTAGCAACGCTACAAAATTTTCTAAAAATGTTTATCACTTACAGAAATGCCTTTACTGATGATGAAATAAATAGAATAACTAGAGACATTGATAAATCTTTGGGAAATGTAGGTGGACTCTTGGAAAACCTTCTACAATGGTCTAGAGCGCAAATGGGACATTTGGAAACTCAATTAGAACCTTTATTGATTACAGACCACATCCAAAAAAATATTGAATTATTACTTCCAACGGCTAAAAATAAAAAAATAAACCTTCAAGTATCTCAAATAAAGGAGGGAATATTAGTGGAGGCAGACCCTAATTTACTCAACTTTATTCTGCGTAATCTTATAAGTAATGCCCTAAAATTTACAGATATAGATGGAACTGTTACAGTAGGAGCTGTTTATTACGAAGATAACAATGATAACAAATCAGAAAAAGAGACTCATAAAATGGTTCATGTTTTTGTACGAGATACAGGAGTAGGAATGAATAAAGAGACAGCAAAGAAAATTTTTGTAAAAGACCAACACGTAACAACACGTGGAACAGCCAATGAAAAAGGAACAGGCTTAGGGCTAATGGTTTGTAAAGAATTTATTGAAAAACAAAACGGCGAAATTTGGGTAGAAAGTACAGAAAAACAAGGGACTACTTTTACTTTTTCGATGAGAGAAGGAAAAATTGAGGCTTAAATCATTTATTGATTTACACACTTTCTTAAAAAGTAACACATCTCATTGGGATTTTAGCGATTCTTAAATAAATAGAACAAAATTGTTTGCTTTCTCTTAGATAAGAGTTTCAGACTCTTACAGATTCCCTGCCCTATTTATAAAATGCCTAAAAAACATAAATCCATGTTAAAAAAAAAGAAAAAGTAATTTTATTCATTGTTTTTCAAAAAAAATCAGATACAGAATCATCACAAAATGACCATAACTACCTTTGTGCATACAAATAAAATTTTTAATTTCTTTCACATCACACCTCTCTAAATATCATGAAACAAACTTCATTTTTTAAAGCAAAACAAAAAGTAAATTTTAGCATTGCAAGTTATTATTTACCCGAAAATGAAAAATTTAAAAAGAATTTAGTATACAAATTTATTCTATTTATTTCTTGTTTTACTTTCTTTACTCAAAGTATTCAAGCTCAATATACAGAATTAACAGCAGGAGGTACTTCTCCTTTATCTAATAAAACAAATTCAATTCTTTCATCTGGAGCTACAAGCTATATGCTCCCTGTTGATTATGATGTAGACGGAGATATTGATTTTATTGTAGCAAATTCAACAGGGTCTGGTTGGCACTTGTTGAGAAATAATGGAGGAGTTTATAATGAAGAAACTACCACAACTATTAACCTAAGTCCAGCAGTAGATGGTAGTCCTCTTGGAGAGCCTTATGATTTTTGGGTAATAGATTATGATGGAGATGGAGATGATGACATTATTGACCCTCTTAAAGGAGGAGATGATGATGCAGCTATTTTTAGAAATGATGGTGCAGGAGTTTTTACAGAATTAACAGCAGGAGGTACTTCTCCTTTATCTAATAAAACAAATTCAATTCTTTCATCTGGAGCTACAAGCTATATGCTCCCTGTTGATTATGATGTAGACGGAGATATTGATTTTATTGTAGCAAATTCAACAGGGTCTGGTTGGCACTTGTTGAGAAATAATGGAGGAGTTTATAATGAAGAAACTACCACGACTATTAACCTAAGTCCAGCAGTAGATGGTAGTCCTCTTGGAGAGCCTTATGATTTTTGGGTAATAGATTATGATGGAGATGGAGATGATGACATTATTGACCCTCTTAAAGGAGGAGATGATGATGCAGCTATTTTTAGAAATGATGGTGCAGGAGTTTTTACAGAATTAACAGCAGGAGGTACTTCTCCTTTATCTAATAAAACAAATTCAATTCTTTCATCTGGAGCTACAAGCTATATGCTCCCTGTTGATTATGATGTAGACGGAGATATTGATTTTATTGTAGCAAATTCAACAGGGTCTGGTTGGCACTTGTTGAGAAATAATGGAGGAGTTTATAATGAAGAAACTACCACAACTATTAACCTAAGTCCAGCAGTAGATGGTAGTCCTCTTGGAGAGCCTTATGATTTTTGGGTAGTAGATTATGATGGAGACTGGGATGATGATATTATTGATCCTTTGAAGGGAGGAGATGATGATGCAGCTATCTTTCAAAACACCAACTCTCCCCCAGCTTTATCCTCAAGCACACCTACCGACGGAGCAACAGACTTTCCAGAAAATGCAGATTTAGTACTCAACTTTAATGAAACAATAACTTTAGGTACTGGAAATATAGAAATTAGGAGAGTAAGTGACAATAGTGTTGTTGAAGCTATTGATGTTACTTCTACTATACTTACTGGAGGAACACAACTTACCATTAATCCTACTAGTAATCTACCTATTGGGGTGGATTTATATGTTCATATAGATGCAGGTGCTGTAATAGATACTGAAAACGAAATTACAGTTTCTTTGAGAAATCAGCCAACAACATTGAATTTCCAAGCTATACTTGCTTCAAACCCTATTTCGGCTCCTATTATCTTTCATCTTGACCCAGTAAGTAAGGGAGCTTTTTCTACAGATTTGTTAGGAGGAGATGAAACTAGTATTGTAACTTATACAGCTTCAGCTTCTTCATTTGCAGCAGATATTGAGTTAGATGAAGCAAATGGACATATTTATGTACTAGATAGAAATGCTGATGAGTTACGCAGATATAATTTAGATGGTACAAATAATACACTTATATACACATATTCACTTACTCCTCAGGATATTGCTCTTGATTTAACTAATAACCTTATTTATCATACAGAAACACAAACAGGTCCGAGTGAAGTATTCACTACTGATTTAAATGGTGGTTCTAAAAATACAGTCATTGCATATACAGCAGTCTTAAATGCTTTAGCTTACTTAAAAATAGAGTTAGATGTTGCTAATAATCATATGTATTTACTTAACAGTCCTGGAGATGAGTTAGTAAGGTTTGATACAGATGGTACCAATCCACAGTCTATTACCTCTTACACAACTCAACAAGATGCATTTGAACTTGATTTGACAAATAATCTCATTTACCACGTGGATAGATCTAGTGGTGGAGAAGTCTTTACTACTAACTTACTTGGAGGAGCAAGAAATTCATTATTTACTTATACCCCAAGTGGAAGTTCATTATACAAAGAAATTGAACTAGATGTTGCAAATGATCATATGTATTTACTCAACACCAACGGTGATGTTCTGACACGATTTAATACAGACGGTACTAATCAGACTACTATTTTTAGTTATGCCTCTGGTGATAATGTTCAAGACATTTTCTTAGCTGGTCTTGGTACATCTTCTACTCCTTCTCCCCCCACAATAACCACAACAACCCAAACCAACGTAACAGCAACAACAGCAGACTTAGGAGGAAATGTAACAGATGATGGAGGTGAAAGTGTAACAGATAGAGGTATCGTTTGGAATACGAGTACTGCTCCAACTACATCAAATAATAAAGTACAAATAGGAACAGGAACAGGAATTTTTAATCAAACTGTAACAGGACTACCTTCTGCTACTACTGTTTTTGTGCGTTCGTATGCTATCAATAATGAAGGAACTTCTTATGGAAGTGAAATTAGTTTTACTACACTTTCAGCACCTTGTTCTCCCACTATAGGTACAACTGGATTTGAGGGTTTAGGATATACTAATGCTCCTCCAACAACACTTTCTAGTCAAGGAACAGGTGTAAGTGGCGCAGGAATCTCTGCTAGTGTGAGTAACCAAGCATGTTGGGATATATATGTAGAAACTTATTCCCCTCCAGCACTTACTTTACAAATAAGTGGTACAGGAAATCAAGGGGTTAGTAATAGTGCGAGTGTTAATTTTTCTATCTCAAATGGAGGTTTTTATAGTTTTACTAGCAATGATGCTAGTGAGTTTGATTTACAATCTATTGCAGTTTTAGCTATTGCTGGTTCTCCAACTAACGATGTTACATTTACTATTACAGGATATAGAAATGGAAGTCTTGTTACTGGAGCTAATTATACACAAGGAGGAACAGGAAACACTTACTTAACTATGAGTGGCATAAACTCCAATAATAGCTTTGATAATATTGATGAGTTTAGAGTTACAGCACAGAGTACAGTCGGAGGACAAGAAGCTACTGTATATAAGATAGATAATATTATCATTGCACCAGCTGTTACCTCATCTCCCCCCACAGTAACCACCACAGCCCAAGCCAATGTAACAGCAACAACAGCAGACTTAGGAGGAAATGTAACAGATGATGGAGGAGCAACCGTAACAGATAGAGGTATCGTTTGGAATACGAGTGCTGCTCCAACTACATCAAATAATAAAGTACAAATAGGAACAGGGACAGGAGTTTTTAATCAAACTGTAACAGGTTTGCCTTCTGCTACAACTGTGTTTGTTCGTTCGTATGCTATTAATGGTGAAGGAACTTCTTATGGAAATGAGATTAGTTTTACTACGCTTACAGCTTGTACTGGAGCTATTGCCCAAACCATAGACTTTGAAAGTGAATCATTTACTGATTTTGTAGATTATGGCTCTCAAACTTATGAGAGTGGAAAAATGCGTATTATAGTAAGTGGTAGCAATAATTGGTTTGAAGATACTGATGGTGGATCATCTGGAGGAAAGGGGATAACAGCATTTATTTTAAGTGAAGTAGGAACTGTTACAGTAGAAACTTGTGATGGAAGTGAATTTGATTTTGAGTCTTTTTACTATAATAATTTCACAAACAGTTCTGAAATAGCTTCAATAGAAGGTTTTCGAGACACAAACAGTACAGGAACACAAATAGGAGTTCCTATATCATCAATAGGTATTGTTACACTCAATAATAAATTTAATAATGTAGATAGAGTAGTGATTACTTCTGGAGCAGATGGTTTTGCTGATACATTTGATGAGTTCATTTTCAATGCTCCTGTTACTTGTACAGCTCCAACAGGACAAGTAACAAACCTAATGGCAGGAAACAACCCTACTTCTACTACTTTGGATGTAGCAAGTTATTCAGCTCCAGCAGGAGGTGGTGCAGACGGCTATGTAATAAAAATAAATAGCACAAATAGCTTTACTGCTCCTACTAATTCAGCAACACTACCAACAGCAGATTTGAGTTGGAATGATGCAGGAGAACAGGTTGTTTATGCAGGTACTTCTACAAATCCAAATATCGTAGTTACAGGTTTAAGCTCAAGTACAACCTATTTCTTTAGAGTCTATGCTTATAATGATTGTGCTGGTACAAATACATTTGAAACAACTGGTACAGGAGAGAGTGGAACAACTACAGAACCTCCCACTATCACAGCTACTATCACAAGCGTAAGCTGTGCAGGAGGAAATACAGGAGCAATTGATTTAGATGTTTCTGAATTTAGTGGTTCTCAAAGCTATGCTTGGTCAGATGGAGGAATCACAACTCAAAACCGTACTGGACTTGCAGTAGGAGAGTATGAAATTACGATTACAGATGGAGGAAATGATTATACAGCTACTTATGAAGTAGGCTATGATTTGACGTGGACAGACCTCACTGAGTTTACAGTTGTTGATAAGAAACTTACTAAATCTACGGCTACTACTGGCTGGACAACAAAAGCCTTCTCAGAAGGAAAGGTAGTTTCTGATGGAGGAATTGTATTTACAGCCGAAGAAAGTGATAATGCTTATATGGTGGGGCTTTCTTACACTAAAGGAGCTACTGGGTTTGCTTCTATTGATTATGCTATCTACCTGACAAGTGCAGCAACAGTAGTTGTCTATGAAAAAGGTGTTCTTCGTGGTGGCTTTGGAAGCTATCAAAACGGAGATATTTTTGAAATAAAAAGAGTAGGAGCGACCCTTCAATATACTAAAAATGGAACTGCTTTCCGTACAGTAGGTGGAGTGTTAGCAGGTGATTTAATCGCTGACGCTACTATGCTGACAGCAAACGGACGTATTCCTCAAGTACAGTTTACAAGCTGTCCTGTTGCTTTAGAAATTACCTCATTTACTTCTAATACCTGTCCTACTGATGGAGCTGGAGCTGCAACAGCTACTTTACTTGGCGAAGCTCTTCCTACCACTTATGCGTGGTCTAGTGGAGAAAATACAGCAAGTATATCAAGTAAAAACACAGGCATTTACTCAGTAACAGCAACAGGTGTATATGGAACTCGTACAAGACACGTAGCTATTGGATATGAAGTAGATTTTCAAAACCAAACAAATGTGAGTGTAGCAGGTAACGTTCTTACAAAAACCAATGCAACAGGCTGGACAAGTGGAGCAACATCTGCCTCTACTCAACAACTTTCTAGTGCTGCAAACGGTTGGGTAAGCAATACAATTACCAACAACACAAGCTTCTATATGGTAGGTTTAGCAAAACCAAATGCCATTGCTTCTTATACTTCTATTGATTATGCGTGGTATTTTGTAGGAAATGGTAAGGCAATTCCAAGCTACAACAAAAATCGTGGCACAGCAGTAGGTTACCAAACAGGAGATGTATTTACAGTCGCTAGAGAAGGAAACCAAATGAAGTTCTACAAAAATGGAAACGTAGTACAGCAATATGTAATAGATGCTTCTGAAACATTAGTCGCTGATGTAGCTATTAATTCAGGAAGTACAGGACAAGTACAAGTTTCTTTTTGTGGAGCAGCAGGTGGAGCACAAACCTATACAGCAACCGTTACAGGAATTGATTGTAGTACAGGAGCAACGACTGGAAGTATTGATATTGAAGCTACAGGAGCAACTTATTTATGGTCAACAGGAGAAACTTCGCAAGATATTTCTGCACTAGATGCAGGAACGTATCAATTAGAACTTACTAAAGATGGAATCACTTATAACTCATCGTACTTAATTGGTGCACCTCTTACGTGGACAAACTTGACAAATCTAGCTCTAAATGGAGATGGGCAATTAGACCACACAAGCATAACAGGATGGAATACAAATGCAAACTCCACTCAAAATGTAAAAGCAGATGGAGGAGTTGTATTCAAAGTAGATAATACAACTACGGCTTCTATGATTGGTCTATCCAAAACAGAAGAGGGAACAGGATTTAGTGCTATTGATTATGCTATTTATACAGCTGCCAATGGCAAGTTCTACGTATTTGAAAATGGAGCTAATAAAGGAGATTTTGGAACGTATCAAACAGGTGATGGATTCAAAATACAAAGAGGAGGAACACAAATCCAATACTTTAAAAACGGTACGGTATTTTATACAAGTACAAGCACAGCAACAACAGATGATTTAGTTGTAGATGCTTCTCTATACACAGCAAATGCGACCTTGCCAGAAGTTCTATTTACAGGGTGTGCTTTAGACTTAACTGTTTCAGCTCCTTTATTAGATTGTAGTTCTTCTACTGGTTCGGCGACGGCTACATTGACAGGAGGAACATTTACAACTTCTTATGACTGGAAAAATGCTGCTGGTACAACGGTAAGTACAACAAGCACTCTTAGCAATCAACCTGCTGGTTACTATACTGTTACAGCAAGTGGTAGTTTTGGAAGTTTTACAAAATCAGTAGTATTGAGCTATCCGATTGATTTTGTAGTAGAAGCAAATGCAACTTCAACAGGTGCAGTCGTAAGCAAAACAACAAGCACAACAACGTGGGATGCTGGAATACATACAGCCAATACATTGAATGCAAACCAAGATGGTTTTGTGGAAAATACAGCGTCTGAAAACGTTAATTATATGTTTGGATTAACTCTGCCGAATACTAATCCTTCTTATACTTCTATAAACTACAAATGGTATGTATTAGCAAGTGGAAAAGCAATTGCAAACTATGGTACAGCTAGTGGAGTAACGATTGACTACAAAAAAGAAGATAAACTACGTGTAGAGCGTGTTGGAAGTCTTGTGAAATATTTCCACAATAACGTAGAAATAACACAACAAAGCATAGACCCAAGTGAAGAACTGGTTGCTGATATAGCTATTTATACATCAAATGGAAATGCTGGTAGTTATAAAATTTCTTTCTGTCCTAATCCTGCTACTAGAATAGCAACGAAAGTACAAGCAAACCAAAATGATTTTGAAGAAGATACATTTAGTATTTATCCAAATCCAAGTAGAGGAACATTCAACGTTCGTTTTGCAACTGTATTATCAACAAACACACAAGTAACTATTCTTGATGCCATTGGTAGAACCATCAAAACAAAAACAGTTGAAAAAGGAAGTCAGAAATTTACCATTGACCTCAAAAATCAACCTAAAGGAATGTATTTGATACACTTCAACCAAAATGGGGCGACCTATTCTAAAACAGTGATTATAGAGTAGAAAGCAAAAAAGTAAAGCAGATAAAAAAAACCCTTCATTCTTTGAGTGAAGGGTTTTTTAGTTGTTAGAAAAAAATGAGTTATGATATTTCAAATAGAAAATCCAATTACCAAAATATCATCTACTTGACGAGTTTGGCGCATCCAATCTTTGAGGATATGATTTAAGATGTCTTTTTGTTCTGGAAATGGATATTTATGAATTTTATGGAGTAGTTTTCTAAAGCGTTTTGCCATAAACTTACTGTGCATTCCACTACTAAACTGGTCTTGATAACCATCTGAATAAATATAAAATGGTGTTGGTTCTTCTGTGAGTTCGATAGTATGTGTCGTAAATGCAATTTCAGCATTTCTTCCCCCAATAGATTTTGTATCTCCTTTTACACGAATCACTTCATTATCACGAATATAAACCAATGGGTTTTTTGCTCCAGCAAACTTGAGTATTCTTTCTTTTTTATCAATGACACAAATTGTAATGTCCATTCCATCACGATTCTGTGTAGCATCTTGTTTTAGTGCTGTTCGGATAGACTCATGAAGTTGTGTAAGAATTTCATTCGGCTCAATAATTCCCATCACACCAATTACTTGATTGAGATAAGTATCGCCAAGCATAGACATAAACGCCCCCGGAACACCATGACCAGTACAATCGACAGCAGCAATCACAATTTTTTCATCTTTTTCACAAAACCAATAAAAATCGCCACTCACTACATCACGAGGTTTGTAGAGAATAAATGAATCTTTAATCAAATTTTGTAATGAGGCAGCAGGTTGGAGAAGAGCATCTTGTATGCGTTTTGCATATTTGATACTACTCATGATTTTATCGTTTTTCTTTTCTATTTCGTCAAAGGCAGCTTCTAATTTCTTTGTTTTCTCTTGAATTTCATCTTTCTGAATCAAGATTTGTTTGTAAGAAGTAACTAGTTGTAGTGCAGAATTGACACGAGCCAAAAGTTCTACTTCATCAATCGGCTTACGGACATAATCTATTGCTCCAGCTTGAAGAGCCGTTTCCAAATGTTCCGACGAAGTAAATGCTGTCGTCATGATTATTGGAATGTGTTGTGTATCTGGTCTTGCTTTTAATTTCCTGACGGCTTCAATACCTGTCATTTGAGGCATTTCCCAGTCCATGATGATTAAATCAGGAGATTCTGAAATTCCTTGTTCGTAAGCTGAAAGTCCATCACTCGCATAAATAATTTCAAATACTTGACCAGATTCTTCGAAAATACTCTCAATGACAGCCAAATTGCTATCATAATCATCAGCTACCAAGATTTTATAAGAATTCGGACGTATTGCCACAGTCAAAATTGAAAAAGGAGAAAAGGGAAATTATAAACTTAGAACAAAGAATTAGGATATTTTTAGAATGCCTATTATGCAAACCTTTAAAAGATAGGCTAATATACTAACAAAAGACGAAAAGCTATAACTTTATTGTATCTTTTCGACGGAAATAAGGCATTCAAAAGTGAGATAATCAAAAATGAAACCATGTTTGGGTTTTGATTGAATACTGAATTATTTTCCGTTCAAAATTTTCTTAGCTACCCAATCCATATTATGACCTAGATATAAACTATTACTTATGGAGTATCCTTCTTTATTTATAAATACTACTTGATAGTTCTGAGTATCTATACCGTACCTGCTCATTTGGAAATTATTACTTGACTTGATTTTATAAACTTGCTTACTATAACTATCAAACAGTTCTTTACTTTGTTCTTCATTGGCAAAAAGGTGTATTCCTTCTGTTTCTTGAGTAGCAATTATATTTCTCCAAGCTGTTTCACTATCATTTACAAAAATATAAAGAAAGGTTATTCTTTCATCTGTATATTTTTCATAAAGTAGTTTTGCGTACCATGAATTAACTTCAAGATTTTGAGCAGCAGAATCTATGAAGGTAATAAAAACATATTTTCCTCTAAAATCAGATAAAGAAACCTTTTTGCCATTTTGGTCTTTTAGTGTAAAGTTTGGCTCAGGTAAGTGTTCTGCCAAGCGTTTGAACAGAGCAGCTTTTTCTTCTATGATTTTGACTTTCTCACTATTAGGAAATGCTTTTTTTACCTCTTCTATCATTTCATTAACTAATTTTTCCTCTTCACTCCACCAATCAGTTATATATAATATTCCATCAAATATTTTCAAAATTAAATAATTTCTTATTTTCTCATTTTTTATCTCTTTTACTCGTTTATAGGCACAAGTATAGTATTTATCAGTTCGTATTTCTCGCTTTGTTTCTACACAGTTTTCTTCTAGGATTTGTTCGTATAATAAGTTTATATAATTTTTAGAATAGGGATAATTATCATCTATTTGATTTTTAATATTAGGTTTGTATTTATCGTAATATGAAGGAATCTCGTCCATTTTATTTTCTATATCATATAGAATAGCATCATAATCAGAGTCTTGTTGAGCATCAATTTCATTTCGGAAATAAGTATCAAAAACTGAATCAACTTTAAAATATTTAATAGCTATTTCATAATCAGCAAGGATTTTTTTATTTAGACTATCTGTTTTGTAAAAACTTTCCTCTATATTTAACTCACTTCCATCTACTAACAACCAAACCTTCATACTGGAATAGTCATAATCCTCTATTTTATTATAAGTAATTTGATGTTCTCTAGATGCTTTACCTTTCATAAAATTTGGTTTGCCTTCTTCATCAATAACGATTTCAATAGTATCATCTGGCTGAATAAGCAAGTAAAAACCTTTATTTTTACCTAAATAAATCTCCTGTTCTATCGCTCTTTCACAAGGAAATTTTAGAAAGCAAGAGTTAGTTGTTGTGTCTATTTTATCAAAATAAGTCCATTTGTCGTGTAGAAAATTATAAATCTTGACACTATCTGTACTCCACTTTTCAGAATTAGGCAAAGTAATTTTGATAGAAGTAGAATCTTGTGCAAAAACTTTTGAAGCAGAAAAAGGAGTTAAAAACAGAATGCAAATAAATACAAATATATTTTTCATAGAATTTTGACAAGATTCAAATTAGTTTGATTGATACTTTACAAACGACAATTCGTGTAGTCTATTATCTGATTATCAAAACTATAAAACAATGCTTTATCCAAATTGGAAAGTTTTTTGTTAATTTTGAATAGAGAATATTTATCTTGTCTTCTACCAAAAAATAAAATTATAAAAACGCTATGAATAAAGTTTTAAAATCTCTTCCTTATCTATTTTTTATTGCCCTTTTTGGCTTGACTCTTTTTAGTTTTACTAATAAAAGTGCTACTAATTTTACAGTTATCATCGATGCTGGGCACGGAGGAAAAGACCCTGGTTGTTCGGGTAGCAAAACAAAAGAAAAAGATGTTGCCCTTGCTGTTGCCTTGAAGGTAGGAAATTATATTAAAGAAAATATGAAAGAAGTAAAGGTAGTTTATACAAGAAGTACAGATGTTTTTGTAGAACTAGACGAGCGCACAGCCATCGCCAACCGTAATAAAGCTGATTTATTTATTTCTATTCATTGTAATGCAGCCGACAACAAAAAAGTATTTGGTGCAGAAACTTATACTATCGGAATGCACAAAACAGACGGAAATCTTGATGTTGCTATGCGTGAAAATGCTGTGATTTTGAAAGAAGAAAATCATAAAGAAAAATATCAATTTGACCCATATAGCATTATTTCATATATCAAAATGTCAAATTTTCAGAGTGCAAACCAAACCAAAAGTATTGATTTTGCTACCAAAGTACAGCATCAATTCGAAAAGCGTGTTAATAGAGAAAATAGAGGCGTAAAACAAAGTGGTTTTTTGGTCTTGTGGAAAACAGCTATGCCAGCAGCACTTATAGAGATTGGGTTTCTGACCAACACAAAAGAAGAGGGTTATTTAAAAACGGACAACGGACAAACATATATTGCTTCAGGAATTTATCGTGCTTTTAAAGAATACAAAAATGAAGTTTCAGCGAAGTAAGGGAACAGATATTGGGAATGAGAAAATAGCAAGGCACAAAAAAACTGTTTCAAATTTTAATGTTTGAAACAGTTTTTCGTTTTTTCTATGATTTCATAAGAGGAAAATCTTGCAAAATGAATTTACATTTACCATTCACAACTTATAACTATTCTCTCATTAACTAGCCTTTACTTGTTCCACAGCACCACGAATAGCAGCTGTTATTTCGCTAATTTCTCCAACTCCTTCAATAACGTGTAGCTTGTCTTGTTTTTTATAATAATCTGCAACTACTTCAGTTTCGTTACGATATACCTGTACACGGTTTCGGATAAGCTCTTCTTTTTGGTCATCTACTCTACCAGAAGTTTTGCCTCTTTCCAAAAGACGCTTTACTAATTCTTCCTCATCTACATGGAGTGAAAGAACAGCATCGATAGTTTCATTATGAGATTTCAAAAGTGTATCTAATGCTTCTGCTTGATTCGTTGTGCGAGGAAAGCCATCAAAAATAATTCCTTTTGCATCTTTATTCTCTTTGAGTTTGTTTTCTATCATTCCGATAACTACTTCATCAGGAACTAAATTTCCTTTTGTCATGTATTCTTCGGCTTTTTTTCCTAATGGTGTTCCTGCTTTTCGTTCTGCACGAAGCAAATCGCCAGTAGAAATGTGTATCAAATTATAATGCTCTACAAGATGTTGGCTCTGTGTTCCTTTTCCTGCACCGGGAGGGCCGAATAAAACTAAATTTAGCATAGTCTGACTATTTTATAAGGTATTTTACAGTTTATTTTTTATAAAAACATTCATTTACAAAACTCAAATATAACATTGGAAAAATTCCTAAATAATTCTATTAATTATTATTCTAAAAATAAAATGCTATCCTTTTAAGGTTCTCATGAAAACTAGTATAAAACTTTCATGGAAAACAGGATAACATAAACTTGAGTGTAACTGAATACGTAAATCAACTTTAAATTAGATTTAAGAAACTAAATGTAAGAAGCAAGTGCGTTAAATCCAAATATTGTATCTGAAATTAGCATAAAACCTACTTTATTTGTTCTATTTTGCTATTTTAGCTATAAATTTATCTAAATTCTGAATTACTTCTTCTGAAATATCTTCATTTGCTATCCACGTATAACCACTTCCTTTATAATCCATTCCCAAATAGGATGCAGACTCTCTAAAAGGCATTTCAAATTCCTTTTCTATTGCCAAGACAGCATCTTTATCAGAGCCACAGCAAACCATTGCCATTTGTTTTCCCCTTAGTTTACGTCCTGTTTCTTTTTCTATTTTCAAACAGTCCGTAATTCTATCAAAAAAAGTTTTCATAATGCCAGACATAGCATACCAATAGACAGGAGTAGCAAAAATAATTAAATCATAGTCAGCTACCTCTCTCATTAAAGGCAAAAAATCATCATTTTTATTTCGTGAATCATAATCATAATTTGAAATTGTATAGTTTTTCAAGTCAATAAAATCACAATCTAGTTTCTCTTGAATATAATTTACAATTTTGTTTGTATTGCCATATTTTCTTGCGCTTCCTTGAATAATGAGAACTTCCATTCGAAAAATAATTTTAGCGTTTTTTTTAATAACTAAGTTAATGATAATCAATGCGTTAAACACATAATTATTCTCTTCCCATTTCGGTTTCACTATCTTTTTCTTGACATTCTCGTATCCACTCACTGGCTTGTTCTTTCGTTGAAAACAAACGCATCGTAAAAATACCTGCTGCTTTTTTCTCTAAATCTTTTGCTGAAAGTTTTCCAAAAATATCTGGAGATGTAACGTGAGCCATGTAACGCAGACCTGCTTCAATTGCTTTTGGCATCCAAAATTCCTGTATCCATTCATTGGCTTGTTGCCAAGGGCCTATCAAATCAGTATTGTCATTAATAATATATGGACAGTTGGTTTCTTTAATCAAATCCAAACCGACCAAACAGCCTGACTTTACACTATTCAAATTTACGTAGCCAAGCCAAGTAGAATAAATACAATTTAATTTAGTATCCATATGAGATTCATAAAACACTTTTTCATCAGAATTTTTTAGTGTTTGCATAATTGAGTTATTAAGAAGGTTGATAAGAGAATAAAAAGCTGATTTTGGGCTTTGTGTACAATTTTTATGTAGTTACACTAAAAATAGTCAGTAATTAGAATCTATAACTAATAAGTAAGTTTGATAGTTTAGTTTTTGAGTGAAAAATTTATCTCAATCTGTTTTATTAATCTTACTATAATGAGGCTTCTAAACGCTAAAAAACGTTGTTAAACTCCCTATTTTTTTGTATCTTGCAGAGTTGTTTTTGAAGGAGATTTTATCAAAATTTTAGCCTAAAAAGCAATTTAGAAAAACCTCATTGACGGTTTGAACCTCAACGACGGTTACAGAAGGAATTTCAATTTAATATAGTTTTATACTAGATAATATATGGCAGATATAGAAAATGATGAGCTACTAGATGATGGAAATGATAATATCATTCCTGTAAGTATTGAAGACGAAATGCGAACGGCATACATTGATTATTCGATGTCTGTTATTGTTTCTCGTGCTTTACCTGATGTTCGTGATGGCTTGAAGCCCGTACACCGTAGAGTTTTGTACGGAATGTCAGATTTGGGAGTTTATCACAATAAGGCACACAAAAAATCGGCTCGTATTGTGGGTGAGGTTTTGGGTAAGTATCACCCTCACGGCGATTCATCAGTTTATGAAACGATGGTCAGAATGGCGCAAGAATGGTCGCTTCGTTATATGCTCGTTGATGGACAGGGAAATTTTGGTTCTATTGATGGCGATAATGCTGCAGCAATGCGTTATACAGAAGCTAGAATGCAACGCCTAGCAGAAGAAATGTTGGCAGATTTGAACAAAGAAGTAGTGGATTTTATTCCAAACTTTGATGATTCATTGACAGAACCTTCTGTTTTACCAGGAAAATTACCTAATCTTTTGGTCAATGGTTCGGCTGGTATTGCTGTCGGAATGGCAACCAACATGGCGCCTCACAACCTTACAGAAGTCATTGATGGAATAATTGAATACATCAAAAACCCAGAAATAACCGTTGAAGAACTGACAAAATTCGTAACTGCTCCCGATTTTCCAACAGGAGGAATTATTTATGGCTACACAGGTGTAAAGAAAGCATTAGAAACAGGTCGTGGAAGAATTGTGATGCGTGCCGTTGCAACTATTCATACAGACAAAAATAACCGTGAGCAGATTATCGTAACCGAAGTTCCTTATCAAACCAACAAAGCAACGCTGATTGAAAAAACGGCTGCAATGGTAAATGAAAAGCGTATTGAAGGAATTTCTGCTATCAGAGACGAATCAGATAGAAAAGGATTGCGTATCGTTTATGATATCAAGCGTGATGCAATGGCAAATGTAGTCTTGAATCAACTTTTCAAATATACAGGACTTCAAACTTCGTTTAGTGTAAATAATGTTGCGCTAGTAAAAGGTCGTCCAAGAATCTGTAATCTTAGAGATTTAATAAGTTATTACGTCGAACACAGACACGAAATTGTTGTTCGTAGAACAGAATACGACCTTAGAGAAGCTAAAAAGCGTCTTCA
Organism: Bernardetia sp. ABR2-2B; assembly: GCF_037126435.1. Taxonomy (GTDB): domain Bacteria; phylum Bacteroidota; class Bacteroidia; order Cytophagales; family Bernardetiaceae; genus Bernardetia. The sequence continues at coordinate 3,559,709 of NZ_CP147020.1, read as the reverse complement.
TATTTTAGAAGGTCTTTTAAAAGCTCTTGATGTAATTGATTTAGTAATTGCAACTATTCGTAGCTCAAAAGATGCAGAAGAAGCAAGAAATATTTTGACAGCACAAGGACAAATGAATACGGAAAGTCGTTTCTTTAAAGATATTACTGTTCCAGAAGGTTTTGTATTTGATTTTTCAGAAATTCAAGCAAAAGAAATTTTGGGAATGCGCCTTCAACGTCTTACAGGATTGGAGCGTAATAAAATACAAAACGAACACGACCAATTAGTTCTTACTGTTGAGGATTACGAAGATATTTTGGCTAGAGTAGAGCGTCGTATGGAAATTATTACGAATGAATTACTTGAACTTAAAGAAAAATATGGTGATGAGCGCAGAACTCAAATCGTTCATAGCGCAGAAGATATTGATATTGAAGATTTGATTGCCGAAGAAGAAATGGTAATTACTATTTCAAATGAAGGCTATATCAAACGTACTTCTTTATCTGAATACAAATCACAAGCTCGTGGTGGAAAAGGCTCAAAAGGAGCAACTACAAAAGCAGACGACTTTGCAGAACATTTATTTGTAGCTTCTACACACAATTACTTATTGATTTTTACTGACCACGGCAAAGTATATTGGCAAAAAGTATATGCTATTCCAGAAGGCTCAAAGACATCAAAAGGTCGTCCTCTTCAAAACCTTATCAATATTGAGTCTGGCGAAAAAGTACAGGCAGTCATCAATGTCAGAAACTTCAAAGATGAAGATTATATCAATAATAACAATCTAATTTTCTGTACCAAAAAAGGTCAAATCAAAAAGACTATTTTGGAAGCCTATTCTCGTCCACGCCAAGGAGGAATCAATGCCATTACCATCAATGAAGGCGATGCTCTTTTAGATGTTCGTCTGACAGATGGAAGCAACGAAATTATTATGGCTGTTGGTTCGGGTCGTGCTATTCGTTTTAATGAAACGCAAGTACGTACGATGGGAAGAACAGCATCAGGAGTTCGTGGAATTTCTGTAAAAGAAGGCGATGAAGTAATTGGAATGGTTTGTTTGAACCGTCCAGATTCAAATCTTTTAGTTGTTTCTGAAAAAGGTTATGGAAAACGCTCTGATATAGAAGATTATAGAGTTATCAAACGTGGTGGAAAAGGAGTTACAACACTCAAAATTACAGAAAAAACAGGTAGTTTGATTGCTATCAAAGAAGTAATTGATACCGACCATTTGATGATTAGTAGAAAGTCAGGAGTTATGATTCGCTTTGCTGTTTCCGAACTTCGTACTATGGGACGTGCTACACAAGGCGTTCGTTTGATTAATTTAGCTGCAGGAGATGAAATTGCTTCTGTTGCCAAAATTGAACATATAGAAGAAGAATTAGACGAAACTATATTAGACGAAGGAATGGAAAATCCAGATGGAGAAGTTTCTTCAAACCTTGCTAACGAAGCAGATAACTCAGCTAATGGAAATCACCCTGAAAACAATGATACAACAACTGACGAAAATACAGATGATGTAGAATAATTTTTTTTTGCATTATAGTTGCAATACCTTTAGAAGTTCTATTTTTGTCGTATATTTTTATACTAGAAAATGGAACTTCTATTTTTTATAAAAATTAATTTTAAAATACTATTACACTTATTTCTGAGTTGTAATAATCCAATAATTCAAACTCATTTTATACAATGACAAAGTCAATAATAAAATCAATAGTAGCAGGAACTGTATTTGCAGCTGGTTCGCTTATTGCAAATGGAGCTTTTGCACAAAACGGTGCGCTTATTAATGCAGAATTTTATGTTAGCCCTAACGAAGCAAAATATGAAAAGGCATTAGAGAAAGTTCGTCAGGCTACTTACCACAAAAAAACAAAAGATAAAGCTAAAACATATTATGTAAGAGCAAAGGTTTTTACAGCAATTTATGAAGCAGGTTTAGAAGACGAAGAAGTAGCTGCTCTTGTAGAAAACCCAATAGATAGTGCATTTGCTTCTATTGAGAAAGCTTTAGAAATGGAAAAAGCAGAAGGAAAAGATAAATATACAAAACGAATAGAAGACCCTGTTTTTCAGAGTGATTTAGGAATGGAAACAGGCTTACAGGCACGTCTGAAAAATGCCATTTTAACTAAAGTACAGAAATATCAAGATGCAGAAGATTTTGAGAGTGCTTATGTAACAATGTTACCTCTCGCTACCTATGTTTCTAGTGATACAACCAACCTAATTTATACAGGTTATTTTGCTAACAAGTCTGAAAAGTTTGGTGAGGCAGCTAAGTATTACGAACAACTTGGAGACATGGACGAGTACACAGGTGCTATGGAAGCCTATCAATCAGCTGCTTATTCTTACTATCAGTTAGAAGATAGTACAAATTTTCTTAGAATATTAGAAAAAGGAGCAGAACGCTTTCCAAAAGAGACTTACTTTGTTACTAATATTGCCGATGTATATATAAAACGAAAGGATTACACAAAAGCAATTGAGTTATTAAAGAAAGCTAATGAAATAGAGCCTAGCACAAAAACTCTGACAAATATCGCTATTATGTATCAGAGTGAAGGGCAACCTAAAGAGTCAGCAGAATACTATAAAAAAGTCTTAGAGCTAGACCCTCAAGATTATGATGCTACTTTTGCATTAGCTATCAATTATTATAGACGAGCTGCAGATGTATATAACAAACTAGAAGTAGAAGAACAAGAACCTGAACATCAGAAAATGAAACCTATTTTAGAAGATGCAGAACAATCTATTAATTATGCGAAAAAAGCAATCGAAATCAATGATGAGGATATAACGCTTTACAATATATTGAAAGATTTATATACTATGAAAGACGATACAGAGAATGCAAAACTAATGAAGAAAAAAATAGACGCAAAAAAATAAAGTCTTTTAGATTCTTTATATAAATCAATGAAAGCTCATTTATTATTTAATAAATGGGCTTTTTTATTTCAACGCACAAAAAAAAGATGATACTTCCAAAGGCTGCATCATCTCCCACTACTCACTAACTATGGCTACTGTAATTTTCTCCGTAGAAAAAACGACATAGCCAACAAAAGATTTTTATATATAAATTCTATTTTGATAATAGATATTGAAGTATCAAGTATTAACTTCTTACAGACCTTATTCTAACTTTCTCTTTTTAAAACAAACTTCCTAAATCTATCATTTAGGAAGTTGTTAGGAATTGTTAGGTTGTAAGTTAGAAGGATTCAAAACAGATAGTTTTGCTCTTCTATTTCTATGACCCACTAAGTAGGCAATATGGTTGCATCAGTTTCAAAAAAAGTTTAAATAAATTTATTATTTATCAAAACAATATTTCAAAGGTCATACAAAGCTTAGAGCTTGTTTAGATTTTTGTTTTACTAGTGAAAATGAGAAAATTTTTGACTTATCAAGGCATTTTTGAGGAGAGTAGTGAGCTATTTAATGAAAAAATAACGCAGATATAGGCTGAAATTTACCATTTGTAGCTCAAAGAAATAATTTTGAACAAGCTCTTACTTTCAATTTACCCAATCAATTGTTTCAATAATTTTCTAGCATACGATTATAATAGTGGATAGTATCACATCTATTTTTTATGAGCTAGTTATGAGTTTGGTTATGTATATATTCTTGGCAAATAGTATGTATGCAGAATAGTATTTGGCTTTTTTATAAAAACTCAAAAGTATTTATATAAAAATCTTGCAACACACAAAGAAATTATGTATTATTGGATAGAGTAAGTAATAAAGCATCTATTTTTATAGAAACTCAATATTATTTTAGAAATGATATGTTGAGTTTTTAAAAAGATTTTATACCCTCACTACTCATTAAAAAAATAAAGCCTAAAATGACAATTGAGTATTTTTTTATTTTGAATGAAATAAAATTATACTTATATTTAAAAACTTCTTATTTTTTATTTATTAATAATAAAAGAAGTTTATTTTTTACTAAAAGTTATTAAAATAGTATGGCAGAACTCCTCAAAATACACCCAGATAATCCACAAGAAAGTAAGATTCAAAAGGTGGTCGAAACGTTAAAAAATGGTGGTGTAATTATTTATCCTACTGATACAGTTTATGGAATAGGTTGTGATTTTACAAATACAAAAGCTGTTGAAAAAGTCTGTAAAATTAAGGGAATTGACCCTAAAAAAATGCACCTTTCTTTCATTTGTTATGATTTGAGTGATATTAGTTTGTACGCTCATAGAGTAAGCAATCATGTCTTTAAAGTAATGAAAAAAGCTCTACCGGGGGCATTTACTTTTATTTTAGATTCAAGTAATAAAGTACCCAAAGTAGGTGGAGTAAAGAAAAACCAAGTAGGTATTCGTGTTCCTGACCACAAAATTCCTAGAATGATTGTACAAGAATTAGGAAACCCTATCGTAACTACTTCTCTTTATGACAAAGAAGGTAAACCAATGACAGACCCGTCACTCATGAAAGAAGAATATGAGCATCAAGTAGATTTAGTTATTGATGCAGGAATGGGAGAAATTGAGGCTTCTACGGTTATTCGTTGTATTGAAGATACTATTATTTTGCTTCGCCAAGGAGCTGGAGATATAGAAAAATTTACAGATGTGCTTTCGAAAGAGGAAGCAGAATCACTTCTAGTAGAAGAAGAGTAAAAAAAGAACTTGTAAGATTAGATTTTTCATTTTTGATTTTGTTTTAGTGAATAGAAAAACCACTACTTTTTTGAGGTAGTGGTTTTTTGTTTTGTACTTTTGTGTCTATCAGTTGCTCGTGAGGACACAAGTAACGGTAAAGCTCATAATAAATTTATGCTACTCTGTAGCTTTTGAAATTCATTTTTATCACTATTCTACGAAGATTACGCAACTTTATTGCTAGGAAAGGACTATTTTAGATTTTATAAATGACATTCATATTGTAATATATATTATTAAAATAAAAATTAATCATTGCTCGTGTCCTCACGAGCGATACAAAATAAAAAGAATGAAATCTCAAATTCTACAAAATATCTCTTTAAAACCGTACAATACATTTGGCATAGACTGCACAGCCAAAAGTTTTGTAGAAGTAAAAACAGTTGAGCAGCTCCTAAATATTTTGGAAATGGTAAAAGCAGAACAGCCGAAGTTTCCATCTATTTTTATTTTGGGAGGAGGAAGTAATGTTCTGTTTTTAAAAGATTTTGACGGATTAATAATCAAAAATTCTATTACAGGAATAGAAAAAGTAAAAGAGAATGAAAAAGACATTACTCTTTATGTATCAGCAGGTGAAAACTGGCATAATTTCGTGCTTTTTTGCTTGGAAAATAATTATGGAGGCGTAGAAAACTTATCCCTTATCCCTGGAACAGTAGGAGCTGCACCCATGCAAAATATTGGAGCTTATGGAGTAGAGATTCGCAATGTTGTGGAGCGAGTAAAAGTAATTGATAGGAAAACAAACAAGCAATTTTGGATTTCAAATAAACAATGTCAATTTGGTTATCGTAGTAGTATTTTCAAACACGAAGCAAAAGATAAATACATTATTATTGGTGTAGAATTTAGACTAACTAAAGAAAACCATGTCTTAAATACGTCTTATGGAGCAATTAAAGATGCCTTAGAAAATGATACTCCAACAATTCAAGAAATAAGCAAAGCAATTATTTCTATTAGAGAATCTAAATTACCTAATCCAAAAGAGATTGGAAATGGAGGAAGTTTTTTCAAAAACCCTGAAATTCTGAGTAATCAATTTGAAAAATTAAAAGAAGAGTTTCCTGCTATTGTTGGTTATCCAATTTCTGATGAAATAACAAAAGTTCCTGCTGGTTGGCTTATAGAAAAGTGTGGTTGGAAAGGAAAAGTAGTCGGAAATACAGGCGCACACAAAAATCAGGCGCTCGTTTTGGTAAACTATGGCAATGCAAAAGGAGAAGAAGTTTGGAATCTAGCTAAAGAAATTCAACAATCTGTTTTTAATAAATTTGGAATAGAAATAGAACCTGAAATTAATATTGTAGGGTAATATTTTCATAAAATTTCTAATTTTCATTCCTCTTTTCGTAAATACTCTTAAACTCCTCAATGTAAGTGGGTTAAAGTTTGTTAAGTGTATTTTTAAAGAATAGGGATTGCTTTATTTTGTATAAATTCATCGTAGAAAATAAAGACTGAAAGTATAAACTTCATTCAATAAGGATATATTCTGTAATCAAAAATAGATTTATTTGAAAGTACATTTACCTACCCTCAACATCGTACTATAAAAACGAAGAGGAAAATAAAGTAAACATAAAATGAAAATAGAAGGATTAATAGGTGCAAAACAAGTACGTTATATTATAGCTCTGATGAGTTTGGCAATGCTCGGACTTATAGGGCTACAATTTTATTGGATAAGCACGACAGTTCATCTCAATAAATCTCGTTTCAAGCAAAACGTTCATCAAGCACTTGAAAAAGTAGCTACTCGCTTGGAAAAACATGAAGCCATTTATGTAATGAAAAGTAATGCAGACCAAATGAGTGGACAGCTTATTTCTACGTTAGATTCAATTACAAGAGCGCAAAAAACCAACTCGGCACTTACTTATGAGCTTCAATTTAAAGTAAAAAATGAAGTAACATCTACCCAACAAAGCACAGAGATTATTCTTGAGCCAATGAAAAGGTATGACATAAGAGACCCAAAAATGATTTGGGAAGAAACACAACGCAGAAAGGTAAATAGGTCTCAAATTTTGTCTGTTATTGCTGAAAAATTATTTTTTCAAAATCAAGAAAAACCAATTCAACAACGTACTAGTCGCCCTGTTATTGATTCTATTTTAAGAGAAGAAATGCACAATAAAGGAATTACATTAGAGTATGATTTTGCTGTTTTCAATCATTCTCAAAAAAGTTGGTTTTTTACTTCTCCTTCTACAAGTAGCGAATGTTTGGTAGAAACGAACTATTGCACCAAGCTTTTTCCAAATGATATGCGTAATCCAGATAACTTATTGTGTGTCTATTTTCCTACTGAATCTAAATATATTTTAGGTAAAATGGCAATGATATTATCTTCTTCAATTATTTTTATTGGTGTAATTATCCTTTGTTTTGCTGCTGCAATTTATACGATTATTCGTCAGAAGAAAGTCTCTGAAGTCACCAATGACTTTATCAATAATATGACTCATGAGTTCAAAACTCCTATCGCAACTATTTCTCTTGCTCGTGAGATTTTACAAGACTCTAGTGTTCAGCAAAATCCAGAAAAAACAAATCGTTATTTGGGAGTAATTGCAGACGAAAGCAAACGACTTAGCTCACAGGTAGAAAATGTATTACAAGCTGCAAAACTAGATAGAAAAGATTTAAAGCTAAATTTCAAATCATTAGATATTCATCAAATTATCGAAAAGGTAATTCGTAATAGTGCCGTACAGGTAGAAAATAGAGGAGGAAAAATTTTTACAGACTTGAGAGCAGCTCAAACACTTGTAGAAGGCGACCAAGTGCATATCACAAGCATTGTTTCAAATTTGATAGATAATGCAAATAAATATTCGCCCAATGTTCCACGCATCGAAGTACAAACTCAAAATACTTCAAATGGAATTGAAATCAAATTTATTGATGAAGGACAAGGGATTCCGAAAAAAGTAGTCAGTAAGATTTTTGATAAATTTTACCGAGTACCAACAGGAAATGTACACAATGTAAAAGGATTTGGATTAGGACTTAGCTATGTAAAATCTATGGTGGAAGCACACCACGGAACTATTAGTGTAGAAAGTGAAATCGGAAAAGGCTCTGTTTTTACGATACGATTACCTTTCAAACAGCCTGTTTAGAGGTTCAAAGATTTGAAAAAAGGCTTTACATTATTTTTTTGATGTAAAGCCTTTTTATTTTTCAAGAAAATCAATTATATCCTTGAGGTAATTTTCTACTTTTTGTAGCCTCTTCGATAGCAAAGCCAACTTTTAGCAATTTTTGCTCTTCGAAAGGACGAGAAATCAGCGTAATTCCAGCAGGTTGTCCGTCAGCTCTATAACCCATCGGAAGAGTCAAGCAAGGATATTTTGCTAGTGCAGCTTCGGCAGCATTCCAGTTATTGATAGACAAAATACAATCAAGATTTAACTTTTTCATTGGCTTTTCAAAAAGATTAACTGCTTCTGTATTCATACTAATTTTCAGTTTTTCTAATTCTTCATCAGTAGTTTTGTCTGCCACAATTCCATCAAAACGAGCTTGTGCATAAGGAATGCGAACTAACGTATCTTGAAGATTATATTCTACAATATCTTTTGCAGAAGTAAAGGAAACTGAATTTCCTGCATAATTTTGAAAATAAGAAGGCAAATCTCTTTTCATATCAGCATTTAAAAGTTGTAGAAAGTTATCAAAGTTCATTTCATCAAAAGAAAACTCTACTACTTCTGCACCTAAAGATTTAATTTTTTCAATCATAGAAAGATACAGAGAATCTTCCATAAAGGCTTTATTTGCACCAAAACGCATTCCCTTCAAATCTATTTCTAAATTTTGAGCATAGTTGAGTTGCTGATTTTGTCCTTTTGTAGCTGTATCTTTTGCATCTTCGCCAGTCATTGCAGATAACAAAATAGCATTATCTATTATATTTTTTGTCATTGGACCGGGCGTGTCTAGCATACTAGAAATAGGAACAATTCCACCTCTACTCAAAAGCCCAATCGTAGGTTTCAAACCAACAATACTACTAGAACTAGCTGGAGACAAAATAGAACCTGCTGTTTCTGTTCCAACTGCTGCAACAGCATAATTTGCAGCTACTGATGTTCCACTTCCTGCACTAGAACCACCTGTATCAAACTGTTTTCTTCCGTAAGGATTTAGTGTTTGTCCACCGATTGCGCTATATCCATTCGGCCCGTTATCGTGTAAATAATTTGCCCATTCACTTAGATTTACTTTGCCCAAAATAATTCCTCCTTTTTCTTGTATGCGCTCTACTATGAAAGCATTTGAAGTCATATTGTTTTTGAGTGCTTCTGCTCCTGCTGTGGTTGGAAGTTTATCAAAATTGATATTATCTTTTAGTAAAATAGGCATTCCAAAAATGGCGTGATTATTTTCAGCTTGAGTATTTTTATCTCTTTGTTTGGCTTCCTCTACTGCATTTGGATTGATAGAAATAATAGTATGAAGAGAAGTTTCTCTATTGTTTTCATATTTTACAATTCTGTACAAATACCATTGCACCAGTTTTTCATAACTCAAATTTCCTTCTTTGATATGATTTTGAATTGTTGGAATATTTTGTTCCAAAATCAAAGGAGTTAGCTTTTGATACTCTTCTTCTGAAAAATTACTGATTTGAGGAGCTACATTTTTCCAAATATCATTTTTATCTAAAATTTTAGATTGAATGAGTTTGTACTGCATTCTTGATGATTCATTGTTAAGGCTTTGAGTAAGTTCGTCAGATTCATCGTAGGGTTTCCATTCTGGAATAGTAAAGGTTTGTTCTGTAATTTCAGAAGTAGTTTCATTTTTTTCTTCGTTTTTTTGGTCAGAAGACTGACACGAAAAAATAAATAGTAAAAGAAATAAAAGTGTATATCTCATAGTTTTTTGAGGTTGTAAAGGGTTAATTATTATATGATTGATTAGCGAGTGATTTGGCTTCGCCGAGCTATCGATTATATGATTCTTATGATGAAACGCAGGATAATACATAATTCTAGATAAAAACTACTCTATTTTAGAAATTCAAATTTTACGTTTTTATCAAGAATATTATTTAATTTACTCAAAAAATATAGAAATATTATGAAGAATAAAATTAGTGTTGAATCAGTCTGTTGGATAATAGGTCTACTGGTTATTGTTGTACCTACTTTTATAGACAAGTCTATAAGTTCTTTAGTAATTTTTACTTTGTTTGTGATACTTGCATTTAATGTTTGTTGGTTTGTAGTTAGTCTTTTTCAAATAACTTCTGCTATTCGTTTCTACATCACAACTAAAAAGTGGAATTACTTTTCAAGAAAAAAATGGGTTATATATTTGTGTTCTTTTCCAAGTGTGCCACTTACTCTTTTTGCTGTTAAACTTTATTCAGAATATTATATTCATTAGTATATAAAGGCTACATTTCTTGCTCTTCCTTAAAAATCTTCTTGTCAGCCACGAATGTCCCAAAAGGAATAATAGAAGCCAATAATGCCCAAAAAATAGTGAGTAATTTCCATTTGAGTTTGTAGCCCACAATCAAAACTAAAAGACAATAGGCAATAAATAAAATTCCGTGTGCCATTCCGACAATTTTATTTGGTTCTGGCATTTCCCAAATATACTTAAGAGGCATCGTAATAAAAAGGATAACAAGAAAAGAAATACCTTCTACCACACCAAGAATACGTAAAAATTGAAGGAGTTTTGAATTTGAAGTCATAAGTAATAGGTTTTTGATTAATCTTTGGATAATAGAATACAAAAATAAGCGTTTTAGAATTGCAAATTTCTTTAAAAATCGCTAATTAGCATAACTAATTCCTTCTAAAATAGAATAAATAAGAGTTTGTACTAATTCCTTGTTCTATTTTAGAAAAAAAAATCTATCCAAAATCCATCTCTTTATTGTTTTTTATGAAGTTAAAACACATTTTCTACTGTGCAGTTCTGCCTTTTGCCTTATTACAATTGAGTGGAACAAACGAATATGATTATCAGAAGCTAGGTTATACACAAAAAGGAAAAGCCTCTTACTACGGAACAAAATTTCATGGCAGACCCACAGCAAGTGGCGAAAAATACAATATGTATGATGCTACGGCTGCCCACAAAAAAATATTATTCAATAGTTTGGTAGAAGTTACCAATAAAAATAACGGTAAAACAGCCATTGTACGAGTAAATGACCGAGGTCCTTTCAAACCAGGGCGAATTATTGACCTTTCTTATGCAACAGCAAAAAAACTAGACATGGTTCGTGATGGAGTTGTAAACATAGAAATTCGCCTTTTACGTGCAGGTGCAGATGGAACAACTCTTTCTCCAAAAGGTTCTGAAAGTAAAACAAAAAGAAGAAAACCACGCAGAAAAGTAAATATCAAAAAAGCACAAAAGAAAAATAAATATTTACCTCGTATTTATAGTATTTGGGGAACTCAAAAATACCCAGAAGCTTTTGGTGTGCAGATTGGAAGCTACAAAGACTTGAAAAATGCTGTCCAAAAAGGAAAAGATTCTATGGCAGCAGGATTTGATGAAGTGTATATCCGTGTTACTTGGACGGCTGACCGTTCGCAACGTCTTTTTAGAGTTTCGGTAGGTGACATGAATGCTACACAAGCTAGAGATTTTGCAAAAAAATTAGATAAAAAAGGTTTTAGAGGTTGTTTTCCAAAGGCGCATTTTAATGATTAAAAAACAATTATTGCTAAAGACTAAATTCAAATCTACATTTTTGCTATTATGGCTAATTTGTTTGTTTTCTTGTAATACAAGAGTAGAAAATGGTGGAAATACAGAAAAAAAATCTATAAAACCTAATGCAGTTATTGATACTGTTGTAGTTGATGATACTACGATTAGTGAAGAAATAAATCCATTTCGTTATGAAAAACTGAAAGAATACGGAGATTCTATCAATTCATATTTCCAAACATTTGGTTGGGGGAAAAAAGATTACAAATTTGATGTTAAGTATGATACGATAATCAATGAAAATAATATTGAATATGCTTACAGAAAGCTTGTTCCTTTTAGTGTGTATGTTTTTGATACAGAAGAAGAAGCGACAGATTATTTTAACGAATTAATGACGATAGAGTTTGTTAGCGATTTTGGTATAAATAAGAAACCGAATTATATTTTTGTTGATGCTAACAGAGTAGTTTGGTTAAAGATGGAACACGCTTATGTACATAGGTCAAAAAAAATTATAAATATTTTCAGTAACGTTTTTGGGTTTCCTATCATTGATTCTAATTACTATAAGGCTAAAGGATTTAAACGTTGTATAGGAGAAGAATGTAATAGCTCTGATATGAATTTGAAAAAAATATATGGAATTTGGTATGCTAATAAGTCTAATCAAATTGATACAAGTGGATACTCAAAATATCAAATAGATACTTTACTCATACAGTTTACAAAGGATTCTGTTAAAATAAATAATGAGAGTTATTTGTATAATATTTCTTCGGCTAGAGCATTCCCAAATGCAAAACATTATTGGGAATACAACTTCGTTTCTACATTCAATAACAGTCAGCCAGAAAGTTTGACCCCACAATTTTATAGAGAAATACAGGAATTACAGAAAATTAGAAGTACGATAAATACCTACTTTGTGAGATTTAGAAACACAAAAGAAACTGGTTATTTCACTATTGCAAAAACAAATAACAACGAAATATATATTACCTTATATCGTCGCTTTTATATTTTACATAGAAAATAACAGAGTTTGAGACATAAAAAAAAACGGCTTGTTTAACTACAAGCCGTTTTTTATTTGAACCCACAAATACTCTTATTTCAATTTATCCTTTTTATTTGGATTCGTATTTTTCGGAGTACCTTCTTTTTTAGCTTTGGCTTCTGCTTGTTGCTCTTGTGCTTGAGCCATTGCATCTTGCATACGTTGCATAAAAGAAGAACCTTTTTTACCACTTTTCTTTTTCTCTTCTCTACGAATCTCTAGTTTTGCTCTGATTTTTTCTTCATTAACGAAGAACTTACGAATAGTAAGCGTTTGAGCTAATGTAACTAAGTTTGAAGTTACGTAATAAAGTGTCAGACCAGCAGGGAAAGAGTTCAAGACAAACATAAACATAACTGGCATTCCGTACATCATCACTTTCGGATTGATAGGAGAATTTGCCATTGAAGTTTGTTGTGTACTTACACTTGTTACCAAAATCTGTGAAGCTGTCATCATCAGAGTAAATAAACTCACATGGTCTCCATAGAAAGGAATTGTAAACGGCAAGTTCAAGATAGAATCATACGTTGATAAATCACCTGCCCATAAAAATGCTTCATTACGAAGTTGAATCGCACTAGGGAAAAACGTAAAGAGCGCAAAAATAATTGGCATCTGCAACACCATCGGCAAACACCCACTCAACGGATTGACCCCAAACTCACTATTGAGTTTCATTGTTTCTTGTGATTGTTTGGCTTGGTCGTCTGGATATTTCTCTTTTATCTTATTGATTTCTGGCTGTAAAACTTTTGTTCTGGCTTGTGCTACATACGATTTGTAGGTAAGAGGAGCTAAAACCATCTTGATAAGAAACACCATAACGATAATCAGAACACCATAATTATCAATAAATTTTTCCAAAACATCAAATAATGGAATAATTATAAACAAACTGATTGGTTGCAAAATAGCCCAACCTAAATAGGTATTTTCTTGGAAGCCTTCTGTTACAGCTTTATTAATATCGTGCTTATTAGGACCAAAGTAAAAACGTGCATTTGCATCAGCAGCCAACGAAGAAACAGGAATAGAAGTTTCTACTTTTAGCGTTTTGATAGTAGAAGAGTCTGTTTCATTAACAGCAGCCGAGCCAATCGTTAGCTTTTCAAATTGTCTGTCAGTAATAAGAGCAGCATTGAAAAAGCGTTGTTTCATAGAAAACCAAGATACCGAGTTTTCTAAAACTTCTGTTTGTGCATCTGTACTTCCTTTGCTTAAATAATCAAAATCATCTTCAATTGTATAATAATTGATAGTTGTTTCTCTTCTATCTAATTCAATATTTTGGTCAGTACGTTTGATAGCATCCGTCCAAGAAAGTTGTAACGATTGTGTAGCAGCATCTGTTTTGATGGCATAAAACAATTCAAAACCATCTTTAGGCAATGTATAAGTAATTTCTAATGGTTTTCCATCTACTACACCAGCAAAAGTAACTTTATCTTTTGTAGCATTCTGAACTTGAAAACCTAACTTATCAATTCTGACACTCCCAGAAGAAGTAGGCATTGAAAGTTCGATTTGGCTATTTTGCTCATCTACCAAAATAAGTGGCTTACCATCAAAAGTTTGATAGTCTTTGAGTTCTACATTCAAAACTTCTGCACCCAAAGAAGATAAAGCAACTTTGATATTATCGTTTTCTAAAACGACTTCTTTTGCATCGGCAATCAAAGCTTTTGTAGCAGAATCTAATTCTACTTTTTGTTCTGTTTCAGAATTTTGTCCATTTTGTGTGGCAGCAATAGCTTCTTGTGCTATTCTGATGCTGTCTTGTATTTGTGCTGTTCTTTGTTCTTGTGCTTGTTGCTCTTCCTTACTAGGGCTAAAAAAGAACATGTATGCAATAAGCAAAGCTGACATCAAGACGAGTCCGATGGTTTGATTTTTATCCATTTATACTAAAGTAAATTAATTTTCGATTTTCTTATGAAGAATAGAGTTTTGATAAAACAAACTCTTATCCTTTGTGAAGAATAACTCGGAAAACTGTCAAGTCGTCCGAAAAATTCTTTTTATTTTTATTATTCGACTACTTCCTCCAAACGCTTTTGAAGAGCAGCTTTTATAAATCCTACAAAAAGAGGATGAGGACTAAGTGCCGTACTTTTTAGCTCTGGGTGAAATTGAACTCCTACAAAATAAGGGTGTTCTGCTTGTTTCATTTCTACAATTTCCACTAGATTCGATTCTGGGTTTATTCCTGTTGGAAGAAGTCCTGCCTTTTCGTAATCCTTCAAAAACTTGTTGTTAAATTCATAACGGTGGCGATGACGTTCATGAATCAAGTCTTTTCCATCATAAATCTGTGAAGCCAATGATTTCTTTTTAAGCTGACACGGATAAGCTCCCAAACGCATTGTTCCACCTTTTGTCGTAATGTCTTTTTGTTCTTTCATCAAATCAATGACAGGAAACTCTGTATCAGGATTCATTTCTGCCGAATGTGCGCTTTCTAACTTTAAGACATTTCTAGCAAATTCTACGACAGCGACTTGCATTCCCAAACAAATTCCAAAAAATGGAATTTTATTTTCTCTTGCATATTTTACTGCCAAAACCTTCCCTTCAATTCCTCTATCTCCAAAACCTGGGGCAACCAAAACACCGTCCATGTTTTCTAAATATTTCTTTACATCTTCATCAGAATCCAAATCTTCAGAAGAAACCCATTTGAGTTTTACTGTTGTTTCTGTTTCTGCTCCTGCATGGATAAATGATTCTACGATAGATTTGTAAGCATCAGGTAATTCTACATATTTTCCAACTAATGCAATCTTTACTTCATCAGTCGGATTTTTTAGCTTTCCTAAAAAGTGTTTCCACTCGTCTAGGTTGGGCGTACTGTCTGTTGGTAAACCTAATTTTTCTAGAACAATATCATCTAAATGTTCTTTTCTCATCAAGAGAGGAACATCATAAATCGTATCTGCATCAATAGACTCAATGACGGATTTGATATTTACGTTACAAAACTGCGAGATTTTTCTACGAATATCATCAGGTAGAGAATGCTCAGTACGACACACCAAAACATCTGGCTGCACGCCTTGCTCTGAAAGCATTTTGACAGAATGCTGTGTAGGTTTAGTTTTGAGTTCTTTTGCAGCACTCAAATAAGGCACTAAAGTAAGATGAATAACGAGTGAGTTTTGCTCTCCTAATTCCCAACGAGCCTGACGAACAGCTTCTACAAAAGGTAGCGATTCGATATCACCCACACAACCCCCAATTTCAGTAATTATAATATCATACTTTCCAGTTTCTCCCAAAAAGTAAAAATTACGTTTTATTTCGTCAGTAATATGAGGAATTACTTGAACCGTTTTTCCTAAGAAATCGCCTTTTCTTTCTTTGTTTATGACCGTATTATAAATTCTTCCAGTTGTTACATTGTTGGCTTGTGAGGTAGAAACATTCAGAAAACGCTCATAATGTCCTAAATCTAAATCTGTTTCTGCGCCATCGTCAGTTACATAACATTCTCCGTGTTCATACGGATTGAGCGTACCAGGGTCAATGTTGAGATAAGGGTCAAATTTTTGGATAGTAACAGAGAACCCTCTTGATTGCAAAAGTTTGGCAAGAGAAGCCGAAACGATTCCCTTTCCCAATGAGGAAGCTACACCACCTGTAACAAAAATATATTTTGTCTTTTGTGAAGTTGTAGAAGTATTTTTTGAGTTTTCTTTAGTGGATTTTTTGGTCGTACTCATAGCAATTTACAAACGTGTGTTTTTTTTGATGCCACAAAATTACGAAAAAAACGATTAATTCAATTATAAATTAACTTTTAGTTTGTAATCCGTATTCCGACTGTTTGTATTCCTTCTAAAGAATCTTTACGCATCATTTGTTCTAGCTCTATTTTATAAATACCTTTTTCAGAAAAATCAAAGCTTTCTTCTAACTGAAACTCTCTATTATAAACTGTTCCAAACCCTTCTCCTAGTGGCTTTCCTGTTGTGCAGTCGAAGAGCGTATCTAATTTCATTTTTTGAGTAAGAAGTTTTCCTGTTGGAGAAAAAACTTTGTAGCGAACATAAGAATTACAATAATCGTAATCCATTGTATAGCGCAGATGATAAAAAACAGAATGATTTTGAGAGTCATCTATTTCTATTTCAAAAGACTGTAAATTAGCTTTTTGCCAAATTCCACTCTCTAGCTCTTTGTGATTTTCATATAAAGCATTACTTCCACAAGAAGTGAGAATAAAAAGTAAAATTAGAATAGAAGAAGTTAGTTTTTTTTGGAATTGCATAATGGAATCAATGACTTTTTTTTGAATAAACTAGAGTTTATGTTATTTACTGATATTACAAAATCAAAAAGTGAAACCCATAACTTTAGTTATGGGTAAAGGAAATATATTGTCTTCTGCTAACCTGTACCTATTTCCCCCACGATTAAAATCGTGGGTTTCGTTTTTTATAAGAGATTTTATCTTTGCGTAATATCAGCTACTTATTAAAAACGCAATTAGATATTACTTATTTCTTAGCTTTTTAATAAAAAATGTTATTTCAAAATATATTTTCTAATCATAAGCAGCAGCTATCCAAAGCTCAACTTTTTGTCCTACTATTACTCTAGAACCTGCTGATGGTTTTTGAGAAATGACTATTCCTATGTCTTTTCCTTCTACTTTTTTATAATGAACCTCTACATCTAATCCACTTCCCTCCATTACTAATTTAGCATCTTCTCCAGATTGTCCTATGAAGTTGTCTATCTTAAATCCATCATTACTTCTTCCTTCTGCAATAAAAAGCTTTACAGGAGTTCCTTGTGGAATGTAAACACCTTTCTCCAAATCTGCTTTTGTATATTTTTTATCTTTTACAGCAATTTCTAAAACTACATTTTTTGCACTATTCTTGACAAATTCCTTCTCTCCAATTTTTAGCTTTACATTTTCTAGTTGTGTAGTTGCGCTTGTATAAGGAAAATCTATAATTTGAGGAATACGTGTTTTGGGTGGTGTTTCTGAATTAATAGTCAGATAAATTTTTCTATTGATTTTGACAGTAGAGTTTTTTGCTGGGTTTTGTTGTAATACACTCAAAGGTGGATATTTTGGATTATAAGAGGTATCAGCAATCTCATAACGTAAATCACGTTTTTCTAAAAAAGATTGTACTTCTTCTATTTTCATTTTATTCAAATCAGGTACTGTAATCGTCGTATCATGATTTGTGGTGCTTGGCAAATAGATGTAAAAGAAAACATACAAAATAATAGCTCCCAAAATTCCCATTAAGCCCAAGTGAATAAGCAAAGTAGAGTAATGATTGCGAGTAAGATAATAATGCACCTTGTGCTTTATTTCTTTAAAATTTAGATTATCTATACGATTTTTGAAAGAATTTGTATCCATTTTTTAGCAGAACGTAGTTAGGTAAGCCACAAAAATACAATTTTCTATCTTATTCTTTAGCTTATTTTATGTTTTTGATGAAAAAATAAACCTTTACTTGTCCAAACTATTCTTTTTCCATTATTTTTTTCTTGATATTCTCTTGAAGAATTGTGCTGACTGTTTTATACTCCTCCATAATCACGTTCAACTTTGCTTCTATTCTATTGAAAACAAATTCCATCGTCGTTTTTATTAGACTTTCTGAGAGTTGAACAGAAAGAGCAGCTTCTTTCAATGTTTTGTTATCTAAACTATTTACAAATTCTTCTGTAATCTCGTCTAATCTATTTTGCGATAATATCTCAATTTGCTTTCTCATTTTCAGGAATGTTCTCATTTCTTGAAAAGAATCTTTTTTAGGGTCTTTCGAAACCCATTTATCATGTTCCTTGAACATTTTAAGAGTAAGTTCTTTACTTGCTACATCCATATACTCTCTAAGGTGTATCATTACGCCCATCAAGCCTTTATTATTCAAAAATTTTTCTACAGAATTTTGAACTTCCTTCTCTAAATAATCTGTAAAAACAGTATGAAATATATCTCTAGAACTCATATCTATTATTTGTTTTGTCGTCATTTCAAATAATGTTCTTAGCTCTGCATCTTGCTCTTCCTCAATATCTTCGTGTATAAGCTCGTACTCTGTTTTTTCTAATTCTTCAAAATATTCATTTAGAGCAATCCATTTTTCAAAATCTTTTTTATGTGTTTCCATCAAGCGCAATTCAATCTGTTTCAAATCTTGAAAGGCTTTATATTTTTCTTCAATAATTCTATCTCTAATTTGTTTTTTTGAGGTTTTCATATATTTCTAAGTTAAATTTTGACAGAAAAAAAACCATTTATTATAAAAATAAACGGCTTTTTTAAAACTTTAAAGTTATGTTTTTTAATTTCCTGCCTGTGCATTGTTTGGATTTTCAGTTACTTTTGGCTCTAAATAAACTTGTGAAAAATCTCGGTATTGCATTGGGTTGTTAGGGAAGTTTTTAACGTAAGGCTGTAACAAACGATAGCCTTCATCATACCACAAAACGATAATTGGAGCATCTCTCATTGCTATATTTTCAGCTTGAGCAAAAAACTTAATTGCTTCCTCCTCATTAGCTGCATTCATTGCTTTTTCATACAACTCATCAAATTCTGGGTTTTTATAACGAGATAAGTTTGGATAAGAAACCGTTCCGACTGTACTAGGAACATCTTGTCCATAAAACATACGAATAAATGCTTCTGGGCTAGGAAAATCTGCAATCCAAGAAAGTTTAATGAGTTGGAAGTTTCCTGTCATCATTTTATCAGTAGATTGTGCCATCGGAACAATATTAAGCTCTACATCAACCCCCAAAACATCCTTTAAATCTTTTTTGATTTCGACGGCTACATTCGTATTACGGTCGCCTTCTGCATTAAGCTCTAAAGTAATTTTAGGAAAATCCTTTGCATTTCTATATCCTGCTTTATTGAAATAATAACGAGCCGAATCTGGATTATAAGCATAACCATATACATCATCTGGATAACCTTTATCTTTGAAAGAAGGTGGCGTAATTCCGTGATGACCAGCTTCATAAGCTTCTCCACCTAATACGTATTCAAAAATTTCATCTTTATTGATAGCAAAAGAAAAAGCACGACGTACATCTGCATTTTTAAAGATTTCATCATCTGTCATAAACGTCAGAATCTGAGTTTGCATTTCTGGTTCGTGTTCTAATTCAAAAGGCAAAGAACCGTCAGCACGTTGATACTCATCTATAATATCAATAATATAATCTGTCGGAAGACGGTAAACCATATCTAGTTTGTTCTTACGAAACTCAAAAAGCTCTGTTTTTTTATCTTTAATAAAATAAACTTTTACAGCATCAAGATAAGGCAAACGATTTCCTGCTTCATCTATTCCGTGATAATTATCGTTTCTTTTTAAGATAACAGAAACATCTTCTTCTACATCTGCCAACACAAAAGCTCCTGTTCCGATAGCCTTTCCTCCCATATCTACGCCATATTTTTCATAAGCTTCTTTTGCAAAAATATAGGCTTCTGGACGGGCTAAATAATTGAGAAACAACGCATTTGGTTTTTCAAGTGTAATTTGGATTGTATGACTATCAATTACTTTTACCCCTTCTATTTCAGAAGCTGGTTTTGCTCCATTTGCAGTTGCGTTATAATAAGCTGTTGCTCCTTTTATCACTCCTCCAATAACGTGAAAACCTTGATTATCACGACTTTGTGTTGCTAGGCGAGTAAAACAGTATTTGACATCATCAGCCGTAAATTCTCTTCCTTTTCCACCTGCAAAAGCTGCATCATCGTGAAAATAAACTCCTTTTTTCAAACGAATGGTATAAACTAATCGGTCATCACTAAGCTCATAGCTTTCTGCAAGTCCGTTAGTTACTTTTAGTGTCTTTGGGTCTAATTTGAAAAGTCCTTCATAAACTTGTGAAGCAATTCTGTATGAATAAACATCAACAATATTTAGAGGAAATAATGTTCTGAAGTATTCTGTTTCATTTACATTAAACACTCCTCCATAAAAACGTCCTCCTTTTGCTTCTCTAACATTTCCAGCTTCTGAAGAACCAGAATCGTTACAAGAAGTAAGTGATATACAAGAAAAAAGAGCGAAAAGTAAGAGTAGAGAGTAAAGTTTAGTAGGTATTTGCTTCATACGAATGTGCCTTAAATAACATTGAAGATGAGAAAATCTGAATGATATATAATTAGATTTCAATTTTAGTAGAGTATAAGTTGAAGATTTTTAAGTAATTTAAGACTTAAATTTTCCTAAATTTATAAATTAAAAACTCCTATAACAAGAATAAGTAAAAACAATTTGTATAAATAATTTAGGAAATCAAAAACTTTGCTCATAAATTATGTAAATATAGTAATTTTTGTCTTGTATTGTCAAACTAATTTACGTAATGGTTATTCAAAATGTAATTGTATCTCAAAATTTATAGTGATAAAGAAAGTAAAACAGGACAATGGTCAGAATGAACTACTTCTGAAAGAATTTGACAATCCATCATATGTTCTGAAAAGGGCTGCGATATAAAATGATAATCTATTCGCCAACCTTTATTTTTTGCCCTACAATTGTTGCGATATGTCCACCACGAGTAATTGTGAGGTTCTTTATTGAAGCGTCTAAAAGCATCAATCATACCCTTTTTTTCATAATTATCTAACCATTCTCTTTCTTCTGGCAAAAACCCCGAAGATTTTTTATTTGATTTTGGATTATGAATATCAATCTCTTTATGAGCAATATTATAATCTCCACAAACGATAATATTTTCTTGTTGAGTTCTGACTTTTTTCAAATACTCATCAAATTCAGAGAGCCATTGATATTTGTACTCTTGACGTTGTGCTCCCGAAGAACCCGAAGGAATATAGACATTTATAACCGAAAAAGAAACTCCATTTACTTCAAAATTAGCTTTCAAAACTCTTCCCTCATCATCAGACTGTTGCATAGATGAGCCTTTTTCTATCGAAATTGGTTTTATTTTGGAAAGAATAGCTGTTCCACTATATCCTTTTTTTTGTGCCGAAAACCAATAAGAATGATAACCTAAAGATTCAAAAAGAGCCTTATCAACTAGTTTTTCTTCAATTTTGATTTCCTGCAAACACACAATATCAGCATCAATTTCTTTGAGCCACTGAGCAAAATCTTTCTTTAAAGCTGCTCTAATTCCATTTACATTATAAGTAATAATTTTCATCGTTTTATTTTTTGATTTATTGAAGTAGTTT
Organism: Bernardetia sp. ABR2-2B; assembly: GCF_037126435.1. GTDB lineage: Bacteria > Bacteroidota > Bacteroidia > Cytophagales > Bernardetiaceae > Bernardetia. Next base: position 3,538,040 of record NZ_CP147020.1, on the reverse strand, counting down.
ATGTTTGATTCGATAACTCTTAATGAGCCTTTTCACTCTTCTTTTTTGTTGTAAACATAGATAGTAAACAAATTATTTAAACTTTCAAATTGAAAATAGCTTCATTTATAGTGCCTTCTTCTTTATTTCGTCGGATTAAATGAGCCATTCGTATAAAATCGGTACTAATTAGTCGTCGTAAATCAAACTTTGGTAAACTATTGGATATACATATGACGTAAGTTTGTTGTTATACTGTTTCTGTTCAGATATTTTTAAGTTATAGTTATCTCGAACTAAATTATCTGATATATTGAAGGTGTACTGACAATAATTTTCTCAAAACAGTTCACATAAGAGAAGTATGAAATATAGATTTTGATTATGAGTTTATATTAAATATAAGATTCTTATTTTGAATTTATAGATAAGCGAGATTTTTTTTGATTAACAATGTAGTGTCCGTATCTTTGTTAAAAACAGACACAAATTCAAGTTAAAATTACAACATCTTGTTTATTAGAGAGTTATAATAACAAAACTCCTAATCTAGCTATATTCGATTAGACTTACTATTTCGTATTTGTCCCTTACTGTTCATTTTTTATACATGAGAAAGACCACTTTTTTAATTATTTTGTTGTTTGGTATGTTTCCCCTACTATCAGCTCAACTTTCAGCTCAACACTCTGGAGGAGGACTAGATGAGTATGTACAGGCAGAAACATTTAGAGCAAAACGACAATATACTACGGCAATTTCAATGTATGATAAAGCCATAGCTAAAGACCCAAATAACTATAAATATTTTGTACAACAAGGTAAATGTTATTATTTGCTTAAAAGGGTAGATAATGCGATTGATTGCTTGGAAAAAGCAACTCAATTAAAACAAGACCATGTAGAATCTTATATTGCTCTTTCCAAACTATATGGTTATAAAGGAAATATTAGAAAAGTAATTACTTATTTAGGAAGAGCAGCACAGTTTGAGGACAATATGCAACGTCGTTTGTCGTATCGTTTACATATTTTGAAGCTTCTATATTCTCAAGAAAATCTTGTAGGTTTTCCTGTTCATTTACAAGATGCTCGTTCGATTGCCCCTCAAAATCCACACGTTTGGTATTTTTCGGCATGGTATCATAATCAAGAAAAAGAATATGCACAAGCTATTTCGGATGCAGAAGCAGGGTTAAAATTATTGACTGACTCTAAAGATACTCCTCGTTTTTACTTTCAATTGGGTTATGCACTACACGAAATAGGGGAATATGAAAAGGCAAAAGAAGCTCTTGCCAAAGCAAATGTAGGTTCTTTCAAAGAAAAAGTCTTTAAGATGATGCCAAATTATCAGTATAGATTAGCACAAGCCTATCATACTATTTTTGAATATCAAACAGCAAAAACATATATAAAACAAGCTCTAAGACAAGACCCAAGTTATACAAAAGCAAATGAACTAGGAGGACAACTAGCCGTAGAGGAAATTAATCATACAGCAGTTATAGAAAGGTTGAAAGTAGCTGTCGAACATGCAAAAGATTATGATACCAAAGCTCGTTCGTATTCAGAATTAGCTCTTTTACAATTTCAAAACGAAAATTATCAAGAGGCTATTCATTCTTCAGATTCTTGTCTAGCTATTCAGCCTTTGCGTTATGATGTTCGTTTTCTACGTGCAGTTTCACTTTTTCATTCAGGAAATACAAATGAAGCAATTACAGAAATGCGACAACTTTCTCATTTGAGTAATATTCCCCCAACTCTACAAGCTCAATTTACATTTGCAACAGGAGTGATGTATAGAAAAATAGGAAAAAATGATTTTGCTATTCAATATTTTAAGAATGTAAAGCACGGAGATTTTAGGTATGCAGCGCAAGAAGAAATCAAAAAAATAAATGCTGTTTAGTTGTTGAAAAATTTCATTTGTGAAATGTCAAAAATAGATAGTAATTTTACAAAAAAAAGGAATTTGAATGCTTCAAATTCCTTTTTGTATTAATTCTAAATTTGTAGAAGTTGTTTAAGAACGGGTTTTATAGGTATGTTTGTTGGTGTCGCTTCGCTAAAACACCAACAAAGGCTGAACAACTTTTTTGAATACAGTCAAAGGAAAGTCTTTAACCTACATATTTGTATTAATTCTAAACTCTACCTTCCAAAGTCTAAATTTGTATTCTTATATCTCCCATTCATTATTAATATGTGTAATTCCGTGGTGTGCTGTCATATCAAACTGACACGGAACAACAGAAACATAACCATTGTTTACTGCCCACTCATCCGTATCATCGCCTTTATCTGGGTTTACAAAATCCCCTGCAAGCCACAAATACTCTCTTCCATAAGGGTCAGTTCGTAAATCAAACTTTTCTTGCCAACGTGCGTGTGCTTGACGACAAACCTTTGTTCCTTTTATTTCTTTTTCTTCATTTGTATTTTTATCAAAACGAGCAGGGAAATTAACATTCAAGGCTATATTTTTAGGAAGACCATTTTTGAGAGTTTGTTCTGCAATTTTTAATAAATGAGGGCGAATATGAGAAAAATCGGCATCATCTCCATAATCACACAGCGAAAACCCAATCGAAGGCATTCCATCAATTGCTCCTTCAATAGCTGCTGACATTGTTCCAGAATATAAAATACTAATTGAAGTATTGCTTCCATGATTAATTCCACTTACCACCAAATCAGGTGTTCTGTTATCGAATAAATGAAATTTGGCAAGTTTGACGCAATCAGCAGGTGTACCCGAACATTCATAGGCTTCTACATTCAAATCTTTAAAAACATCCGATTTTCTCACTTTCAAAGGCATATGAATTGTAATTGCGTGTCCCATTCCAGATTGTGGACTATCAGGAGCAACTACAATCACTTCTCCCAAAAGAGTCATCATTTCTACTAATTCTCGTATTCCTTTTGCTGTAATTCCATCATCGTTCGAAACTAAAATCAATGGTTTTTGATTTGTAGCTGTTGATTTGTCGTTTTTCATAATCTATTCCTCTTATTTTTTTGGTTTAGTTGATAAAGTAAAGGTAGGAATTTTTGATTGTATAATCAGCCTTTGAGTAAGATTTGAATTGTCGACTAAAAATTAGGCTTCTTTTATAAATCGAACCAGTTGCCTAGCTTGATTCAGAAATTGAGCATCTTCTGAAAGTGATGCAATTTTGGTTTCAGTTTGTTTGACAAGTGCTTGATGATTAGATTGTGACTGAACATTAAGTGTTTCAAAATTTTGACGGATTTGGCGCATAGATTCTCTAAGTTCTTGTACTTCATTTTCCTTTCTACTTACCCAAGAGTTAGAATTTTCTGTATCTAGTTTTTCACTTAATACCGAAACTTCATATTTTAATTGCTCCAAATCAGAAATAACTTTATTTATATCTTCTCTAGGGTATTTTATGCGTTGTTGCATATTCGAAAGACGGTATGAAATATAATCATACATTCTGACAGAAGGACGGAGAGCCGTTAGAGCAAGGGCAAAAGCAGCACCAATATATCCCACAACACTAACACCTGTTTTTGCCAAAATATAGAGTCCAACAGCCGATAAAATATGTAAAAAAATAGCTACAAAAAGATAAGTTTTTGAAATTTTTTGAGCATAATCAATGTCAATATTTTCGACATTAATTCCTGTTTTTTGAGATTCTTTTACGTCTGATAAAATTTCCTTTGCCTTAAAATGCATATTCCAAGGTACAGTAGTAATAAGCAAGAGCCACCAAAAACAGCCTACACCGATTGCCCAATCCATAAAATCGCCTGTCGGAATGTCAAGCCATTTCAAGACGGCAAAAACAATCAAAACTAAAAAAGTAATACTAACTAAAGATGCGCTGAGATTTGAACTTGAATTTTTCATAGTTGTAGAATGAAGGTAAAATAATAACTTTTCATGAGTGCATTTTTATGACTACTAAGATTCATAATCTTTCAAAACTCGTTCAGTTTTGGCATTTTTTATTCGGTTAATCATTTTCGTGCTTTCGTGGTCGTCTCGGATGGTTTTGGAAAGTGTGAAGGCAGAACCAACTGTAAAGAACATTCCCATTAATAAAAAGCCTTTTATCCACCAATCGGCAGGTAGATAAGCAATTCCTGCGCCTGTACCCACGAAGGCAAATAAAAACGAAATCCAAGTTTGAACTCTCCAAGCAGAGGTGTTTTTTTGATGTAATTCTGTATTGTCCATAATAAAGTTTAATTTAGAAGTTGAATATATTTCTGTGATATAATAGACTTAACGCAACTCTATATTTCCCGTTGAAGAAGAATACACAAAAACTGACTTTAACAAAAACCAAACACAAACCTCAAAACAGACAAAAAGCATTTTTTACGATAATTTTTATATAAAAACCGACTTTATGAAACAGTATTTTTTATCAAAATTATTCTTTCAAGTAGTAACTTTATCGCTATTTCTATCTCTTTATTCTTGTTTTAATCTATCAAAGGCACAACAAATCCAAGAGCAAACTACAAATCAAACTCAAGTTTTGCCACCCAAAAAGACAGCTATTTCTTTTGTTCCTTCCTATATTTTTCGCTCTACCTTACAAATCGGTATTCAGCGTTTTAATAAATATCAAGACCGAAGTTTTGTATTGTATGGAGGAATTACAGGACTAAGTAATGAATATTTAGAAGAAAATGGTTATAACTTGGAAGCACAATATCGTTTTTATGTCAAGCGTTTTAAAGTGCGTACAAACTCAAATAAAAAATCGTATCAACAAGGAATTTATGTTGGACTTTGGGCAAGAGGAGAACAGTTTGAACAAAATTATGACTATGAAAATGTTTCTTCCTTTGATAATACAGGAACAGAAAACTTTCTTACTTATAAAGGAATTCGAAATATAGAAGCTTTAAGTGGAGGTATTCAGTTTGGTTTTCAACAGACTTTTGCACAACACTTTTTTATTGATTTGTATGTTGGTGGAGGATACAGAGGAACAAATACAGAAACACAAACAGAGATTCAGAATACAGATAAAGTACAACATAAAGAAATAATTCGTTGGCACAACGGAATTTTTAATAGAGCTTACAAAGGCGTTTTGCCTAGAGCTGGTGTTGGTTTGGGGGTAGTTTTTTGAAGGAAATAAATTTTGAAATTATTTTAATTTTAGAGGAACTTTTACTTTTAAAAATAGCTTCTAAAACTTGTCATCACCTACTTACTAAGCAATACTGCATTTAAAGATAGTATGGCTTTTAAAAAGAAAGCGAATTAAATTAATTTAGAAATATTTATAAAAAAGAAAAAATGAATAATTTACTTTTCATTGGATTAGTATTTTTTACAATTATAGGTTGCTCAAGTCAAACTAAATCAACAAAAGAAATGAATTACACAGACGAAAAATTTGAAGTTGGACAAGTATGGAATTACGAAACTAGAAAAGGGGAGGAAAATTCTACAATTCAAATTGTCAAGATTGATAAATTAGAAAATGAGGAAGTATTTATTCATATTTCAGTTAATGGACTGAGAATGAAAAATTCTTCAACAGAAAGTAAACTATCAGAAACGATTGGACACTTGCCTTTTTCTAGAAAATCCATCGTTGAAAGTGTAACAACATTAAAGAGTTCAAAAGAAGAACTCTCTGATTTTGAAGCAGGGTATCAAAATTGGAAAGAAGCATTTGAAGCTAAAAAGGCAGGAGTATTTACTATAAGTATTGCAGAGGCAGTAAAATTTGTTGAAACAACAATGAACCAATAGACAAAGATTATATCTTCCTAAAAACCAAAAAAGACTTGCCAGTAAAATTATTTACTAACAATCAAATCAGAAACTCTAGGTAAAAAGTTGTTCCTTTTCCTACTTCACTTTGTACATCAATTATTCCTCCCATGGCTTCCATTTGGTTTTTTGAAATAAAAAGACCTATTCCTTTAGCATCTTGGTGTTCATGAAATGTTTTGTACATACCAAATAGTTTTTTTCCATGTTGTTCTAAATCAATTCCTAGACCATTATCTTCAATGGAAAGAATAACACTTTTCTGTTTCTTAGAGGTAGAAAGTCTGACAAAAGCATTTTTTTTAGACGATTTATATTTTATGGCATTGGTCAAGAAGTTCAGCACTACACTTTGAAAGTAAGCAGGAAGAGCCTTTACTTCCAATGTAGGTTCTATCTCATTTATTACCTCAACACTTTCTTGTTTGAAAAGAGTTCTTATACTTTCTATAATATTCAAAGTAGCATTGTATATATTGATTTTCTCTAAAGGCAAATCATTGTTTTGAATATCTACTACTTTTGTCAAGTTTACTATGGTATCTTTCAGCTTAAATACAGAGGACGAAATATGCTCAAAAAGTTCTTTTTTGTTTTCTTCATTTGTTTCTTGCTCTGTTAGATAAATTAGAGCTTCCATATTACTGGTATGAGAACGTAAATTATGAGAAACAATATGAGCAAAGTTGGTCAGTCTAGCATTTTGATTACCTGTTATTTGTAAAAGTTCTTCTAACTTATGTCTTTTTTTGATTTGTGGTGTGATGTCTTGAAAAATTCCTACCAAACGAGTACATGTTCCATTTTCATATTCTGCTTCTCCTTTTGCTCGTACCCAAATCTTATTATTTTTTGCTGTAATCAATGTAACTTCTATATCCCATGGAGTGCCATTACTTATCGCCTCTTGTACGCATCTCATAATTAAATCTCTACTATCTCCTTTTTCATAAAAGTAAATTCCATCTTCCAAAGTAGGTATATAATCTTCATCTACTTCATGTATTATGCGTGTTACATCACTCCAAATCACTATATTGTTAGCTAAGTCCACTTGCCAATGTCCTGTTCTTGAAAGGTGTTTAGCCTGTAAAGCCGTCGTAAGACTAGATTTGTAATCTGTCATATCTTCTCCAATCAAAACAATTTCTTCTACTTCCTTATCTTGATTTAGTTTTGGATAAATATTCCATTTTATATTTTTTATCTCTTCATCGTGTTCTATATTTTCTTCCTAGTGATTGATTTTTCCTTTTAAAGCCAATTTTATAGCTTGACTAAGCAAAGTATCATTGTATTTCGGAAGTATATCGAAAAAGGAAATATGTCTTGAAAGTGTATTTTGTAAGTTGTCGGGGTGTGGTGCATTACTACGTCTTACAATATCAGAATGACTTATATTTTGAATATCTATATTTTCTAATGAAGTTTCAAGAATATTTTGGAAGTAAGGTTTTACTTCTTCAAGACGAAGTAAATTCAAAAAAGAATTGGAAACAGACTTTATACTAAAGTCTTTATTCAAAATGGCAATAGAAAAATTTGGCTGTTTTTTAATAACTGGCATTTTTATCTTATTTTGAGTAGATAGTTTTCTATTTATGAAGCAAATGAAAGACCAGTTTGTTTAAAAAAAACTGTTATTCTCAAAATAGAAAATAACAGTTTTTATAGTTGATAGCTGTAGGAGAAGGACTCGAACCTTCACGAAGTAGTTAGTCAGATGAATATTAGAAATAGTCATTTGATTTATCCCAAACCTTCACCCTTGAGACCGAAGGGCGTGGCTGCCAAAATTTCACCATCCTACAATTTAATCAGTTACCAGTAAGCAGTTAGATAGTTACCAGTTAAATACGTGAAAGTAACCTTTTTTACTTTCTTTTTTTGTCAAATACGTTTTGCTGTAGGAGAAGGACTCGAACCTTCACGAAGTAGTTAGTCAGATGAATATCAGAAATAGTCATTTGATTTATCCCAAACCTTCACCCCTGAGACCGAGGGGCGTGGCTGCCAAAATTTCACCATCCTACAATTTAATCAGTTACCAGTAATCAGTTTTACAGTTACCAGTTAAATACAAAATTCAAATACTTAAAAGCAAACGTTTTTTACTTTTAGTTGCTGTAGGAGAAGGACTCGAACCTTCACGAAGTAGTTAGTCAGATGAATATTAGAAATAGTCATTTGATTTATCCCAAACCTTCACCCCTGAGACCGAAGGGCGTGGCTGCCAAAATTTCACCATCCTACATTTTCAGTTATCAGTAAGTCGTTATTAGTTAAATTTCAAATGCTCTTTTAGCGTTTATGAAATTTGTAACGTTTTTCCCTTTCTGATGATACAAAGTAAAGGAAAAGATTCTTTTGTTGCAAATTTTCTAATTAAATTAATTAAATTTTGCATATTTCGTAATAATTTATCTCAATCTTTAGAGATTTCATAATTTGACTTATAGATTTTACTCTTTTTTTGTCATTTTTTTAATGAATCCTAAAAAGCTATTTTCTAACCTTGATTTTGTGGGTTTTTGAAGGCTTTTTTATCATTTTAGAATAGTAAGGAAAGATTAGAATTTTGTTTTTTCTATTTTTGTGTAAATTGTAGTTCTTTCTACTTTCTAAAAACAGAATACTCATTCATATAAAAATACACGCAAATGTCAGAAACACCATTAGACCACTTAATAAAAACAAATTGGACTCGTGCCGAAATAGCCGAAATTTATAATACACCTGTTTTAGAACTCATCTATAAGGGCGCAAGTGTTCACAGAAAATTCCACGAAACATCAGAGGTACAAGTTTGCACACTTTTGTCTGTCAAAACTGGAGGTTGTCCAGAAGATTGTTCGTATTGTCCACAGGCTGCACGTTATCACACCGACGTAGAAGCAAGTAGAATGCTCAAAAATCAAGAAATTATATCTAAAGCTAAAGAAGCTAAAGAATCTGGTAGTACACGTTTTTGTATGGGGGCAGCTTGGAGAGAGGTACGCAACGGAAGAGAATTTGATAGAGTAGTTGATGCTGTAAAAGAAATCAATGGAATGGGCTTAGAAGTTTGTTGTACATTGGGAATGCTCACAGAAGAACAAGCTAACAAACTAAAAGCAGCAGGACTTTACGCTTACAATCATAACTTAGATACAAGCGAAGAATATTACGACAAAATTATCAGCACTAGAGATTATTCGAATCGTTTGGATACATTAGAGAATGTTCGTAAGTCGGGTATTTCAGTTTGTTCAGGTGGAATAATAGGAATGGGAGAAGCAGAAGAAGACCGTATCGGAATGCTTCACACCCTTGCAACCCTTCCAGAACATCCAGAATCTGTTCCTGTAAATGCGCTTGTGCCTGTGGAGGGAACGCCATTAGAGGAACAAGAAAAGGTTTCAGTTTGGGAAATGGTCAGAATGATAGCAACGGCACGAATTATTATGCCTAAAGCAATGGTTCGTTTGTCTGCTGGACGTGTCAGAATGAGTGTAGAAGAACAAGCTCTTTGCTTTTTGGCTGGTGCAAATTCTATTTTTGCAGGAGATAAACTTCTCACGACACCAAACCCAGATACAAAAACGGACAAAGAATTATTCCAAATCTTGCAAATCAAACCTCGTGAGGCTTTTAAGAATGAGGAGAATACAGTAAAAGCATAGTCAAATGTCAATTAAATCTATAAAAGAAATTTTCAATAGTTTAGAAGGGAGTTGGTTGTTTGATAGAGAAATAAAAAATCTTACAACTGATGTTTTAGATTTTGCTAATGGAAAAGCATCATTTACTTTTTTAGATAAAACTGATTATAATTCTTTGTATTATGAAGAAACAGGAGTTCTTTCTTTATCCAATAGCTCTAAAAAGATAAATTTTACAAGAAAATATATTTATCAACTTAAAGATGATACTATTCATATCATACTAAATGATGGTATAACTAAAGGAGAATTATTTCAAAGTCTTATTCCGTTAGATGATGGAAGTAGCTTTGTAGGAACTGAACATGTTTGTAGATTAGATTTACACAATGGGAAATATTTTTTCAAAAATGAACTCTCGTTTGATACTGAATATACTGTAAAAGGTTCAAATTCAAATCTAGAAATAAAATCTGTTTATACTAAAATAGAAAATTAACTTTGTCAGTAGTTTTTGGTAATCCAAAATAACTCTGACAATAGTTTGATATTTCAACTATTGACAGCCTTCTGAAAGGACTGTCAAAGTTTTAAATCGTTTTAAAATCCATTATTTATTTTCTCAATAGATAATGGATTTTTTGTTTTCTTTTATATCGCATTACCCACATCAAATTTAAAAATCGTACCTTTGCACCTTCAAAAAAAAGCCTCATCACACAGATACATAACTAGATACATTTCTGCAAAAAATATAATCGTACAGTTACACCGTTGTGTAACTCTAAAATATCAAAAAAATGACTTCAATATTCAAAAACTTTACTCAAAACTTCTCTCAAACCTTTACCCAAAATCCAAAGGATGATGTTCTTTCTGGACTTACAGTAGCTTTGGCACTCGTTCCAGAAGCGATTGCCTTTGCTTTTGTGGCAGGAATTGACCCAATAGTTGGTCTATACGGTGCTTTTATGATGGGAATTGTTACAGCAATTTTTGGAGGGCGACCGGGGATGATTTCAGGTGCGACAGGTGCAATGGCTGCTGTTGTGGTAAGTACACATTTGATTATCAAAGGAAATGAAGTTGGAAAAGCCTTAGGTATGGCAGATGACTATTTAGGTTTGCAATGGCTATTTATTACGCTTCTTTTGGTAGGTATTTTTCAAGTTTTGGCTGGTGTTTTTCGTTTGGGAAAATTTGTTCGTCTTATTCCACACCCTGTAATGATGGGTTTTGTAAACGGACTTGCTATCGTGATTTTTATGGCTCAGATAGACTTTTTTAAAGAAAAAGTAATGGTAGGAGATACAGCGACAAAAGTTTGGTTACAAGGAAATGATATGTATATAATGATTGGTTTGGTTGCTCTTACGATGGGAATTATGTTTGGTCTGCCAAAACTGACGAAGAAAGTTCCGTCTGCTTTAGTTGCCATTGTAGTTGTAGCTGCTATTACAATTTTTGGAGGAATAGAAGTAAGTACCGTAAAATCATTTGTAATTGAAGGAAGTAATGGAAAATCAACAGGAATTGAAGGTTCTTTGCCTACTTTCCAAAACCAAATTTTTACACTTTTCTATACAATGAAAGAACATTGGACACTCATTTTATCAACTGCTTTTCTTTTGGCTGCCGTTGGTTTGATAGAATCTTTAATGACCTTAAATTTATTAGATGAAATGACCGAAACTAGAGGAAGTGGAAACCGTGAATGTGTCGCTCAAGGAGCTGCAAATATTTTGAATGGTCTTTTTGGTGGAATGGGTGGTTGTGCTATGATTGGACAATCCATCATTAATGTAGAATCTGGTGGTCGTGGGCGTTTATCAGGTGTTATTGCTGCGATTGCACTTCTTTGTTTTGTTCTTTTTGGTGCGCCACTTATTGAGCAAATTCCGATTGCTGCCTTAGTTGGAGTTATGTTTATGGTTGTGATTGGAACATTTGCTTGGAGTAGTTTCCGTATTTTACACAAAATTCCTATTTCTGATGCTATTGTTTTGATTACTGTTTCGGCTGTTACGGTGTGGCAAGATTTGGCAATTGCTGTTTTTGTAGGTGTGATTATGTCAGCTCTTGTTTTTGCTTGGGAAAATGCTACTCGTATTCGTGCTAGAAAGCATATCAAAGAAAATGGAACGAAGGTTTATGAAATTTGGGGACCTTTATTTTTCGGTTCTACACAAGCATTTAGTGCTAAATTTGACCCAAAGACTGACCCAGAAAAAGTAGAAATTGATTTTATAGAATCAAAGGTAAGTGACCATTCAGGCATTGAAGCACTTAGAGGAGTAGCAAATCGTTATTTAGATTTAGGAAAAGAAGTCAAACTAACACATTTGAGTGAAGAATGTATTACACTGTTATTGAAAGCAAATCCAAAATTCGAAGAAGTAATTGAACGCTCTATCGATGACCCTCGTTATTATGTAGTAAGTGATGTGATGGATGAAGTTATTTCTAAGTAAGAAATAATTTAAAAAAATGAATCAGATAATCTTTACGGTTGTCTGATTTTTTTTTGTACCTCGAATTTTTCTAAAAATAAATGCAAAATACAACACTTATCATTTATCACAATTTTTTAGTATTTTTGAAGTATATTTAAACTATTGTAGTGCATTCTAATTTTACCTAGTAATAATTAATTAGAAAGCAATCAAAACTTGTAACGACCACAAACTCCGAAATACGATATGGCAAAAGAAATGAAAATACCTACAGTCGGCGAATCTATTACCGAAGTAGTAATCGCAAACTGGCTTGTAGAAGATGGCGACCACGTAGAAATGGACGACCTTATCTGTGAATTAGAATCTGATAAAGCAACTTTTGAAGTTCCTGCCGAAGCTGATGGTGTCATCAGACTTAAAGCAGAAGCTGGCGATACGTTAGAAATAGGTGCGCTTCTTTGTGTAATCGAAGAAGGAGAAGGTGGAAGCACAGATAAAGAAGAAAAAACTAACACTGAAACTAAAGCAGAAGCAAAATCAGAGAAAAAAGAAGAATCTTCTCAAAAAACGGAAACTTTCATCATGAAAATTCCAACAGTAGGAGAATCTATTTCGGAAGTAGTATTGGCAAACTGGCTTGTAGAAGATGGAGAAGAAGTAGAATTAGATGACCCAATTTGTGAATTAGAGTCTGATAAGGCTAACTTTGAAGTTCCTGCCGAAAAAGCAGGTAAAGTATTTCATATAGCAGAAGCAGGTGCTACACTTGCTATCGGAGATGATTTTGCTAAAATTGAAATGGGAGGAAATGGTTCTAGTAGCTCGTCTAGCTCTGATTCTTCAGGCGCAGAAAACGCTCCAAATAGCGATATGTATTCTAGTAAAGATTCTACCTATGCAACAGGACATGCTTCTCCAGCAGCAGCCAAAATACTATCTGAAAAAGGAATTAGCCCAGAAGAAGTAAAAGGAACAGGAAGAGATGGAAGAATAACAAAGGAAGATGCTCAGAATGCTAAAAAATCTGCACCTTCTCAACCAAAAGCTCCTGCTTCTTCATCTAAAAAAGACGGTAAAGCACCAGCAAGTGCTGAAAACACACAGCAAGGAAGCCGTAGTACAAATACAGAGCGTATGTCTTCGCTTCGTAAGACGATTGCAAAACGTTTAGTAGCTGCCAAAAATCAGACAGCAATGCTTACTACTTTTAATGAAGTAGATATGTCGGCTGTGATGGAAATGCGTAAGAAATATAAAGACCAATTTAAAGAGAAAAATGAAGTTGGTCTAGGCTTTATGTCTTTCTTTACAAAGGCTGTAACGATGGCACTTATGGAAAACCCAGGGATAAATGCTCAAATTACAGGCGAAAAAGAAGATGAAATTTTGTATCACAATTATGCTGATGTTTCAATTGCAGTCTCTTCTCCTCGTGGTTTGGTTGTGCCTGTTATCAGAAATGCAGAGCAGCTTTCTTTTGCAGGTGTAGAAAAAGAAGTTGTCCGTTTGGCTGTAAAAGCTAGAGATGGAAAACTGACCATTGATGAAATGACAGGTGGAACGTTTACGATTACCAATGGTGGTATTTTTGGTTCTATGCTTTCTACTCCAATCATTAATGCTCCTCAATCTGCTATCTTAGGACTTCATAATATTGTTCAACGCCCAGTAGCGATTGATGGAAAAGTAGAGATTCGTCCGATTATGTATGTTGCTCTTTCTTATGACCACAGAATTGTAGATGGAAAAGAATCTGTAACATTCTTATACAGAATTAAAGAATTGATTGAAGACCCTTCAAGATTACTTTTGGGAGTTTAATAACATAAAGTCGTTGGTGGAGACACCAACAACGGCAAGGTAAGCAAGTATTTAAACCCTAAGTTTCTTTAAGACTCTTAGGGTTTTTCTATAATAAAAATTATTTTATTGGTAATTCTACAAAGAAAGTTGTCCCTGTATCTTCTCCTGTATTTTCAGTTTCAAACCATATTTTACCATTGTGTTTGTCTATAATTTTTCTGACAATATTTAGTCCCAAACCACTTCCTTCTCCTACTGGCTTAGTAGTAAAGAAGGCATCAAAAATACGTTGTTGTACTTCATCAGGTATTCCTTTACCACTATCTCTTACTGATACCAAAATCTTATTATTTCTTTCTTCTGTTTTAAGGTATATTTTTCCTTTACCATTTATTGCTTGAATAGCATTATGCAGTAAATTTGTCCACACTTGAGCCAGTTCATCTTCATAGGCTTGGATAACAGGGACTGCTTCCATTTCTCTGATTACCTCAATACCATACTTGAGCTTATTGTGGTATAGAATAAGGGTATTTTCTAGGCTCTCATTTATTTTTGTAGGTTTCTTTTCTCCTGTATGGTCTTGACGAGAGAAATTTTTGAGTGTCAGAATAATTTTAGATGCTTTTTCGGTGGCTATTCTGATGGTCGCATTACTTTTCATGATGGTACTAATTTGGTAAACACTTTCAAAAAGTTCTACCGTATTAGGAAGTTGTATAAATGGCTCGTACAATTCGCTTTCTTGATGTAAACCCACATCTACCAAAATATCAGCAATTCGTTCAGATTGAGAAACTCCTTGGGTATCTAATTGTGCTATCAAATCATACTTGATGCTTCTTTTTTCTCTTGAAGAGTATAATATATTTGATTCAACTGATTTTTCTATCATTTTATTAAAACCTTCTAACTCCTGTTCTGACAGTTCTTTTAATACTTTAGGCAAATTGGATAATGTATTTTGTAGCATTTTATAAACACTTCCTGCCGAAGAACGAATAGCTCCCAAAGGTGTATTTATCTCGTGTGCAATACTAGCAACAAGCTGTCCCAACGTAGTCATTTTTTCATTATGAATAAGTTGAGATTGTGTTTCTCTGAGCTCTGTAAGTGTTGTTTGTAGTTCCTTATTTTTTTCTTGTATTTTTTTCTCTGTTTCTTTTAACTCATCAATATTTTGCATTATTCCCGTCCAGATAACACCTCCACCATCCATGTGGGTAGGCTTTGAAGTAGCATGTATCCAAACTTCTTTTCCATTTTTGAGTAAACGCAACTCAGACTCCCATTTTTGCATCGTTTCAGCCGATTTTTGTACAGAGGATTGAAATCCTAATAAGTCATCTGGATGGATTGCCTCAAAAATATCATTTGCATTATTGTTTAATATTTCTTCTGACTTTACTCCTAAAATAAGTTCTGAACCTCTACTTACTAAAGGAAAAGATACATTCCCTTCATTATCTCTTTTGAACTGATAAATCATGGCAGGAACAGCATCAAAAATTTGTTCTAACTGTTGTTTTTGCTTTTCTAAATCTTGTTGGAGGTGATACATATTTCGTATGCCTCTTCGGAGTTCTTTTTCAGATTCTGCTAGTTCTTTATTTTGCTCTTCTATGATTTTTTCATATTCTTTTTGCTGAGTAATATCTTGTGTAATTCCAACAATATGTGTAGGGTTTTGGTTTTTATCTCGTATTAAAATAGCTTTGGTATCTAAGAAGCGATTTTTTCCATTAATAGGTACAGTACGATATTTTTTTTCATAAATACTTAGCTTGCCTTGCGACATTAACTCCAAGTTATCATCTATATCATTTATATCATCTGGGTGTACTTTTTGTCTTCCTACTGTGCGTTTGATAACGTTATCTTCATTATTCTCTAAACCAAATATTCTTTTTGTTTGGTTGTCCCAGTGCAGTTCTTGCGTATTCAAATCAAGCTCCCATAGCCCAATTCCTGTTTTTTCTAAGGTAAGAGTAAGTCTATTTTGAATATTTTGAATTCCTTGTTGTGCTTTTTCTAGCTCCTGTACTTTTTCTTGTAGTTTAAACTCTGCTTCTCTTTGTTTTGTGATGTCTTGAGTAATGCCAAAAATAGCTACAGGTTTATCATTTTTATCCTTTATTAAGACTGCTTTTGAGTCATAATATTTTATTGTTGCTTTATCAAGATTTACTCTATATCTCATATGGTAGCTTGGGATTTTTTGCATGACCAAATCTTCAAGCATTTTATTCATAACCACAAGGTCTTCTTTAGGAATTTTAGCTGAAGCAATTTCATTATTAATTTCTTCAAACTCAGTAACTCCAAACATTTTTCTGAGCTGCTTATCCCAATAGGTTTTATTGGTTATTAAATCAAAATCCCATAATCCAATACCAGTTTTTTCTAATGTTACAGTCAGTTTGGTTTGGATGCTCTGTATTTCTTGCTGTGCTTTTTCTAGCTCTTGTACTTTTTGTTTGAGTTCAAATTTTGCTTCTTTTTCTTTGGTAATATCTTGTGTAACTCCAAAAACAGAAATAGAACTATTATTTTCATCTTTTATCAATACAGCTTTAGATTCATAATACCTTATTGAGTCTTTAGTAAAGTTTACAGGATATTGCACATGATAGCTTGAAATCTTTTGCATTATCAAATCTTCAAATGTTTGGTTTATGACTACAAGATTCTGTTTAGGAACTTTTGATGATGCAATTTCGTGAGTAATCTCTTCAACCTCATTCACTCCAAACATTTTTCTAACTTGATTATCCCAGTATATTTTACTGGTTGCTACATCATACTCCCATGTACCAATTCCTGTTTTGTCTAATGTAATACTTAGCTTAGTCTGAATGTCTTGAATTTCTTGCTGTGCTTGTTCTAATTCATGTACTTTTTGTTGAAGTTTTACTTTAGCTTTTTTCTGTTCATTGATATTATGAAAAGCTCCATATAGTTCTACTACTTCTCCATTCTTAACTACAGGAATACCAATGGTTCTGACCCAAACTTCGTTTCCTTTTGCTGTAATTAAACGCAGTTCCTCATCATAAGGAATAGCTTTCTCTACTGCATTATTAAATACTTCTGTAATTCGCTTTCTATCCTTACCTTCTTTGTAATAATAGATTCCTTTTTCGATATCAATTACGAAATCTTCAGCTTCCTCATGTATTTGTTTGGTAACTTTATTCCATTTTACTTCTGATGTTTTTAAGTTTATTTCCCATGTCCCTATTTGTGCTATATCATTTGTAGTATCTAAAAGGTTTTGGGTACGTAATAGCTCATTTTGGGTTTGTTCTAACTCTTCTACTTTTTCTTTAAGTTTTACCTCCCCTTCTTTTTGCTTTGTAACATCTTGTAGTGTGCCGTACAATTCAGTCGTTCTTCCATTTTTCATTTGAGGGATTCCGATGATACGAACCCATTTATTTTTACTTCTAAAATTGATTAGTTCTAGAGTCTCATCAAAGGGTTTGCCTTCTTCTCGTGCTTCTTTAATCGCCTTTATTATTCTTTCTCTGTTTTCTCCTTTTTTGAAAAAATTAATTTTTGCTGGTGTATCCAAATCTATCCCTTCTGGAAGTCCATATATAGAGTGAACAATCTTATCCCAAATAATATCTCTAGAGTTTATGTCATATTCCCAAGTGCCAATAATTGCACTAGCATTACATGATTCTAAAAGCGTACTTGTATGTAGAAGTTGCTTTTGAGAAATTTCTAGC
Source organism: Bernardetia sp. ABR2-2B (assembly GCF_037126435.1). Taxonomy (GTDB): domain Bacteria; phylum Bacteroidota; class Bacteroidia; order Cytophagales; family Bernardetiaceae; genus Bernardetia. The sequence continues at coordinate 3,520,645 of NZ_CP147020.1, read as the reverse complement.
TCTTCCAGCTTTTCTTGAAGGCTTATTTCGTTCTTTTTTTGCTTGTCTATGTTTTGTATTGTACCATAAAGTTCTACACATTTTCCATTCTCAAGTGTTGGTATTCCTATTACTCTTACCCAAATTTCGTTTCCTTTTGCTGTAATCACTTTAAGCTGCTCATCATAGGGAACGCCTTCTTCTAATGCTCTTGTAAATACTTTTGTAATTATTTGTCTGCTATATCCTTTTTTAAAAAAAGTGATACCATTTTCTGAGGTAGAGATAAAATTATTATCTACCTCATGTATTTTTTTAGTAATATTATTCCATTTAGTAGTAAAATCATCTAGGTTGAGTTCCCATGTTCCTATTTGTGCAGCTTCATTGGAGGTATCTAATAGCTTTTGTGTATGAACAAGCTCTTTTTGTATGCTTTCTAATTCATCTACTTTCTCTTTGAGGTTAATCTCAAGACTTTTTTGAGAAGTTATATCTTGAAAAGTACCATAAAGCTCTACACATTTATCCTTTTCAAAAACTGGAATACCAATAGCTCTTACCCACTTTTGATTTCTTTTTGCTGTAACTATTTTGAGTTCTTTATCAAAAGAAACACCTTTTTTAATGGCATCATCAGCTAACTGACTAGCTATTTTTTTATATTTTGGTGTATAAAATTGGAATTTAAAACCATGTGTCATGTCTGACTGATAATCTTCTGCTACTTCATGGATTTCTTTGGTTACTGCGCCCCAAGATATTTCTTTATTGATTAAATCTATCTGCCAAGTGCCTATTTGAGCTGCTTCGTTGGAGGTATCTAAGAGTTTTTGAGTATAGACAAGTTTTCGTTGTGTGCTTTCTAGCTCTTGAACTTTATTTTTTATTTCTAGTTCAGCATTCTTTCTTTCTGTGATGTCTTGAAAAGTGCCGTACATTTCTATGCACTTTCCATTTTGGAAAGTGGGTATGCCAATGGCTCTTACCCAAATTTCATTACCTTTAGCAGTAATAATTTGTAGCTGCTCATCAAAAGGTACTCCTTCCCCTAAAGCTCTTGTAAATACTTTAGTTATTTTATCTCTACTATATCCTTCTTTGTAAAAAAGAATGCCTGTTTGGGCATCAGAAACAAAGTCATCTTCTACTTCATGTATTTCTTTGATTACTTTATCCCATTTTGTAGTATAATCAGACAAGTTAAGCTCCCAAACTCCTATTTGAGCAGCTTCATTACAGATCTCTAAAAGTTTTTTGGTATGTGTTATTTCCTCTTGCGCTTCTTCTAGGCGTTCAAGGTTTTGGCGTAGTTCTTCCTCACTTGCTTCTAACTTTTTGTTCTTTTTGTGTAATTTTTTTTGAGCTAACACTTTTTCTGTAACTTCTACTCCCACACATTGTATTTCTTTTGGTACTCCCTCTTCATTAAGAATAAGTGTGTACTCCCAGTCTGTATATATATAATTTGCTGTTATTTTCTGTGTTTTTTTATCAAATAGAGGTTTTCTTAGCTGTACAAAAGCAGCTTCATGAGGGTTGGCAAAACAATGCTCTACAGCAGCAATACATTTTGAAAAGTCTTCCTCTACAATCGCAGTCATAGAGTCTTTTTCCATAATTTCTTCCCTAACAAGCCCTATCCTATTACAAAAGTGGTCATTGACATAGGTATATTTTCCTTCTAAATCTGTTCGAATAATAAAAAGGCTGTGATTGTTTAGCATAGAATCATACCTGTTTATGGTACGAATCAATTCTTCTTCTTGGTAGTGTTCTTTTGTTGAATTATTGTGTGTTACAATTACTCTATGATTTTTACCTTCTGTATTTTTAAATAAAAGAGCATTCATCGTTATCCATACTGTCTTTCCATTCTGATGCACAAAGCGAACCTCATCTTCTTGGGTTTTGTCAGAAGAGGTTAGATAGCCTGAAAGAATAGCTTGAATTTTTTCTTGGTCGTCTTTATGGACAATTTTATGAATCTGATTGCCTTGTAGTTCTTCATATTTATACCCTAAAAGGTAACAAAACTTTGGGTTTATCCACTTTTGTTGAGGATTTTCTAAATCCCAAAACCAAATTCCATCAAAGGCATTTTGTTGAATAAAATCAAAATACTTTTCATCAGATTGAATAATTTGATAAAATTCTTTCTTTAATTGATTCATAAATATAGAGTAAAACAGGTAAGTAATATAAGGTTATAATCTACTACAAATTATCTAGTATGAAAAATATTGATATAACTTGTAGTAGACAGGATGTTTTTTTATAAAGGAATTTCTACAAAGAAGGTAGTTCCTTTTCCTTCCTTGCTCTCAAACCAAATCTTGCCGTTGTGTTTTTCTACTATTTTTTTGACAATATCTAGCCCAAGTCCACTTCCTTCTCCTGCTTTTTTTGTGGTAAAAAAGGCATCAAAGACACGACCTTGTGCGTCTTTTGGTATTCCTGTCCCTGTATCACCAATAGTTACCAAAATGTTTGTTCCTTTTTTCTCTGACTTTAATGTAAGTGTACCTTCGTTTTTCATTGCTTGTATAGCATTATGAATAAGGTTTGTCCAAACTTGAACCAACTCATCAGGATAACCCATTATTTCAGGTAAGTCGTTCAAGTCTTTTTGGACATCAATACCATGTTTTATTTGATTGTGATAAAGTATTAGTGTATTCTCAACACTTTTATTTACATCCATTTTTGTTTTTACACCGTTTTGGTCTTGATGAGAAAAGTTTTTGAGTGCAAAAATAATCTTAGAAGCTCTTTCGGTTGCCATTTGAATGGTCTGGTTACTTCTAATGATAGATGAAATATGATGAATAGTTTGAAGTAAACTATAAGGATTTTTGGTTTTGAGAATGTTTTTTACCATTGGGCTATCCTTATAAATTCCACTATCAACCAGTAAATCAGCAAAACGATTTGGGTATTCTATGTTTTTATGAGACCCTAGTGTTTCGATTAGGTCATACTTCAATGCTCTTTGCTCTCTTGAAGAAAGTGCTACATTGCTTTCAGCAGAAAATTTAACAGCTTTATTAAAAATTTTGAGTTCATCTTTTGGTAAGGCACTCAAAAACTCTGGCAAAACAGGTAGTGTTTCAGTAAGTGTTTGCTCAATCCCACCTGCTGACGAACGAATAGCTCCTAGAGGTGTATTTATTTCATGTGCAATATTAGCAACTAGCTGCCCTAAAGTAGCCATTTTTTCGCTATGAATAAGTTGGCTTTGCGTACTTTTAAGTTCTCTAAGTGTTCTTTCTACTTCTATTTTTTGGCGTTGAAGTTCTTCTTGTGTGGTTTGGAGTTCTTCTAAGTTTTGGCGTAGTTCTTCTTCTGATGCTTGTAGCGCACTATTTTTTTCTAAAATCAGATTTTCAGCAGTTTTTCTATCTGTAATATCATTTTCTATTCCTACAAACTGTATGACTTCTCCTGTTTTTTCATCAAATACAGGCGTAATATTGAGTTCTAACCAATATGCCTTGCCATATTTAGTATAGTTTAAGATTTCTTGTGTGAATGGTTTTTTAGATTTTAATCCTTCTCGTATTGCCAACACATGTTCTCTATCAGTATCTCTTCCTTGTAGGAGTTTTCCTGGTTTTTTACCAATTACCTCTGAGAGAGAGTATTCGGTTACCCTTAAAAACCCTTCATTTACCCAAGTGATATAACCTTCAGCATCTGTGATTACGACAGCGTTGCTTGTTTCGCTTGCCACTACAGATAAGCGTTTGAGAGCTTCTTCATCTTTTTTGCGTTTGGTTACATCCGTTTCTATACCAATAAACTGGGTTACTTTCCCTGTTATATCATCAATTACTGGAGTAATATTGAGTTCTAGCCAATACTGCTTACCTTGTTTGTCATAATTAAGTATTTCTTGCGTAAATGGTTTTTTGGATTGTAAGCCTTCACGAATGGCTACTACGTGGTCATAATTTGTACCTTTTCCTTGTAGAAGTCTTCCTGGTTTTTTACCAATAATTTCGGGTAAGGTATATCCTGTTGTACGAGTAAAGCCTTCATTAACCCAAGTGGTATAACCTTCTCCATCTGTAATGACAATAGCGTTGCTTGTTTCTCTAGCCACCACAGAGAGTTTATCAAGTTCTTTTTCGGCTTCTTTTCGCTCTGTAATGTCTTGCGCCATTCCAAGATAGCCAATAGTTTCTCCTGTTTTGTCATTCTTGATAGCACTCAAATGAAGTTCCACAGGAAATGTTTTGCCATTCTTTGAAATATATGTCCATTCTTTTGCTGTCGTTAAACCTCTATCAGCCTTTGCTGTAAATACTTCAAAACCTAAAGGAATTTCTTCCTCTAACTCTTCTGAAAGTTCTTTTGCATAAACGGCAACTTCATGTTTGTCATGAAAAATAGCTGGTGAAACCTTTCCTACTACTTTTTCAGCATCATATTCTAAGAGTTCTTCTGCAAGAGAATTAAAACTGGTAATAATGCCTTTTGTATCTGTTGAGATGAGCATCATGGGTGCATTTTCTAAGATGGCTTTACGATACACTCCTTCTTCCTCAATTTTTTCTTTTTGATTTTGTAACTCTTCTTGTGTTGCGCTAAGTTCCTCTAAGTTTTGTCTTAATTCTTCTTCAGTAGCTCTGAGTTCCTCTTGTTGAGACTGAATTTCGATTTCAGCTTTTTTCTGCTCATTATAATTAGAAGCAATTTTGATAACTCTTATTACCTCTCCTTTATCATTTGTTACAGGGCAGTATGCACCAAAAATCCATAAATCCTTATCAGATTTTGTTTTGCGTCTGAATACTCCACTTACAGTCTCTCCATTTTTGAGTTGTTTCCAAAGATCTTTAAAATAGCTTTCTGTTGCTTCATCTTGTGGCAAGAGTTCTTTATGTGAAAGTCCGATAAGCTCATCTTCTGAAAACTCTGTCCATTTAGCAAGAATTGGATTTACTTTTACTATTTTTTTATTCAAATCAAATTCTACGTAACCAAAGCTAGTGCTAATGGCATCTAATTGAGCTTTATTCAATAAGAACGTTTCTTGTAGTTGCTCTTGAGTAGCATTTAATTCTTCTAAGTTTTGACGTAACTCTTCTTCTGTAGCTTGTAATTCTTCTTGTTGAGATTGAATTTCGATTTCAGCTTTTTTCTGCTCATTATAATTAGAAGCAATTTTGATAACTCTTATTACCTCTCCTTTATCATTTGTTACAGGACAATATGCACCAAAAATCCATAAATCCTTATCAGATTTTGTTTTACGTCTGAACACTCCACTAACTGTTTCTCCTTTCTCTAACTTACTCCACAGTTCTTTGAAATAGCTTTCTGTTTCTTCATCTTTAGGAAGAAGACCTTTATGTGAAAGTCCGATAAGCTCATCTTCTGAAAACTCTGTCCATTTAGCAAGAATTGGATTTACTTTTACTATTTTTTTATTCAAATCAAACTCTACGTAACCAAAGCTAGTGCTAATGGCATCTAATTGAGCTTTATTCAATAAGAACGTTTCTTGTAGTTGCTCTTGAGTAGCATTTAACTCTTCTAAGTTTTGACGTAACTCTTCTTCTGTAGCTTGTAATTCTTCTTGTTGTTGTTGGGCTTCAAGTTCTTTTTCTTTACGGTCAGTGATTAAATAACGAATAGATAAATAACTTTCTATTTTTCCATCACTTCCCAGCATTGGATTGATAACCGTATCTACCCAGTAATATGAGCCATCTTTTGCTTTGTTTTTTACTTCGGCACGCCACATTTTGCCTCTAGAAATATCTCTCCACATTTCTTTCCAAAACTCTTTTGGATGGTATCCAGAATTTACAATTTTGTGATCTTTTCCTAATAATTCTTCTTCTTTATACTTTGAAACTTCACAAAAGGCTTCGTTTACCTTTGTTATGAGACCTTTTTTATCAGCAATGGAAATAATAGCACTTCTATCAAGAGCTTCTGTGATAGCAAAAACTTGTTGGTTGCTTTGCTCCATTTGTTCTTGAATAGCTTGTAGCTCTTCTAAGTTTTGACGTAGCTCTTCTTCAGTTGCTTGTAGCTCTTCGTGCTGTTGCTGAACCTCAAATTCTTTCTCTTTTCGGTCAGTAATTAAATAACGAATAGATAAATAACTTTCTATTTTTCCATCACTTCCCAGCATCGGATTTATAACTGTATCTACCCAATAATAAGACCCATCTTTAGCTTTATTTTTTACTTCGGCACGCCACATTTTGCCTCTAGAAATATCTCTCCACATCTCTTTCCAAAACTCTTTTGGATGGTGTCCAGAGTTTACAATTTTGTGGTCTTTTCCTAATAATTCTTCTTCTTTGTATTTAGAAACATTACAAAACTCTTCATTTACTTTTGTTATAAGACCTTTTTTATCAGCAATGGAAATAATAGCACTTCTATCTAAAGCTTCTGTGATAGCAAAAACTTGTTGATTGCTATTATCCATTTTCTCTTGGATGGTCTTTAGTTCTTCATGCTGTTGCTTGACTTCAAGTTCTTGTTCCTTTTTTTCTGTGATTAAATAACGAATAGATAAATAACTTGTGATTTTTTTATTATCATCAAACATCGGATTGATAACTGTATCTACCCAATAATACGAACCATCTTTGGCTTTATTTTTTACTTCGGCACGCCAAGTTTTACCTCTGGAAATATCTCTCCACATCTCTTTCCAAAACTCTTTTGGGTGGTGTCCAGAGTTTACAATTTTATGATCTTTTCCTAATAATTCTTCTTCTTTATACTTTGAAACTTCACAAAAGGCTTCGTTTACCTTTGTTATGAGACCTTTTTTATCAGCAATGGAAATAATAGCACTACGATCAAGGGCATCAACTAAAGATTGGAGCTGATTTTGGCAGTTTTCTAGTTTTTTTTCGGTAGTCATAATAAAGTAGTTTATTTTTTATGTGTATTATTTTCCTGAATTGTATTGAAGTGTAATCAAATTATCTTGTGTGAATAAAATCTTTATCTAAATTCTAATATAATCTCATATCAAAATATGAATACCTACCCAATATACTTGCAAACTACATAATAGATGTAGATAAAAATATGACAAATGACAGGTAAGTTTCCTTTTTTGAAAAAAAATTTCATGAAATAGGAATAATTTTGCTTTTAAGAAGTCTTAGATGAAGTATTTACTCAACAGTCAAATCAACGTGATAATTTGTTACTGGGTTACGAGGAATATAGCGATTTTATGGGTGTAAATTTGGGATTTTCGGTAAAAAGCAATATTTAATCGTTTTTCACTATTTAGTCTACCAAATAATCTTTTCTATGGCTTGAGAAATACTTTTTGTATTAATTTTACAGAAATCATATTGTTCTTGCTGTGTAGCGTGGGGGATTACTTGGTCTGGCACACCCAAAGTCTCTATTGTATCAATATATTTTAGATAACCATTCTCACTCAAAAACTCTAAGACAGCACTTCCAAAACCTCCAATTTTACTTCCATCTTCTATCGTGATGATACTTTTTATATTCTCAAAACTCAAGATTTGATGTAGAGTTTCTGAATCTAAAGGCTTACAAAAACGCATATCATAGTGAGCTACTTTACCTTTATAATTATCTTCTTTTTCTACTAATTCTATGGCTTCTTTGGCAAAATTCCCCACAATTCCATAAGATAAAATTACGAGTTGAGTTTCTTTAGTTGCCTCTTTTATTGTTCTTGCTTTACCTATTTTTATTTCTTCAAAATTATATTCTAAATCGTTTTTTTTCTCCAAGATAAAACCTTCTCCACGAGGATAACGAATGGCAAAAGAGGTTTTGTTTTTTTCTAATTGTGTCGAAAAAAGCATATTCTGAAACTCTATCTCGTTCATCGGAGCAGCCAAAATAAGATTTGGAATCGGACGAAGATAAGCAATATCATAAACGCCTTGATGGGTTGCGCCGTCATTTCCTACAAGCCCTGCACGGTCAATACAAAAAATTACTTTGAGTTCTTGTACACAAACATCGTGGATAATTTGGTCGTAACTTCGCTGCAAAAAAGTAGAATAAATTATACAAAAAGGAAGTAATTTTTGAGTAGCCAAACCTGCTGAAAACGTAACAGCATGTTGCTCTGCAATTCCTACATCAAAAACTCTTTGAGGAAATAATTGCTGCATTTCTAAAAGCGAACTTCCAGAAGCCATAGCAGGAGTAATAGCAACAATTTTGTCATTTTTCTTTACTAATTGAATCAATGTTTTACCAAAAATTTCTTGAAATTTGAGAAATTGCTTTTTGTTTTTTTGAGGTGCTGCTGGTATAAGCTCCCCTGTTTTAGCTTCAAATTTGGCTGGTGCGTGCCACGAATTATATTTTGATTCTAATGCTATATCTGAGTTTTCAATGATTCCCTTTCCTTTGATTGTTTTTATATGCAGAAAGTGAACATTATTTTGATATAAATTCTGCTTTGTATTTTGCTTTAATTCCTCAAAAAAATCAAGCAATGTTTCCAAATTATGCCCATCAACAGAACCGTGAAAATATCCACCAAAAAATTCAAAAACTGAAGGAATTGTAAAATCACTTTCTAGTTCTTTTTCTGATGTATTTTTTTTCCATTTTTGTTTCGAAAGCTGCTGAAAGTGGTTTTTAAGTGTTCCTACATTTTCATCGATAGACATTCCATTGTCGTTCAAAATGATGAGAATATTGGGTTTTATTCCATTTTCTGAATTATTCTGTAAATTATTTAAGGCTTCAAAAGGCAAACCAGCCGTAAAAGCACCGTCTCCGATAACAGCAATATGCCAACGACTTTTGATTTTTTCTTCATCTGAAAAACTAGCAGCCACAGCCATTCCCAAAATAGCAGAAATAGAAGTAGAAGAATGTCCTGTTCCGAAGTCATCAAATTTACTTTCTTTGATAGATGGAAAACCTGAAAGTCCGTTTAGTTTTCTTATCGTATGAAAATTCTTTTTTCTGTCTGTCAAAATTTTGTGTGCGTAGGCCTGATGCCCCACATCCCAAATAAGTTTATCAGACTGCTCTGTTCCCAAGAAAGTAAAGGCTTTGTGAAGTGCAACAGTTAGTTCAATAACTCCCAAAGTTGCGCCCAAATGTCCACCATGCTCGGCTACGTGTTCGATGATAAAACGACGCAATTCTTGGCATTTTTTTTCTAATTCGGTAAGATTGAGATTTTTGATAGACATTTTTGACGGTTTTTTATCAACCGTCAACGAGGCTAAAGCCGTCGTTGAGGATTTTTTGAATTAAAACAGAAAAAGGCAACTTTAAAAATAAAGTTGCCTTTTTATTAATGAAATAATACGTTTTTACTACAACTTATGCAGAAAGATTGTTTACATATTTCATCAATTTAGATTTTTTATTAGCTGCATTTCTATCATGGATGATATTATTTTTTGCTAACTTATCTACCATAGAGATTACTTTAGGAAGTAATTCTTTTGCTTCTGCTGCATCAGTAGTTGCTTTCAAACGCTTCATAAAAGTACGAGTCGTTTTTAATTGGTAACGGTTACGAAGACGTTTAGCTTCATTCGAACGAATACGCTTGAGGGCTGATTTATGATTTGCCATTTAGTGTTAAACTATTTTTGATGAGTTTTTAATTGAATTTTAATCTTTTACAATCAAAAAACATCTGATTAAAAAGAATTTTTTATGTATTACTGTATTAGTAAATACAACTAATACGATGGAAAAAATCTAATTTCAATCCTAAATTTAATAAAAATAGAGCAATCCGTTTATTAAATTACAGAGCTTTTAGTTTATGAGAGGAATAAAATAAAAGCCTGATGAAAAATTAAAAATCAATTATATACGAATTACGATTATAATAATTGAGCTTATATTTTTCTTGATTATTCGTTTGATTCTTGGTGTTACACAAACAGAACCTACGATTTTTTGAATTGATTTCTTTTTTACTAATTCTGTAACAGAACTTGTAAAGAGTGCAAAATTAAGACTTATCTACAACTTTTACAAACTCTAACTCAATAAATTTGAAATAAAACCTATCTACTAAAAAGGAGTTTAAACAATACAGCTATTTTGAGGTTTTTTTGTAACTTGCTAGGCAAATAAGCTGACGATTTTATTTTTATGATTTCAGTAAACTATTTTGTATTTTACTTAAAATTATTTCAAAGTTATTTTTTTGATTCCTACTCCCTATTTCAACCTATAAAAACATACTATGCAATTTACACTCAACAAACAAGAAAAATATACTGTATTCAAGCTGCAAGAAGAAAAACTAGACTCTTCAGTTGCACCAAAACTCAAGACTGAATTTTTTACTTTATACCAGTCTGGAATGGTCAATCTTATTTTTGATATGAGCGACATCAAGTATGTAGATTCCTCAGGACTTAGTTCTATTTTGGTAGCTAAACGTCTTTCAGAACAAATCAATGGTTATTTGGCTCTTGCTGCTGTCAGCGACCATGTAATGAAACTCATGACAATCTCAAAACTAGATAGCGTTCTTAATATCGTTCCGACGGTAGAAGAATCTGTAGATGCTGTTTTTATGGCAGAATTAGAACGTGATATTAAAGCAGATGAGAAGAAGAATTAATAAAGTATTATAATCTTTTTCTTAATTTCTTAGACAAAACCCTAAAATCAATTATGACTTTAGGGTTTTTGTGTGTAACAGTTTATTTACTAAACTTTCAATCAAAAGTAATCTAGTCTTTTTTTAGTATAAAAAGTTATATTAATTATTTTAATATTTTAATTTTAAGGTTTCGGTTCAGAGTTAATTTACTTCCTTTTTTATTCATTGATAGAACTGTAATTATTTAGCAATCTTTTTTGTGAGTTTTTTGAGTGCCTTCCTTGTAATTTTGTAGTCAAGAAATAAAACCTAATAAGGCAATAATTACCAGACCATATTATAATTACAACTTTAAAGGAAATGAATCAAATTTTTACTACTTCTAGTCAGTCTAATAAGAAATTTAGAGGAATCAAAAACAAGTTACAACTCTATTTCAGTATTTATTTGCTACTGACGGCACTTATCATTGGTGCTATTTTTATGTTTTATGAAAAACGTGAACGCATAGAATATATTACCGACTTACTTACAGAACTTCATATTGATATTCAGACTCTTAGTGGGATAGAAAAAGATTTTTTTACGTATGAAACCATCAATACTACTTTTTTTAAAACAGGAGAAAGTGAATATTTGGATAGTAGGAAACAAAAATTATATACTATCCAACATAGCTTAATAGCTTTAAAAAATAGAAAGGAGTTACGAAATGAAGATATTGATAAAAAGCTATTCAAATTAAACCAAGCAGTGGGAGAATATGAAGTTCTTTTTGAGCGATTAGTTTTGATTACGCAACGAAAAGGATACAAAGACTTTGGTAAAATAGGACAGATGCGTAAGTTTATTCATGAAATAGAAAATTCTAATTTACCTTTCGGAAAAGAAAAGCTATTGATGATTAGAAGACATGAAAAAGATTTTATGATTCGTAAAGAAGAAGAGTATATCGATAAACTTTCTCTTGCTGTGCAAGAACTTCGTGCAGATATTAGAGAAACAGTAAAAGATAAAAAATACCAAAATGAAATGTTAGACTTACTTCGAAAGTATCAATATGCTTTTTTGGACATGGTAGATTATGAAAAACAAATTGGACTAAATGTTCATGAAGGAATGCGTTATCAAACGCAACAAAAAGCCTATCAAATTGCTGATATTATTGGTCAGATAAATAAAGAAGGCAAACGCCAAGCACAAGAAATTACATATAGAATAAAATATACGCTAGGAGCAGTCATAGTTTTATGTTTTATTTTGGGAATGATAGTAAGTTATCTGATTAGTAAAAAACTTAGTTTTCCTGTTCAGCAGCTTTCAGATTCTATTCATAAAGTAATAAAAAATGATTTTTCAGAAGAGTTTAAAATAAACCCTATTATTACAAGTGATGAAATAGGTTGGCTTTCAAAAGATTTTGGTCTGATGCTAGACAAAATACAAAGTAGTTTGAATGAAACACAAGAAAAAACACAGGAAATTGAACGTTCACAATTACAAATAATGGATTCTATTCGTTATGCTCGTCAAATTCAGGATGCTGTTTTACCTACTGAAGTCGAACTAAATGAGTATTTTTTGGATAGCTTTGTTATTTACAGACCTCAAAAGGTAGTTTCAGGAGATTTTTACTGGGTATATCGTAAAAAAAGAAAGACATTTGTTGCTGTGGTAGATTGTACAGGACATGGCGTACCGGGGGCATTTATGTCTATGATTGGACAAACACTTCTCAATAAAATTGTGGGACAAAGCAAAATCTATGACCCTGCTATGATTTTAGAGGTCTTGCATTTGGAAATTCAACATGCCTTAAAGCAAAATGAAGGTAAAAATGACGATGGAATGGAGGTCGCTATTTGTGCTATTGAAAATACAGATTTGGGAAAAAAAGTAACTTTTGCAGGAGCGCATCGCCCTCTTTATTACGTACAAGATGGAGAATTTTTGAAAATAAAAGGTAATAATAGAAGCATAGGAGGAAAGCAAAAGCAAGAAAATCATCAGTTTATAACACATACTATTCATCTACAAACGAATGATACACTCTACTTGACAACAGACGGATTTGCAGACCAAAATAATTCAGACAGAGTAAAATACGGAACCCAAAAACTGACACAGTTTTTAGAACAAATAAAAGAACATCCATTTGCAACCCAAAAATTAGAACTTACGAAAGAATTTGAAACCTTCAAAGATAAAGAAACTCAGCGAGATGATATGACTATTTTAGGGCTAAGAGTATAATTAAAATAAACAATAAATCAGATGGTTTCTCAAATAGTTCTAACTTCTCCAAACGGTATTTATTCATCTTGGTATAGTCATTTGCATCCTATGATATAAAGAGATTTATTTTTTTTGTAACCTTACAAGATTTTTACTCGTTGATTAAATATACAAGTCTGTTTAATTTACAAACTTCATAAATCAATTACTCACTATCAAAATAATCTTACTTATGAAACTTATAAAATCTACTTATGATTCAGTTTTGGCAGGTGTTTGTGGAGGGATTGCAGAAGCTTTTGGCTGGGATAGCAATTTAATTCGTATAGCATTTGTTCTTTTTACATTTTTTGGAGTAGGTTCGCCCATCCTTATTTATCTTATCTTAGCAGTAGTAATGCCTAAAGAGTTCTAAGTTTTCATAAAGTCATTTAAATAGAAGAGTATAAAATAAAATCAAGATATTTTCATAAACCTTGCTCTCAAATCCACTTTTTAAACAAGTTAATTGTTAAAGAGTGGATTTTTTTATGGATTTGTTTGTACTTTGAGTTTATTTTTTCAAAAGTTTACTAACTTAGCATATCAATTTTATAGTTGCTCTAAAACAGAATAAAAATAAAATCGAATAAAAAATATAGAAAAATACAATAACATATTTCTATAAAAAAACTTCTGAATACTTGTAATACAATTTAATATGGGAATAGAAATTAAATAATTTACTGTTTTTAAATTTATAATCAACTGATAGTTAGCAATTTTAATTCGTAATTTTTAATTAGCTTCGCTGCTTTAGCAAGTCGTAATTGTTCCATAGAGTTTATCTAGTTTATCCTAAAAATAATGTCATTGAATCATGAAAAAATATTTTTCTTCTAGTCTTTGTAGCTCATTTTTTAATCTGACTTTCTTTTGTGCTATATTCTTTATTAGTAATACTATTTTGGCTCAACAAGATGCTCAGTTTAGTCAATACATGTTTAACTCTCTTTACTTCAATCCAGCAACAGCAGGAAGTGATGCTAGTTATACAACGATGGGAGTTTTTCATAGAAGTCAATGGATAAATTATTCTCCTACCTTCGATGATGGTGGTGCGCCTAGCTCACAAGTTGGCTTTGTCAGTATGCCTCTCAACAGTATTAATAGTGGTGTAGGACTTCATTTCGCTAATGATAGAATTGGTCCTTTGAGTAGCACGGAAGTACAAATTTCTTATGCCTATCATTTCAATCTAAAAAATAAAGACCGTATTTCTTTTGGATTACGTGGGGGAATGTACAATCAAAGAATTGATTTTAGTCAGTATCGCCCGAATCAAGAAAACGATCCAAATATTCCAAGTACAGGAGTAGAAAATCAATTTCAACCCGATTTGGCAGTAGGTTTATATTATCAATCTGTCAAAGGTTATTATGTTGGAGTAAGTACAAATCATTTGTTACAATCAACATTTGATTACAGTACAGGAATTAATATAACTTCTCTACAACCTCATGTTTATTTGATGGGTGGAAGCAGTTTTGATATTTCACCATCTCTTATGCTACAACCTTCAGCAATTTTGAAATTTACTTCAGGTGCATTGTCGTATGAAGGAAGTGTTTTGTTGAATTATAACGAAACCTACTTTGGAGGTCTTTCAGCTAGAGCTTCTAATGCCCTTGATGCAGGAATTTTTATTTTAGGTGTAAATATGTTGGAAAACAAAGACCTTAGAATTACTTATTCATTAGATTTGGTAACAAGTGGTAGAGATGCAAAACAACCTACTTCGCACGAAATTTCAATTGGTTATCGTCTTCCTTCTCCAAAACCTAAAGTTCTTCCTACAATACGAACACCTCGTTTTCGTTTCTAATACCTGAGAAAGAATAAACTAGACGATTATTTAAAAAAAAACACTTTTTTTACCAAATAATCTACTAAATTATTTTACTTTTGCATTAGAATTGACTTTTTTGACAAAAGATTGAAAAAAAGTTGCTTAGATTCGACGAATAGACAGAAAGTTTCGATAAATTTGATAAATATTTCGGTAAAACTATACTAATTTCTAAAAAATAGAGTTATTAGTATAAGAATAGCAAATAGAATTTTAGGGCAATTACCTTTATCTAGTTGATAATTAATGGTTTGTCATAAATCATTAAAACAATAAAATAGGTATCTTTGGCATTATTATTCTATAATTCTTTTAAGAAATTAATCTGATTCAAAATTTAATTTAAAAGTCTGACTCAAAATTTACTTTTAATATTTAATTGACTATCCAAATATTTAAGAAACTCATTACAACAAATCTATAATCTGCTTATTCATATTAATAGTAGATAAAATTTTAAAATAGATGCGTTCTTGACCTTTATAACAAGAAAACCGAACATGACTACGAACATGATACAAAAAATACGTACAACTCGTACACTTTGGGCTGTCCTTTTAGGCATAACTGCTTCCCTTTTTCTTCAAAGCTGTGGTGGTGGAGGCAATCTGGCCAAACTACAAGAAAATGGAGAACTAACTGGTGCTTTGGGGCGTGAAGGCTGGAGACAAGAAGTTCCTTACGGAATGATTGTAGTTCCTGCTGGTACATTCCATATGGGACAAGCCGACCAAGACATCTTATCCTCAAAAATCAATATGAACCGTCAGATTACGATTGGTGGATTTTATATGGATCAAACAGAAATTACAAATAATGAATATCGTCAGTTTATCGATGAGATGACTGATAATCCAGATTCAGTTGATGGTGAAATTCTATCAGAAGAAGAAATTAAAGAACGTTTTTATCCTGACACTACAGTTTGGATGACAAACTTTACGCATCACTATGGCGACCCAATGACAGAAAATTATTATGCTCACCCTGCTTATGATGATTATCCAGTAGTAGGTGTTAGTTGGTTTGCTTCTAAAGCATTTTGTGGTTGGAGAACTAAATTTATGAACGAAGCTAGAGAGTCTGCTGGTAAATTTCCAGTTCCTATGTTCCGTTTGCCTTCAGAGGCTGAATGGGAATATGCTTCTCGTGGTGGTCGTGATGTAGCAAAATATCCTTGGGGTGGTCCTTATACAAGAAATGCTAAAGGTTGTGCACTTGCCAACTTCAAACCAGGTCGTGGTAACTATTATGATGATGGCTTCCAATATACAAATCCCGTAGGTGCATATTTTCCTAATGATTTTGGTCTTTATGATATGGCTGGAAACGTTGCTGAATGGTGTAATGATGCATACGCTCCAAATGCAATGCCTTTGATTTGGGATTTGAATCCTACTTTTATTGATGATAGTGAACCTCGCAAGTTGGTTCGTGGTGGCTCTTGGAAAGATATTGCATTCTTTATTGAAACAGGTACTCGTAACTATCAATATCAAGATTCAGTAACTGCTTATACAGGATTCCGTTGTGTAATGACTTACTTAGGTCGTTCTTCTGGAATGGAATTCTAGTCAAGAAATAAATAATATTGACATTGTAAAACTCATCTTTTTGATAAATCATTTATGTTTATTTGAAAGATGAGTTTTTTTGTTAAACACCTTTTCTAATTTTATCGATAATAAATAAGTGTTAGTTAGTTCAAAAACATGCATTTAACGAAATAGAGTTCTTTTCTAAGATATAGGTACAAATTAGCTATGATATTTGTGATAAGAAATAGTATATTTTCAAAGTTAAAACTGACTGAAAGTTTAATAAATCATTTGTAAAAAAATAAGCCTACTATCAGAAAGACAAAAAATAATTCTGTATTTTGAAAAAATACTTGTGTAATTTATTTTTTTATTACACTTTTACCTAAAATATTATTTACTTATTATCTTATAGCAGATAATAAGTTTGTACAACTAACAAATTGTTCATTTGCTCAAAAAATCATTGAGAATAATTATAACTTTAGGTTACTCCTAATTAGTTATTGTACAAAATGCTGATAATAAATGTTGAATATTTGTTGATTAAACATAATAATCGTTCTAAATTATTCAATTTAAGCCTATTTTTTTTATAAAATCTTTGGAACATTCCAAATAAATGACTTATTTAGGATATTCAAATTGAAAAATAGTAGTTTTTTGATAATCTAATTTATTGTAATATTTTATTAAACTCTTATCTATCAATAATTTGACTAACCAATATACAAACGTAGAATTATATACAATTTATAATCAAAGAAACCTTTTTTTATATAAATCTATTTTTGTATCTTTAATCTATTGAAATTTTAACTTCTTTTTAATAAATCAACTCTCAACTCTAACAATCGTTTGAACTATGGCTCAAGAAACAGGACTCCAACGTTTTTATCGTACAGTAATTCCTAAGGCAACCAGTGTCGGTGCTGCTGTTGTAGTATTAGGTGCTTTATTTAAAATTATGCACTGGCCGGGTGCAGGCCCTATGCTTATCGTAGGTCTTTTGACAGAATCAGTTATTTTCTTGTTTGGTCTTTTTGAGCCAGCAGCTCCTGCAGACCCTCACTATGAGTGGGAACGTGTTTATCCAGGTTTGGTAGATGCAAATGTAAAAGCTGTTGTAGCTAAGAAAGGCGATGAAGACGGAAAGAATGCTAAGATTATGGCAGGTATGGACAAAATGCTTGCAGAAGCTAATCTTTCTGCTGACTCATTCAAGCGTTTCGGACAAGGTATTCAGTCTTTGAATGATACTGCTACTCGTATGAAAAGCATTACAGAAGCTGTAAACTCTACAAATGACTATTCTAATAACTTGAAACAAGCGTCTAAGTCACTTACAAGTCTTAACTCTGCTTATTCTTCTACTGTATCTGCAATGGGCGAAATGTCTAATGCAGCGAAAGATGCGAAAGAATATCACGTTCAAGTACAAGCAATCACTAAAAACCTTGCTGGTTTGAATGCTGTATATGAAATGGAATTGAAAGATGCTAATAGTCACTTGAAAGCAATGAACAAATTCTATAGCAACCTTACTCAAGCTATGGAAAGTATGGCAGATGCTAGTAAAGAATCTCAAGTATTCAAAGAGCAAATGTCTAAATTGACGACTAACATTACTACCCTTAACAAGGTATATGGCAATATGCTTACTGCAATGAAAGGTTAATTTTTAGTTTTGTATCATAGATACAACTGAAAATACATTCATTCATCAAAATTTTAAATATATTATTAACCAATAACCTATAACAATATATGGGAGGCGGAGGAAAAGAAACCCCAAGGCAACGGATGATTGGCATGATGTACCTCGTACTGACTGCCCTTCTAGCACTACAGGTTCAAAACGAAGTACTAGAAAAGTTCTATTTTATAGATGCTAGTCTTCAAGATGCAAAAGAAGTTGGTCTAAGTACCAACAGTAAGATCATCACATCAATGAGTGAGCAAATCAAAGATTCTGGTAGTAATCCAAGAGATTTAGCAGTTCTTAAGAAAGCTAATGACATTAAGGAGGAATCAGCTAAGATGATCGAACGTATTCAAGAAATACGCAAAACTATTATTACTGAAATGGGCGATATAGACCCTGAAACAGGAGCTTACCCAATGGGTGATAAGTATGATGACGTAAACCGTCTGATGCTTGGAACTGGTGAGAGTCAAGATGGATTTGCATTTAAGTTACAAGATGAGCTTAACGCTTATGTAGCTAAAATTGCAGCTATTGATGATACACTAGGTCCAATCCTTAAAGGAGCTAATCTTATGCCTTTAGCAAAAGAGAAATCTGAAGAGCCTCGTTATCAATCACCTAAGTATGATGGAATGGAATGGGAACATATCAATTTCCAAAATACGCCAATGGTAGCTTCTCTTGCTGTACTTTCTCAATTAGAGAATGATGTAGTAAAAGTAGAAACTAAATCAGTTGATGCTATGCGTGGTCGTATTGGAGAATTCCAAATCAAGTTTGACAAAGTTTCTGCTATGGCTTCTGCTGAATCAAATACGGTTGCAGCAGGTACTAAGTACAAAGCTAAGATGTTTATTAGTGCAACTTCAACGACTTTATCTCCAAAAATGTCTGCTAGTGGTGCTGGTGCAGTACGTGTAGATGGTGATGGCGTTGGTACAGTAGAATTTACAGCTTCGGGTGGTACTACGGAAGGTGCTAAGAAAACTTGGACAGGTTCTATTACTATCAGAAATGCTGCTGGTGAGGATACTACACTTGTAGTAAAACAAGAATATACAGTTGTTTCTCCAGTAATTGAAATTGAATCTGGTACTATCAATTCACTTTACTTGAAGTGTGGTAATGATTTGAAGGTTAAAGTTCCTGCTCTTGGAGTAGATTATAACCCTTCTTTCTCTGCATCTGGTGGTTCAGTACAAAATGGTTCTGGTGGAAAAGGAAGTATTATTATCGTTCCTACATCTGCTAGTGTAAGTCTTAGTGTTTCTAGTGGAGGAAATCCTATCGGTACTAAGAAATTCAAAGTGAAGATGGTTCCTAAGCCTGATGTAAAAGCTAGAGGCTTGAATATCAAACAAGGTGGTGCGTGTCCTCGTTCTATTACTTTAGATGCTATTGCAGATGCTAGTTTTAAAGACCAATTGCCTAAAGATGCTCGTTATCGTGTATCAGGTTATACAGTTACTCTTGCAAGAGGAAGACGTGTAATTGGTTCTGCAAATTCAAATGGTCCTACGGCTAATATTTCATCTTTAGGCTCTAAAGCTAAAGAAGGTGATCGTTTGGTTATTGAAGTAAAAGGCGTTCAGCGTATGAACTTCAAGAATCAAGTTGAAAACGTAAGTGTAGGACAAGTAATCATTACTTACCCTATCACTCAATAATAAAACAAAAAGTTATATTATTATATAAAAAAAGCAGAACATCAAAAGTGTTCTGTTTTTTTGTGCTTGTTTATTTCTTGCTATTTTTTGATTAAATTGTACATTATATTGATTCTCATTCAATTATTTAAAATACTTTCTCATGATTCGCTCTACTTTAGTCATACTTAGTTTACTGATTTACTTTTCTTGTAAGTCATTGAATGTACTCGCTCAAACAAATACCAATACTATGCAAACTTCAACATTAGAAAATATAGAAAAACTGATAAATAAAGATTTAGAAAAAAGCACGTCTTCACTAATTGATTTATATACTTATCTTCATCAAAATCCAGAACTATCAGAACAAGAAGAAGAAACTTCTAAAAAAATGGGTTCTGAACTAAGAAAATTAGGCTATGAAGTAACTGAAAAGTTTGGAGATTATGGAGTAGTAGCTGTTATGAAAAACCTTCCTACAAATGGAAAAGGAAAAACAATTCTTATTCGTGCTGACATGGATGCGCTACCTGTTGAAGAAAAAACAGGGTTGCCTTATGCCAGTACAATGAAACGAACAGATTTAGATGGAAATGAAGTTGCTGTTATGCACGCTTGTGGACACGATATGCACATGACTGTTCTGATAGGTGTTGCACAGACAATGGCAAATTTAAAAGATACGTGGAAAGGAACTTTGATTTTGGTAGCACAACCAGCTGAAGAAGTAGGAAGTGGTGCTAAAGCGATGGTAGAAGCCGACCTCTATAAGAAATTTGGAACACCTGATTATGCTCTTGCTCTACATACTAATGCAAATTTGCCTCACGGAACTATCGGATATTGTAAGAATGCTGCCCTTGCTAATGTAGATATGGTAAATATTACGGTTTTTGGAGAAGGTGGACACGGTGCATACCCACATACCACAAAAGACCCAATTGTTTTGGCTTCTCAAATGATACTTGGTTTTCAGACGATTGTAAGCAGAGAAACTTCACCTACTGATGCAGCCGTTGTAACTGTTGGTTCTTTTCATGCAGGAACAAAACATAATATTATTTCAGACCGTGCAGAACTGCAGCTTACTCTTCGTTCTTATACGGATGAAGTCAGAAATCACACCTTAGAATCTATAAAAAGAATGGCAAAAGGATATGCAATGGCAGCAGGAGTAGAGAAAATGCCTATCATAGAAATTGATGGAAACCCAACACCTGCTACTATTAACAACCCAGAACTGACAGAAAAAGTAGCCAATTCTGCTAAGAAAATTTTGGGAGATGAAAATGTAGTAGAAGTAGAGCCTGTTATGGGAGGAGAAGATTTTAGTCGTTTTGGACGTACAGTAGAGAATGTCCCGATTAGTTTGTTTTGGTTAGGAGTGGTAGCACCTGAAAAAATTGAAGAAAGCAAGAAAACAGGAAAACCTTTGCCTTCTTTGCACTCTCCTTTTTATGCGCCAGTTCCAGAACCTTCTATTCAAACAGGCGTAAAAGTGATGGTGCAGTCTGCTTTGGATTTGTTTGGAGAAGAATAAAAAATCGCTTGGTAAGGTACATTACTGCATTTTTGAACTTTGACAGTCCTTGCATAAGGCTGTCAATAGTTCAAAAATAATTTATTTAATTTCTATTCCATATAATTTCTCAAAACCTCAACTTAAAATGTTGTTTGGGTTGTTCTTTCCTCAAAAAAATCAATCCTAATTGAAATAAATCTATCGAAACAGTTACTTTTTCGTGTTCTATTATCTGCTTCCATGCTTTTTCCATTCCTGCTGACCAATGAATATCATCTAAAATAATAATGGTATCATTATGACATTTTTCCAAAATTTGATTAAAGTAATCAATAGTAGGTTCGTAACGATGATTTGCATCTAAAAAAACAAAATCTAATAAAGGAAAAGAAGGAAGGCTTTTTGAAAGTGTCTTATCAATATTTCCAATTATAATTTCGATATTGTTTTGTTTTAGTTCTTCAAAATTCTCTTTTGCTTTTTTAGCAATTTGTGGGCAGCCTTCAAACGTAATAATTTGGGTTTCAAGGTTATCAGCAGCTAAAGCCATAAAAAGTGTAGAAACTCCTAGTGAAGTTCCGAGTTCTAAAATAGTTTTTGGCTTAAAATACTCAACCAATCTAAATAATAACTGTGCTTTTTTGGTAGTAGTGGCAGAATAACGAGCAATTTTTGAAATGCTTTTTTTTGTAGAATTAGTAGTTATTTTTTGAGAAATCGTATGTTTTGAACCTGCCCCAAAATCTGTAACTTCAAGTTCAGTATGGTCAGAAATAAGTTCTTGACGAAGTTTTTCTAATTCTGAAAAAGCATAGTATTTCTTTTTATCTTGTACAACAAGTGTATATAATTTATACACAAAAGGAGAATGAACAGCATGTTGATTACCAGCCTTTAAGTAGAAGTAAAGATAATTAAGTGCATAAAGTAACATAATTTATTTGCCAAAATTTGAATAAAATACAAGAAAAACTCCAATAAAATGAGTTTATTGGAGCTTTAAAGAATTAATACAGCAATCTAAGAAAGGTTTCTCAGAAATCTAAATTAGTTTACGTGAATATTAACTGGAATATTTCCTCTTGTTGCTTTTGAGTATGGACAAACTTGGTGTGCAGCTTCTGTAAGAGCCTGTACTTCTGCTATTTCCATATCCGAAATATGCACAAAAATATCGACAGCCAAGCTAAAACCTTCTCCTTCTTTCCCGATAGTTGCGTGTACAGTTACTTCTGGAGCAGAAGCCAACTTGATTTTTTTACTGGCAGCTACTGCACCTAATGCACCACCAAAACAAGCTGCATAACCTGCTGCAAATAGTTGCTCTGGGTTAGTGTGTTTGCCTGTTTCATCGCCTCCCATTCCTTTTGGTAAGCGTACGTCAAGGTCAATTACTCCATCAGAAGACTTTACATGTCCACTTCTACCACTTACTCCCATTACCTTAGCTGTATAGAGGGGGTTGAAATTTGTATTTTTTTCCATTATTTTTTTTAAATAGTAAGATAAGATTAGTTTGTAAAAACAGTAGTTCGTAAGTTTTTGTGTATGCAAATTGCATAAAAAATACAACAAAATCAAATTCTAGTTTGTGGTTTGATTTTATAAAATTAACATCTATTTGTTACTTTTGGCACTCATTTGGAATTATAAAGAATAGGTAACAATAAAAATAAAGTTTGGTAAAATATCTTAACTCCATTCAAAAATAGGGTAAAAAAAAAGATTAATACACAAAAAAGGACATCAATCTGAAAAAATCAAACTAAAATTAGGTGTTAAATTGTTTAATAATCTAAAAAAATAGATATTTGTCATTTGATAGATTTGAAGCTCCTTAAACGAAATCAATAAATAATGGTTTCATTAAACTTTTCAAATACAGATACACAAACATTCCCTTTCAACTATTTATATAAATTATCGAAATAAGATAGTATAACTTTTATAGTTTACACAAATTATTTCAAAACATACTAAATTTAATTGGTCAATAAATTTCAACTAATTAAATCACTAATCCAAAATATATTATTATGAAAAAGATATTATTCAATTTCAAAACTATTTTGCTACTATTGGCTCTTTTTGCCTTTTTAGCTCCTTCATCTTTTGCACAAGAAAATGAGCCAAATTGGCCAGAAGGTGATGATATGGGTATTGCAAAAGAAAATTACGCTCTTTTGATAGACAATGTAAACAACGAGCAATTCGAAGAAGCTATCAAGCCTCTTAATTGGATTTTAGAAAATGCTCCTGATTTACATGCTGATGTTTATGTGAAAGCTGTCAAACTATATGACGGACTCGCAAAAAAAGCCGAAGCTGACGGACGTGATAGCGAAGTAAAAGTAAATCAAGAAAAAATTGCTGAAATGTATCAAATGCGTATCAAAAATGGTTTGGTAGAAGATATGTCTGATATTTATCATCGTTTTGGTCTTGATGCTTATTTCTATTGGAAAGATAATCCTGCAAAAATAGATACGCTTTACAAACACTATAAGAAAACATATGAGCTAGATAGAGAGCATTTTTCTCGTTCAGAGGTAATTTATTATGCTGATGCAGCAGGTAAAGAATATGAAAAAGAGCTTATCACTTTAGATAAAATGACAGAAGTTTATAAAGAACTTAAAAATTATGTAGGTGAGCGTATCAAAAATGAAGAATCTCAAGAAGAAAAAGACAAATGGCAATCATATGTTTTAGACAAAATTGATGAACTTGAGCTTATTTATTTTCCTAAAGACTGTAATCGTATTGCAGAATTATTTGGCGAGAAATTGAAAGGAAGTCCGAATGATACACTTCTTGTTCAAAGAGTTGTAAAATTAATGGGCGATAATGGCTGTACGAAAGAGCCTTTGTTCTTAGAAGCGATGCAAGCATTCTACAAACTTACTCCTACAAATGCTATTGCAAATACTATCGGACAACTTCACATGCAAAATGGAGATACTGACCAAGCTCTTACTTGGATTGAAAAGTCATTAGTAGGTGCAAGTGCAGAAGAAAAAGAAAAAGCTGCAAATACAGTCTTGACACTATCAAAATTAGCTTATAAAGATGGAAATTATACAAAAGCTCGTTCTTTATCGTATAAGGCTGCCGAAATGGGTAATGCAACTGTAGCTGCAAATGCTTATACTTTTATTGGAGATTTGTACATGACTAGCTATAAACAATGTAAAGGAGAGGGAGGCATAGAAATACGTTTTGCTTTTTTGGCTGCTTATGATATGTATGTGAAAGGGGGAAATGCCTCAAAGATAGCTTCTGCAAAAGCACAGTTTCCTACTAAAGAAGATATATTTACTAATCCTAAGTATAAGCTTGGAGATTCAGTTAATGTAGGATGTTGGATAAACACTTCTACTACTCTTCGTGCTAGATAATAATCTGATAAATGTAAATTTTAAAACAAAAATTCCTTATTTCTATTTTTAGAGATAAGGATTTTTTTTATGTCCTATAATCAAAAACTAACAAAATGAAACAAATAAATAAAGAAGCTATCTATCAAAACGGAGATGCAAAACGTTTTGAATGGAATGTAGAAGGAAAAACGGCATTTATTGATTATATTCTTAATGCTCAAGATGAGATTTTCTTGACACATACAGAAGTACCTCAAGAGTTAGAGGGAAAAGGAATTGGTTCAAAACTCGTAAAAGCAGTTTTGGATTATATCAAAGAAGAAAACTGGACAGTTTATCCTACTTGTCCATTTATAGGAGCGTTTATTAAAAAGCATGAAGAGTATCAAAGCCTAGTTAAAAAAGGATTGAGATATTAAACATTATTACTATTATTTGTTTTCTAGGAAAACGAATGCACAAAGAAGTAGCAAAAAACCACTTTTACTATAATATAAAAGTGGTTTTCCTCAATACACAACGAAATTCATTAATCAATAAAAAACTATCTAATTCTAAATTTGTATTTATCCATTACAGATTCTTCTTTGTAGGTAAGGTCAAAATAATAATCTCCGTCTTCTAAGTTTTTATCTACAAAAATTTGAGCTTGTGTACGCCCATTTTCCAAAACAGGAATTGGTCTTTTTACTACCTTGTATGGCTTTCCATTTCTGTAAAGTGTAAGATAAACAATACGTTCTTGTGCATCTCCTTCAAAAAGTCCTTCACCTACTTCAAATTCTAAGTGAACTTCTTTTCCAATCTTGCCTTTGTGCTTTCCTGTTTGGTCAAGAATAACACGTCTTTTCTGAAAGTCATATTGTGCTGTAAAATTATACGCCTTACGTGTAAGTCCTTTCAAGCGTTCGATTTCTTCTTTTTGGCGTTGGATAAGTTCTTCACTTTGTGTGAGTAATTCTCTAAGTTTTGTACGGTCTTCTCCAATTTGCTCAAGTTGTGCAAGAGAAGTTTGTTGTTCAGACAGTATTTTATCTAATTTTGCTTTTTCAGCTTTATATTTAGCTACTTCGGCAGCCGAAAGTTTGTATTTTTTGGTCATACTTGCAAGTTGCCCTTTATACGATTGAATTTGCTTTAAAAGAGCTTCAATACGCTCACGGTTTTTCTTCAATTCTTCTTTTAATGTTGAAATTTCGCCTATTGCATATTCATCTTTTCCTGAATAAACTTGTCCTAAACGTTCAGAATAATCTAGTTTTTTCTGTTGCAGCTCACTAACTCTTGCAAGAGCCTCATCACTTTCTTCTTTAATGGTTGCATTTATTTGAGCTTTTTCGACTTTAATATCATTTCTAGTCAGTAATAATACTTGACGCAATGAATCTGCATTTTGATAAGGAATAAGTTCGTTATCAATATTTCTAATTTCATTCGAATAGGCTTGTTCTAATCTATTGAAATCTTTGTATAAGGCTTCTAATGTTTCTTTATTAGAGTTTTTGAAGGCATTTGTTGCCCAAATTGCGCCCACTACTAAGACCAATGAAAGTATAGCTACTACTGCAATAAATGTTTTGCCTTCACGGGTGTTGTATCTGCTCATAAAATTCGGATTTTGGATATGATAAAGTCGTTTTTCTTATTTTAAAGACTAAAAATAAAAACTAGAAAAATGGTTTGAAAATAGTTAGTTGAAAAACTAGATAAAAATTGAAGTAAAATAGGTAAAATTCAAATAATATCAAATTTATTATTTTAAATCTCTAAGTTAGTAAGGCTAATATACAACTATATCGTTTGTATTGCTAAAAAATAGTTTTGGAAATCAAAAAAGTTCAATAAACATAACTTCAAATACGATTGATTCATTAAATTAAATAGCAAATTTGTCGAATAAATAACTCTGGCAACGATTATTTTTAGTTATTTTAATCAGTTTTCATTAAATTGCTTCGTTACATAACTAATACATAAAACCTATATAAACAGCCTATTATACTCTTTTATCTGTAATTATTTAATCAAATTGCTTATTACTACGCATACAAAGAAAATAGTTTTATCTTTATTTTTCTTCCTCAATCTAATTTTAATTAGCATTTTGGGAGGCTTTTCTGCATATGCTCAACAAAGTAACTCAAAATCAAACTTCACAACAGCTATTCTCAAACCAGCCGAAAATAATTTGAGATTGGAAGGAACTACTGTTGGTATTTTTGAAGATACAAATCATAACAAAACATTTGCCCAAATTTCAGAAGAAAGTTTTGTATCTAATTTCAAACCCTCAGAAGGCTACAACCCAAATTTTGGCTTTAGTGAATCTGCTTTTTGGGTTCGCATAGAATTAGAAAATCAAAATAAAGAACAAGATAATTTTTTAATAGAAATAGCTGCACCTCTTTTGGATTCAATTGCTTTCTTTTATAAAGAGGAGGGAAAGTATGAGAAAATAATTACAGGAGATACTTTTGAGTTTTCAGAACGTCCTATCGAAAATCGCTATTTTTTATTTCCTTTTCAATTAAGACCTCAAGAAAAACAAGTGTTTTACTTCAAGATTGCTTCTAAGGCAAGTTTGATGCAGTTTCCGATGCGTGTTTGGAAACCGTTAGCTTTTGAGCAGTATAACCATCAATTTCAGTTTATTTTTGGAATTATTTACGGAATAATTATTTTTATTCTTATCAATAATTTATTCTTATACTTTAATCTAGGTAAGGGAAATAGCTATTTATATTATGTAATTGCGATGGCGTGTTCACTTTTGGTTATCGCAAACTTGAATGGTCATGCGTATGAGTATTTGTGGAGTAATTTTCCATTCTTACAACAAAAAGCCTTACCGATGTGCCTTACATTTTTGGATTTTTGGCTTGTTTTGTTTTGTAGAAGGTTTTTGAATACTCGTACTTTCTTAGAAAAATTTGATAAAGCACTTCGTGTCTTTGGCTTTGTACAATTAGCCTTCTTCATATTGACCATTTTCTTGCCTTATCAATATGCCATTTATTTATCTAATCTTTCGGCTGCTGCAACAGCTTTAGTGCTTCTGATAACAGGAACAAGTGCTATTTTGAGAGGAAATACTTCTGCTTGGTTCTTCATAAGTGGTTTTTCTGTTTATATTTTGGGTTATATTATTTTTGCTTTAAAGACAAGTTCTTTCCTTCCTTTAAATGCTTTTACAGAATATAGTGTACAAGTAGGAGCTGCGCTTCAAGTGATTTTGCTTTCTTTTGCCATAGGAGTTCGAATAAGAGAAATTAGAAACGAGAAAAATGATGCACAGCGTTCGATGATGGAATCACAAGTAGAAGCAAATGAACAGCTAGAATCAAAAGTAGAAGAGCGCACTTCCGAACTAAATGAGAAAGCCGAAGCCTTAGAAAATTCGTACAGAACAGTTTCTATTTTATCTTCTATTGGACAAGAAATAACGGCTTCTTTGGATTATGAGGCTATTTTTGCAGTTCTTTATCGTTATGTACATGAGCTTATGGACTCTCCATTTTTTGGAGTAGATTTATATTACCCTGATAAAGAGCAGATTGTTTATGTGTATAATATAGAAAATGAAGTATTGCTTCCAGAAGAAAAAATTGACTCAAATAATCCAAATAACTTATCGGCTTATGTAGTGAGGAAAAAAGAAAGTATATTCATAAATGATGCAGAAGTAGAAATTCAGAAATATCTACCTAATATTGAAGTTATTATTGGAGAGGTTCCAGAATCTGTTATTGCTATTCCTTTATTAGTTGGAGAGAAAGTTTTGGGAGTTGTTTCGGTACAGAGTTTTGAAAAAAATGCCTATACAAGTCAGCATTTTGAGATTATGAAAACGCTTGCTTCTTATACTGCCATTGCCTTGGATAATGCGTCTTCGTATTCTAAAATCCGAAATGCAAACACAAAGACAATGCAAAGTATTCGTTATGCACAACGCATACAAGAAGGACTTTTGCCACGCCCAAAAATATTGACAGAAAATTTTGATGAAGCTAGTGTTTTTTATCGCCCTAGAGATATTGTAAGTGGAGATTTCTATTGGTTCGAAACGCTACTAAAAGAAGATTTCGATGATGAATTGCATCAAAATATGCCTAACAAACTCAAAATGATTGCTCTTTCAGATTGTACAGGACACGGAGTACCGGGCGCACTTATGACAATTATGGGGGTAAATCTTTTGAATCAAATTATTGCAGAAGGAGGAACGTGGCAACCTGATGAAATTCTGACAAAACTAGATGAGCGTGTTCGTCATACTTTCCATTTAGAAGAAATGCACACTCCAAAAAGCCGTCGAAATGATGGAATGGATATTGGAATTTGTGCTATTGATGAAGAAGAACAAATAATTTATTATGCAGGAGCAAAAATGCCTTTGTATATTGTCCGAAATAGAAAAATTGAAACCATCAAAGGAAGTTCTTTTGCTATCGGTGGCTCATTTATTTCTAAGAAAAAAGAAAAAGAATACAAAATAAATATATTCAAATACGAAAAAGGAGATAATCTATTTTTAGCTTCTGATGGCTTTCAAGACCAATTTGGAGCAGATAAGACAATGGATGATAAAACAGAACGCAAGTATTACACTCGTTTCTTTAGACAATTTTTAGAAAAAATCAGTATTCTTTCTTCTGCCGAACAGTATTCAGCCTTTAGTAAAGAACTTATTAGATGGAAGAAAAAGAGAAGACAAACCGATGATATTTTGGTTATGAGTGTGAAGCTATAAACCTTTGTATCAATAACATAAACCTATCCTTTGTTGGTGTTTTAGCGAAGCGACACCAACAAATACACATACAAAACAAGTTCGTAATCCATTTCCTTTTATATCAATAAGGAATTTCTCTATCGTGAGGGTCTTTTTGTGGATATTTTAATCTAACTTCTAACTGCGCTTCTATTTCTGGTGTCAGAATATGCTCTAAAGCTTCTGCAGCTTCGTGTACGTGGTCAGGTGCAAGACGTACAAACTCGGTTAAATACAACTCCCAAAGACGATGTAGCTTTACTAGTCGTTTTGCTTTTTGATTTCCTTTTTCAGTAAGTCCCCATCCATTTTGAGTTTTTTGAATAAACTGTTTTCGTGTTAGCTTTTTTAATGACTTTTTGAGTAAAACAGGCTTAAACTGTCTTTGAAGTCCAATATCCTCCAATGAAGAAATAGATTTGGTAGCATCTTTTTCTGCAATATGATAAATAGCTTTCAGAATATTTTCTTCCAAAATCTGTTTCTTATATAAATATTGTCTTCGCTTCCTTGCTACAATTCCTTTTTTTGGTGCAAAGAAAAATGAAAGCATTGCAATAGCAGAAGCGACCAAAACAATCCAAGGACCTGTTGGCATTTGCGTTTGAATATAAGAAACAAAAGCTCCTCCAATAGCTGCCAAAGCACCAAAACCAGCAGCAATAAAAAGCATTTTGTGTAGTTTATCTGTCCAAAAACGAGCAGCAGCAGCAGGAGTAACGAGCATTGCAGCCATCAGAACCACTCCCACCGACTGAATACCTACCACGACAGCCAAAACGGTAAGTGTAGTAAGCAGAATTTCAATGGCAACAATGGGAAGTCCGATGGTTTGAGCAAAGCTTTTATGAAAAACAACAATAATAAACTCCTTGTAAAAAAGTCCAACTAAAAGTAACATCAAAGCAGCCAAACCACCAAAAATCCAAACATCACTTCCCACAAGTGCAGCAGCTTTTCCAAACAAAAAACTCTCTAAACCAGACTGTGAAGCATTTCCAGATTGTTGGATATACGTAAGAAGCATCACACCAAAACCAAAAAAAACAGATAAAATAAGCGCAACGGCTGTATCTTCTTTGAGTTTGCTATACTTTGTAATCAGATTCATACAAATAATGGAAAGCCAACCTGAAACAAAAGCTCCTATAATCAAAAAAAATGGATTCTTTGTTCCTGCCATCAAAAAAGCACCACAAACCCCTGGTAAGATGGAATGAGCAACAGCATCGCCTACTAAGGCTCGTTTTTGCAAAAATGTAAAACAGCCCACGATAGCCGAACTTGTACCTAACAGAATCGATCCCAAAACTACGTAACGAGTATTTGGTTCAGTCAATAAAAAAAAATCAATTATCTCATTCATATAAATCTGTGTTGCTTAAAAATAAAGCAGTAGTTTTTGATAATTAAAACAAAGTTAGAAAAATCTAACTTTAAAGTTAGATTTGACATTAAAAACAAATATTATTTTAAATAAAATATTTTTTACCAAATTATAATTTAATTTCTAGCTTGAATTTTGCGCTTTAGTAATTGTAATACTTACTTATCTTATTTCTAATTATTTACTATGCCCTTTAAAGCTATCTCATTATTTATCGTTCAATTTATACTTTATTGCTTGATTAACTCTTCCTTTGCTCAAAAGAAAGACTGCGTTTCAAAACATCCTCACTCTCCTAGTTCTGCTATTTCTTTTTTCAATTTACATTGCATTGACAGCCTACAACAAGGCAAAACCATAGATAGTTTGGATTTGATTTATGGAAAAAATAAAAAAATTCCTACCAAATATCGTTCTGCTATTCTTATTGCACTTTCTTATTACCCCGAACTTATCCAAACGCCCATTGATTTTAAAGAATGTACTATCAAAACAACGCTCAATGCTCGTCCTACAATTAGTTCTTTATGTTTTAAAAATAAATCAAAAAGAAATTATGTAGTTCGTATAAATAACAGCCAAAAAGAAGGCATGATAACAATTGATGAAGTTCCTTTTAATGCAAGAATAGGAATTTTTGCACACGAGTTTAGTCATTTTGTAGATTATCAAAATCGTACTTTTGGAGGAGTTTTGGAGCGTCTTTGGGCTTATACGAGCAAGAAAAGAAAAGCCAATTATGAAAAAGAAATTGACAGCATGACAGTTGCTAGGGGTTTGAAGTGGCAAATGTATGATTGGTCTTATTATGCCATATTTTTATCTGATGCTTCTGAGTCTTATAAATCATTCAAAAAAAGTACGTATCTCAAACCAAAAGAAATTCTGAATCAAATAGACGAAGAAGTAAGAGAATAGATGAAATTAGAAAATAAATGTATAGTTTTGATTTTGCTCAATAACTTTTTTTGTTTCATGAGGTTAATAAACTTTTAAACTACACTTTTTAAACTGTTTAATCTATTATGGAACATAACACAACTAAAGACGAAAATATGGAAAGTATTTCAATCAAACCTCAAGAATTGGTTTTTATGTATGACAAAGACCAAAAAAATTGGGAAGAAAGACGTACGGAAGCAAACGGAATAGCCAAATTTGTGCGTGAAATGGAACTCCAAGACCTTACTACAACTATGTGGAAAACTCTTTTGAATTGGCTCAACCTAGAACCAAAAGCTCTTTTTGACGAACATCACAAAGATTATGATGAGAAAATCAAAGACAAAGAATATGCAATGGAAGACTGGCTTACTATTTTGGCAAATGATTATAAAATGATAAAATTTCCTATTGCTGCCATTGATAAAAAGGCTATTTTGTGTAAACAACGCAATGAAATTACGGCTCTTTATTCAAACCGTCCAGCAAATGAAAAAATGAAGTAACTCCCATCAAAATTTTGATTTTGAGAAGTTTGTATAAAAATTATGCAAACTTTTTTTGTATCAAAAGATTTATTGTTTAAGTTACTTTCAACAAAATAAAAATTATGAAAAAACTAAAACAACTTTCAGAACGAGATAAAAACCGAGTAATAGAAATGGCGTGGGAAGACAGAACGCCTTTTGATGCAATTCTATCACAGTTTAATTTAACAGAAAAAGAAACAATTACGCTCATGCGTAGAGAAATGAAACCTTCATCTTTCAGAATGTGGCGAAAGCGAGTACAGGGAAGAAGCACAAAACACTCCAAGAAAGCAGCTGATGATTTGAAGCGTTTCAGATGTAGCAGACAGAAGGCTGTTTCACTCAATAAAATTAGTAAAAGGTAAGTGAATTTCCAACCGTCAACGAGGCATAAAGTCGTCGTTGAGGGGTTTTACAAAAAATTACTTAGGCTCACTAAATTTAGGATTTGTGATAAATTCTTCATCAGTTAGCATTTCTAAGAAAGCAATAATATCCTTTTTTTCTTGTTCAGTCAGAGCTAAACGAATTTCTCCATTTGGGTCACTAATAAAATCATTACTGGCTGCCGTAATCAAGGAGGAAAGAGTTTGGCTTTTTTTGATTCCATTATCGTAGTGTTCTATTACTTCTTCTAAAGTCTGTAATCTTCCATCGTGCATATAAGGAGCAGTTAGGGCAATATTTCGGAGAGAAGGCGTTCTAAATTTTCCTTTATCAAAACGGTTTTGAGTAACAGCAAATAAACCATCTTTCAAATTTTGGTCATCATCCAATCCGTTATTGTGTAAGCCTTCAAAACCTAATGTGCTTCCAGAAGTGAGCGAACCCAAATGACAATCACCACAATTACCTCCACGGATTCCTCGTTCTGCATCTGGATGCGTAAAAAATAATTGAATTCCTCTGAGTTCGGATTCGGTAGGTTGGTATTCGCCTCTCAAATATTTATCGTAGTTCGAATTATTGCTGATAAGTGTTCTCTGAAACTGTGCTAAAGCTTTTGTGATTTTACTAGGTGTGATTTCTTTGCTTCCAAAGACTTTTTCAAAAAGCACAGGATATTCAGTTGTTTCTGAAAGAATTTGAGCCGTAATTTCTGCATCTTGATTCATTTCTTGATGATTTTCCATTGGCAAAATAGCTTGTTCTTCCAGTGTTTGACTTTTTCCGTTCCACGTCAAACGGCTATTCCACGTCAGATTTACTAGCGACATGGCACTAACTGGCATTTCTTCATTATTTACACCAATACTTTTTGCTTTTCCATCTGTAAAAGCTAATTCTTGTTTATGGCAGGTAGCACAAGAAACCGTCCCATCAGAAGAAAGACGTTTGTCATAGAATAATTTTCTACCTAACTCTACTCCTTCATAAGTTGTTATATTATCTGTTGGCAGGTTTGCATCTCCAAAATAGAGTAATTCGGAAGTAGGGTAATTTCCAGTTAATTCTTCTTGGGGTTTTGGTGTTTCTTTTTCTGTACACGAGAAAATAGAAAAAACCAAGAGCAAATTCAATATTTTTTTCATTGTAATTTCTAGCTAGTTTCTTACTGAAACGTTCCTTTATTCACTCTTGTTTTTAATATTCTGCTAAATTTATATAATGTTTTACTCCAAATCTGAATCTTCAATTTCGAATAAATAAACCCCTGCATCTTGATTTTCATCAATAAAATACTCCCAAAAACTTCTGTTTAAAAAATCTTTTTGAATGAAAGCAGAAGTATCAAACTTTCCTATTCCTGTTGTATCTGGAAAAATAGTTTTAACTTTGGCAATTTTTAGTGAATCAAAAACATCAATTTTATCTGTATAAATATCAGGCGCAGTAGCCGATTTTTCTCCTGTAACAGTATAGATATTTCTTGGTTCTCTCAAAACTAACTTCTCAACAGGAACTAAATGAAAGCTACGAATCGTATCAGGAAACTGACTTTTAAAACTACTCTTTTTTTCTATGTATTTGATGAGTAATGTATCATCTGTATTGTTTTGTAATTTGAATTGATGAGTATAAAATCTCTCACAAGAAGAGAAAGTCAATAATAAAAAAAGTAGAATAAATATTTTTTTCATTTGAATTTTAGGAGTTAGGAATTGGAAAATAGGAACTAGAATATGGGAATTGGGAATGAAGAATGAGAGTTTCAAATGAAATTAACTTGTAACTGATGACTGTTTACTGACAACTGATTTTCCTCCCCAAAGATATAAACCAATTGCTGCACTGATTCCACCCACAATAATAACCATTACTGTTTGTCCTGTATGCCCTAAAAAAGCAAAATCTAAAGCTGTTGTTTCATTGATTCCATACGCAATAAGTGTTTGTTGAACAAAAAAGTGAAAAGAACCAATTCCTCCTGGAATAGGAATAACCATTCCCACACCTGCCATAACCATAGCCGTAAAACCTGCCATAACAGTAAGGTCAGAAGTAGCATCAATAGAAAAGAAAAGGACATAAATCATCAAATGATAACATGCCCAAATAATCACAGTATGTAAAATATAAAAGACTTGTTGTTTTCTGTTGAGTTTTGTTATTGACAAAATCCCCTTCCAAAGTCCTCCCAAAAATGCTTGAATTTTAATCACAAAAGCATTTTCACGTATTTGTTTTCTGTATAAATAAATAAGCCCTAAAGTCAAAACGCCTAAGACAATCAAAATCCAAAGTAACCAAATGTTATCATAAAATTTTTGTTCATAGATTCCAAAATCTGCATATTTATCTAAAAACCCTTTTATTATATCCCACTCTACCAAAAAAGTAAAAGTTGTAATTGATACTAAAAGAACAAAATCTAAAGCACGTTCTCCGATTACAGACCCAAAGGAAGTTTCGACAGGCACATTATCAGTTCTTTTCAAAAAAGCACAACGAGCTACTTCTCCAGCACGAGGAAAAGCAATATTCATAAGATAACCTACCATAACCGAAACAAAAGCTTTTCTTTTTTGTACTTTATAGCCTAAAGGACGTAGTGCAATTGTCCAACGAACACCTCTACTCCAATGCGACAGACAACCTAATGCCATCGATAAGAGTATAATTCTGTAATCTGCCTTTGACAAATCTTCAAGCATTTTGGCTGTATCAACATTACGATACAAAAAATAAAAAAATATAATTCCTATGAGCAGCGAAATGCTAAATTGGAGTGCTTTTTTGAGAGTAGAGTTCATAAAAATAAAATTATGCGCTTTCATTGCTTCTTAATTATTGAGCAAAATAAGCTAGTTTTAGTGAGTATTTTATTTAACAACATCAAGAATAAGTTGTATTTTTGAATTGTTTCTAGTTGAATGATGATATATAAATGAATAATTTCTTTTCTAAATTTCTGATACTTTGTTTTTGTGGCTTTTTTCTCTACCCTTTTTTGGCC
The DNA here is from genome assembly GCF_037126435.1 of Bernardetia sp. ABR2-2B. Lineage (GTDB taxonomy): Bacteria > Bacteroidota > Bacteroidia > Cytophagales > Bernardetiaceae > Bernardetia. The sequence goes on along the minus strand of NZ_CP147020.1, from coordinate 3,485,152 downwards.
TTGGCTTCTCTTTGGGACGATGAAACAAGTCAGTTGAATGCTGTTCCTTACCAAACAGTTATGCAGGTTTTGGTGGGCAATCATTTAAAACATTCACAAAATTACCATTTTTGGCGAATATCTATGTATGAAGATGAGTGGAATAAAAATCCAGACTCTTTGATACTCTATGATGCAATGGCAATTTCTTATCATCTGACAGGTAGAACAAAAGATGCCATTCGATTAATGATTGCAAAGGAACGAAAAAAAGCAGGAGAATACAGCACTTACGCAAATTTAGCTACTTTTTATATTGCAGATAGAGAACTCTATAAAGCTCGTTTTTATGCTCAAAAATTACTCAAAAAATTTAGTCCTCTAGCTTTGAGAGATAAATATCAAGTGTATTGGATAGATTATTTGATTGAATGTGCAGCACGAAAAGGAGCAACAAAAAAACAAAGGCGTAAGATTACTCTACCAGTACAGGGCGATTTTACAGTTGATGACTTGGCAAAACAAAGGCAAATTTATGAAATTCCTAACTTTTATACCTTCTTAGCTAAAAAATTTCAGAAGAGAAAAGATAGAAATAAGAAAAAACCTAAACTAACAGAAGAACAAACCGATGAAGCAATTTTTGCTATGTTACAACTTCTTCGCTTTTCACATTCTGAAAATATCATTTTGATAGAAGCGATTGGAGATTTATTTTTAGGAAAGACAGCGTTGCCCACTTTGGGTGAAGACCAAGTTACTTATACAGAAAAACAAAAAGAAGAGCGTCAGAACAAAAGAGGTTCTGCACAAGTAGCAGCTTTTGCGTATTTGAGAGCTGCGCAGCTTATTTCTAACTATTCTCCTAAGGCTGCAAAAGCTTATACTCATCTTGCTTCTTCAGTTTTGTTGCATCATCAAAATTATCTCAAGAAAGAAGAAAAATATAATACTACGGATATTTCGGTCTTTTTAGCTCAAAAAATAAAAGAGAGAGATAGTTATTTACAACCTATTTTTCAACAAGAAAAAGACTGGATTGAAGAAGGATTCAGAATTGACAAAAAATTTGAAGATAATTATTTACCTGAGCTAGAAGGGTATAGTGATTCTACTTTTTTTATTAAAAGCGATACAGTAGCTTCCCAGCTTCTTTATATTGTAAATAATAAAATTCCTGATTATCTAGTAGTGGATTCACTTCAAAAAGTAGCTTATTTAGCTGCTTTTATGGCAGAAGAGGAAGCCAAAAACTCTACGGATAAGAAAATTATTGTCAGTAGAATTGATACAAAAACTTCTATTAAAGTCGGAATAATTGCTCTTCTTGCTCTTTTTTTGGGTATGGTTTTGTTTATTCGATTTAGGAAAGAATAAAAAACCTATACCATTTCTGAAAATAATATAGGTTAGAAAATACAGACTTGAATGTTTTTACAAAGAAAAATAATAACTCAATGGAATAGACGTAATAGCAGAACCATTTGTATCATTTTGAAAAGACATCGCAATTCCCAATTGACTGCGTTTAGAAACTTTGAATTGCATACTGAATTGTGAAATATAGCCTACATCAAATCTTCTAAAATCATTTGTATCATCATTAATAACGTTTAAAACAACCTCATCATACATAATCGTAGAGCCAAAAATACTTGGACTATTTGTAACTTGATAACGTCCTAAAATACCTGCATGAAAACGAAATGAGAAAACTTCTGTTTTAATAAGTGCAAAAGAAGGAACGATTTCTAATTGAGAACCAGAAGTTACTACTCTAAGATTTGAATTTTGATAATTAGGTAAAGTTTGATTTAGATAACTCATTTCGTACTCTCTACTATGTGTCATAAAACGAGCGTTGAATCCTAAAGAAAGACGATTTGAAATTTTGGGAAGGAGTTTATCTACTCCAAAACTTGCAGCGTATCCAAACATATCACCACTTCCATGCGTGGTATATCCTACACTTGTATTGAGTGAAGTTTGAGCAAAAGAAGAAAAACAAAGAGCAAAAAAGATAGAAAATAAAATTAGTTTTTTCATGTTTATGAAATATGATAATTTAAAGAAATTTATTTAAAAAAGGTTTGCAAATGTAGATAAAATAATATTCATTTTACAAATTATTTTCATTCAAAAAGACTTCGAATTGCCTTTGCTTTCAACAAACACTCTTCCCATTCACTTTTTGGGTCAGAATCGTACGTAATTGCTCCTCCGACTTGAAAAGAAGCATATTTTGAAAGTGAATCATAAAAAAGAGTTCGGATAACTACATTGAAATCAAAATCGCCGTTAGGAGAAATATAACCAATCGAACCCGAATACAAACCACGTTTTGACTTTTCGTATTTTTCTATTAATTGAGTAGCCTTTATTTTGGGTGCACCTGTCATGCTCCCCATTGGAAAGGCATTTTTGATGGCTTCTGACCAATTTTTGTCTTTTGATAACGTTGCTTCCACCGTAGAAATCATTTGATGAACCTGTTGAAAGGTATAAATTCCAAACATTTCGCTTACATGTGTAGAACCTATTTCTGCACTTCTTGCCAAATCATTTCTGACCAAATCTACAATCATCATATTTTCAGCTCTTTCTTTTTCACTTGTTTTGAGGTAATTTTTATGTTCTTCATCTTCGTCTTCTGTTTTTCCTCTTTTTACTGTTCCTTTTATGGGTTGAGAAATTAGTCTGTTTCCTGTCTTCTTTAAAAATCGTTCTGGAGAAGCACAAAGCGCATATTTTTCAGTCTTTTTTTCATTTTCTTCTATCGTAATTTTCAGAAAAGAAGAAAAAGGCATTTTTGAGATTTTACATAATTCTTGATAGGCTTCTAAAGGATTTAATTCTAATTTTTCGATAAAAAACTCTATACATAAATTGAGTTCATAGACATCGCCTTCTACAATATGATTTTTAATTATCTCAACAGTTTGTAAATATTCTTTTTCTGAAAAATGGCAGTTTATTTTTGGTTTTGAGGTGTTTTTTGTCGTCGGTGGGGACACCGACAACGGCTGTGTAGAATTATAAATTGACTTATTGCTTTCTACTTCTGTATTTTCTATTTCTATAATTAGTTGTGATAGAATTTCATCCTCAAAATTATTTTCTTGTTTTGTTTTATCAATTAGTAAATTTCCTTTTGTATCAAAAAATAAAATGTATTTAGGTTCGAAAAAATAAAATTCTGGAAAGCCTAAATTATCAAGATTAGAACTAGATAAATTTTCCAATTCGTTCTTTAAGTCATAATTAAAATAGCCAAAAAGATACGAATTCTCTGTTTGGCTCTGACTATTCCAAAAGTTGTAGAGTTTATCAAAACTTGTTTTTCCTTCTATTTTATGAGCAGTATTACTACAAACTTTCCTTTTTTCTCCTACTGCCAAAACGTGTGAAAATGGTTCATGGGGATATTCTATCTCATTTGGATTGAGGTAAATAAAAGTTTTGAAAGTTGAAGCCCATTGTAGGGATTTTTTTAGGAAGGTTGGCATTTGATGTATTATGTCGCTCGTGAGGACACGAGCAACGGAACTATTTATTTTGTGTATCTTTATTTTAGAGAAAAGACTGCTCGTATCGGACGTTCTGAAAGCCACTTATTTGAAAAAATAATAGTACTCTTCGGTGGTCTTTTTTTAATCTAAAAAGACTCAAACAAATAATTGCTTGAGTCTTTTTTTGTTTTTATTAAATTCTACCGTTGCTCGTGTCCTCACGAGCGACAAAGTAAAAAATTATTAACCTATTTTCTCTATCAAATCAGCCGAACGATTTGAGTAACCCGATTCATTGTCGTACCAACCTACTACTTTTACCATTGTTCCACTCGCATACGTAAGTGCAGAATCAAAGATACAAGAGTGAGGATTTCCTACAATATCAATAGAAACCAATGGCTCATCTGTATATTCTAAGATTCCTTTTAATTCATTTTCAGAAGCTGCTTTCATTACTTCATTGATTTGCTCCTTTGTAACTTCTTCTTTCAAAATTACAGTAAGGTCAGTCAAAGAACCGTCTGGAATTGGAACACGCATAGCACAACCATCTAATTTGCCTGACAATTCAGGTAAAACCAAACCAACTGCTTTTGCTGCACCTGTTGTTGTAGGAACGATAGAATAAGCTGCTGCTCTAGCTCTACGAAGGTCTTTGTGTGGCGCATCGTGGATATTTTGGTCAGAAGTATAAGCGTGAACAGTTGTGATGAAGCCTTTTTCTACTCCAAATTTGTCGTTCAAGATTTTTACCATTGGAGCAAGACAGTTTGTAGTACAAGAAGCATTTGAAATAAGCGTATCGCTACCTTCCAAAATCTCATCATTTACACCCAAAACTACTGTTTTGATGCCGTCTTTTGCTGGTGCAGAAATAACTACTTTTTTCGCTCCTGCGCTAATGTGTCCTTCTGCTTTTTTGTCTGTAAAGAATCCTGTTGATTCCAACACTACATCGATATTATTTTCTTTCCAAGGAAGCTTTGAAGGCTCTCTTTCTGCTGTTACTTTGATTGTTTTTCCATTGATTGTCAATGAATCATCAGTAGAAGAGATAGTTCCGTCAAATTTGCCATGTACCGAATCATATTTGAGAAGGTGGGCAAGTGTTTTTGTGTCTGTAAGGTCGTTGATTGCTACTACTTCGATAGACGATTTTTTCATTAAGGCACGGAACGTAACACGTCCGATGCGTCCAAAACCGTTGATTGCTACACGAATTTTTTTATCTGCCATGCTGATATTGAATATTTATGAAGTGAGTAAAACGAAAAATTGCTCTATTTAGGATAAAGCTACGTCTTTAAATTGGTGCAAAATTACGGAATTTTTATTAGAATTTATTTTCCCAACCCCTTATTTGCTATCTGATTGGTCTAAAATCAGAGATTTATGTTTTTTTATTAAAAATATCATTTTACTATTTCTTCTATCTTCACAAAAACTTGCTCAACAGTAATCTCATTAATATCATTTCCCATAGAATTACAATATTTTTGATAAACTAATTCTTTATCATTTTGCTTTAACTCTTCTTCAATTTTAGGAGGAAAGATATAAGAAATAGGTAAATTATATTCATTCAGGTACGGACTAAAACGCCCAATATGTCTTCCATTGGCAATACAAATAGTCTTCGTCTGTGTAGCTGCGCCAAGATGTGAGGCTACGGTTTCGTTAGTAACTAATAGATTACTTTCTGCTATTTTTTGAGAAAGCTGAATGAGATTTGTTTTTCCTGTAAAGTCAGTTATTGAATTTAGAATTTCACTTTGATTTTCAAAATTATTTTCAATAAAGTAATTTATATTTTGAGCTAGAATTTGTTCATTTTTTCCTCCAATCAAAATAAACTCTAATTCATTATTAACGGAATATAACTCTAAAATAAGTTTCGCAAAATTTTCAAAATGCCACGTTTTATACACTTCACTTGCACCAATAAAAAGAGCAATTTGATTTTCTTTTTTTTCTGTTACATCAATTTTATCTAGTAGAAAAGGATATTTTAAATCGATTTTTCTATTCAAAAACTGCTCAAAAAAGATTTTATTTCTATCAAATTCAAAAACTGGTTTGTTGGGAGTTTCTAGTAATTGGGTATAAAAACTATCAGCTAACTTTTTCTCTTTTTGGATTAAATTATCTGTATTTCCTTCGTTTCCAATTCGTTTTTCTGCACCCGAAACATTCGCAATAGCATCTCCAAAAAGCAATAATCTTGAATAGGTAGATTCGATAGTTATTTCGAAACCTTGTTTTCTAATTTCTTTTTGTTTTTGATAACGATAAATAGAACTTTTATAGAATTTTTTACGGTCAATCCAAATTACATTATTTACTGTTTCTTTGTCCCATTCTTCAAACAAAGATTTCCAAATAGCATTTCCACACAAAACACGCTTGTAGTTTTTGTAAACTTTGTCTTTTGCTAGTTCTTCTAAAAAATTTCTGAATAAAATATAATCTCCAATTGCATCTAAACGAATAATCAGAAGACTATCTTTAGTAGAATTGTATTTTGTAGAAGCAATAACTAATTTATCGATAAAATGACATAAACGAACTTCAAAAGCAATTTTGATTCGTTCTTTTAGTTTTTGGAATGTCGTTCTTTCTTTCATTGAATTTCAAAAATAAAGTAAACCGTCGTTGAGGCATTGCCGTCAACGAGGATTAAATTAAAAAAAGCATTCCTAAAAAATTAGAAATGCTTTTTGATTTTTATATAAATTGAGAAATGTTTTTAGTTCGTTTCTTTCTCTTTAGCTTGTTTTTCTTTGCTTTCTTTAGCTTCTTTAGTTGCTTCTTCTTTCGGAGTAGGTGTCGCATTTTTGAGTTCTTCAAAAGTACGTTTCACTTCTCTTTCCTCGTACGATTCTATCTCATCTCCAACTTGAATTTCATTGTAATTCTTGATAGAAATACCACATTCAAACCCAGATTTAACTTCTTGTACATCGTCTTTGTAACGTTTCAAAGTTTCGATTTCTCCTTCGTGGATAACAATACCATCACGAATAATTCGGATTTTGTTATTACGTTTGATTTTACCAGTCGTAACCATACAACCAGCAATAACACCCACTTTAGAGACTTTGAATGTTTCACGAATTTCAACTGTACCAACAATATCTTCTTCAATTTTTGGAGCAAGAAGACCAACAATAGCCGACTTAACTTCATCAATCGCTTTATAGATAACCGAATACAGACGTACTTCTACTTGTTCTCTGTCTGCCAATGCACGAGCATTACGAGATGGACGAACTTGGAAACCAATGATAATTGCATCTGAAATAGTTGCAAGGTTGATGTCTGATTCTGAAATCTGACCTACGCCTTTCATTACAACATTTACATTTACTTCGTCAGTAGAAAGTTTTTGTAGTGAATCTGCCAATGCCTCAACTGAACCATCAACATCACCTTTGATGATAAGATTGAGTTGTTGGAAGTTTCCAATTGCAAGTCTTCTATTAATATCAGAAAGAGTAAGACGACGAGTAGCACGAATAGACTGCTCACGTAAAATTTGCTCTCTACGAGTAGCAATATCTTTTGCTTCACGTTCCGACTTCATTACATTGAATCTATCTCCAGCTTGTGGCGCACCATCAAGACCTAAAATCTGAACTGGTGTTGATGGTGGAGCATGTTCTAGACGATTACCCAAGTGATCAATCATTGCACGTACCTTACCAAAATGCGAACCAGCCAAAATCACGTCTCCTACTTTCAAAGTACCATTTTGTACAATGGTAGTGGCTACATATCCACGTCCTTTGTCCAAAGAAGCATCTACAACTGTTCCAGCTGCATTTCTATTTGGATTTGCTTTAAGTTCTAATATTTCAGCTTCTAATATAACGCCCTCTAGTAGTTCATCTATACCTTCACCTTTCTTTGCAGAAATATGATGGGCTTGGTATTTACCACCCCATTCTTCTATAAGAACATTCATATCTGCTAGTTCTTGTTTTACTCGGTCTGGGTTAGCTCCTACTTTATCTATCTTGTTGATAGCAATAATAATAGGTACTTCGGCAAGTTTAGCATGATTAATTGCTTCACGAGTTTGAGGCATAACACCATCATCTGCTGCTACAACAATAATAACAACATCAGTAACTTTTGCACCCCTTGCACGCATTGCTGTAAAGGCTTCGTGTCCTGGAGTATCTAAAAAAGTAAGTTCTTTTCCTTCATCTAAAGTAACATTATAAGCTCCAATATGCTGCGTGATTCCACCAGCTTCTCCATCTGCTACTTTTGCTTTTCTTATGTAATCAAGAAGAGTTGTTTTACCGTGATCTACGTGTCCCATAATGGTAACAATAGGCGCACGAGGTTCTAAATCTTCTGGTTTGTCTTTGGTTTCTATTACAACTTCTGTTTCTTCTTCAGCAGATGTAAACTCTACATCGTAACCAAATTCATCGGCAAGAAGCGTAATAACTTCGGCATCAAGACGTAAATTGATTGAAATCATTACGCCTAATCCAATTCCTTTAGAAATAAGTTCGTTAATAGAAACATCAAGTAAGTTTGCAAAATCACTTGCAGGAATAAACTCTGTTACTTTTAATAACTTGTTTTCTACTTTTACTTCGTTCTGTTCAGTTTCACGAGCCTCACGTTTATCTCTTCTACTTCCACCTCTTTTGCCTCTTCCACCTTTTCCAGAACCTGTGTTCATACGAGCAAGAGTAGCCTTGATTTGTTCTTGAACTTCCTTAGCAGAAGGTTGTTCTTTACGTCTCTTTTTGCGTCTTCTACTATTGTCAGAATCTGTTTTTGGCTTAGTAGTGGTCGAACCTGTTTTATCACTTGTGTTCAGTTTAGTCAAGTCCTGTGGTTTGCTATCTGAAGAACCTTCTCCTTCTCCTCTACGACGACGACGACGACGACGACGACGACGAGTTCCATCATCGGACTTATCATCAGATGATTTTTTCTTTTTAGAGAAAGAAGATAAATCTATTTTACCAACTACTTTAAGTCCTGGTAATTTATCCCCCTGTGAAGAAACATAATCTTCCTCTCCTTTACCCTTAACATCTTCTTTTTTATCAGAAGTTTTAGAGGTAGCTTTTATATCTTTTTCTTGATTCTTTTTAGAATTCTCTTTTGCTTTATTTACAGAAGTTTCAGGCTTATTTGACTTATTATCAGCTTTCTTACTATCTGAACTTCTTTTGTCTTTTTTATTAGAAGGCTGTGGAGTAGCTTTATTACTACTGTTTTTGTCTTCTTTTTTTGTATTAGAATCCTTTGATGCTTCTACCTTCTTATTACTATCATTCTTATTTATAGAATTAGATGGTGTTTTAGAGTTTTGAGAAGGCTTGTTTTCCTTTTGGCTCTTCTTATCGTCTTGCTTTACAGTTTTATTATTATCACTTTTAGGTGTCGTTTTTTCTACTGTATCCTTCTTATTTGTGCTATCTACTGTTGTTTTAGGAGCTGAATTTTTCTTTGTAGCTGTATTATCAATAGATTTTGCTTTAGATGATATTTGCTTTGAACTAGTCGCCTTTGTCTCCTGTTTCGAAACTGTTTTACTTGTTTCTTTTTTATCTGCTTGTTTATTTGAAGCTGACTTTTTAGTAGAACCTTTTTTCTTATTAAACTTATCTAAATCTACCTTTCCTACTACTTTCATTTGATGTGAATCAGTAGTAAACGTTTCAGGTTCTGCTTTCTTTTTATCTTCTTTTTTCTGGTCTTGTGAACTAGTTTGAGGAGTTGATTTTACGTTTCCTTTTATAAACAATTCTTTTTCTTGTTCCGTATCGTCATCCTCTTTCTCTGTCTGAACCTCTGTTTGAGATTTGGCTTTCGTATCTTTATCAATAGTTTTGGCTGTTGCAGAAGTAGTTCCTATTTTGATATTAGACGCTTCTCTCCTATTCTTGAGCGAACCCTCAAAGTCTTTTTCCAAAATTGCATACATTTCTTGATTGATAGGCTCATTGGGATTGCCTTTCAAATCGTGTCCTTTTTTTCGTAGATGTTCGACTATGGTATTGCGTCCGATATTTAATTTTCGGGCGACCTGACTAAGTCTCATTTGTTTTTTATTTTCTGCCATAAATTTTTTTGTGGGGCGACTTTTAGCTTATCTTCTGAAAATTATCCTTGCGTTAGTTAATGTTCTAAAAAATGATGAGTTGCCTACTTTTGACTCCTAAGTAATTTTTATTTTAAGTGATTTTAGGAGGGTCTGTTCTTAAACTAATTTAAGTTTTTTTTGAAACGATATTTGGTTTTGATGGATAAACTGCCCCTATTTTGTATGGGTACAGTTATATATGAATTATTGATGTTTAAACTTTGCTTATTACTTACTACTCAAAAATTTCTTTTATTACTTTATAAAATGTATTTTGAATTGGTAAGAGCCTGTTTTTTACAAAAATACGATAATTTTTAGAAAAAATAATCTAAAATCGTAAAAAAAAGCAAATATTTATTTTTTTATCTGACTTTTTTAACTTTTTATACAAAACCCTAAGGGTCTTGGAGACTCTTAGGGTTTATAAAAATTACTATTCAAATTCTTTTTTAAGGACTTCCAAAACAAAGTCAATTGTTTCTTCTTCCAAATCTACACGACGAATCAAATCTTCTCTGTTGTATTCTAATACACTTCTTGCTGTATCAAAACCTACTTTATGAAACTCTTCGATAATCCAATCATCGATAGCATCTTTGAATTCTGTCAAATCTACATCGTCCTCAAAATCATCAACAGCTTCTTCTCTAAAGACATCAATTTCGTAATCTACTAGCTTTCCAGCCAAACGAATATTCTGCCCTCCTTTTCCAATAGCTAGAGAAATTTGGTCACGCTTCAAGAAAACAGCTACACGAGAATTGTCTTCATCTATTTTCATAGAAGTTGTTTTGGCAGGACTCAAAGCACGAGAAATGAGTAATTCCAAGTTTTCGGTGTAGTTAATCACATCGATATTTTCATTACAAAGCTCTCTTACAATTGAATGAATACGTGAACCTTTCATTCCTACACACGCACCTACTGGGTCAATACGGTCATCAAATGATTCTACGGCAACTTTTGCACGTTCACCAGCTTCTCTGACTACTTTACGAACAGCAATTGTTCCTTCTTCAATTTCTGGAATTTCAGATTCGAATAATTTCTCTAAAAATAAGGGAGCAGTACGTGAAAGAATAATTTTTGGATTACCGTTTTGCATTTCTACACGATGAACAACAGCACGAACACTATCTCCTTTACGGAAACGGTCTTTCGGAATTTGCTCTCCTTTTGGCAAACTAAGCTCTTTTCCTTCATTATCTTGCAAAACAACTTCACGCTTTAAGACTTGATATACTTCGCAAGTAACAATTTCGCCTACGTATTCTTTGTATTTCTGATATAATAAATCTTTTTCCAAATCTCTTACCTTTTGAATAAGAGTTTGACGTGCCGTCTGAACTAATCTACGTCCAAAATCATCAATTTTGATTTCTTGAGCCACATCTTCGCCCACTTCAAAATCAGGTTCAATTACCTTTGCATCTGTGAGGCGAATTTCTGTTTGCTCATCGTATTCAGGCTCGTCATCTGCAATAATATTTCTGTATTGCCAAATTTCTAAATCGCCTTTTTCGATATTAACAATAACGTCAAAGTTTTCATCTGAACGATATTTTCTTCGGATAAGTGTACGAAAAACATCTTCCAAAATACGAATCATCGTAGGACGGTCAATACGTTTTAACCTTGCAAAGTCTGCAAAGGATTCTATTAATGTTGTGGTTTCTATGCTCATTGTATTTTATATTTTTTAGATAGTTTGGAAGCTATCTTCTACTTTATTTTTTTTTGAATGATATTTGAACGTGTGCTACCTTTACTTTTTCAAAGTCAATAGTAGCAGGTTTGTATTTCGTTTTTAACTTTCCTTTTTTCCCTTCGGCTACTTCATATTCTTCTGTGATTTGAAAAATTGCTTTGCCTTCTTCATTTTCTTCTATTGATTGTAGTTTGCCTACTTTTTTCGTTCCGTCTTTGAGTTCGAACTCTAAAGTACGTCCTACGTGTTGAGGATATTGTCTTAAAATATGTAATCCATAATCAATACCAGGAGAAGTTACTTCTAAGTTGTAAGGATTATCTTCGCCTTTTTCATCTTTTCCAAATAAATCATCTTCTTCAAAATAAGCTCCTACTTTTCGGCTTACATTAGCACAGTCAGCAATTCCGACACCATTATCACCATCAATAATAATGATTACCTTTGGTGTTCTTGTCTTCGAAATTTGAATTTCTAATAGAAAAATATGTGTTGAAAGTGCAAAATCAAAAAGCTCATTTCCTTCTTCACTAGCTTGTGGAGAAGTTGCCTTTTGAATAAAATTGCTTATTTTTTCTTTAATAGAATTAATTTGTGCTGTTTTTGAATCGGACATGTAAATAATTTAGAAGTTAGATTTCAGAAATTAGAAGCAAATATTTTTTCTTTCTATTAAGGATAATATATATATATAAAAACGAAAATGGAAGGCTTTTTCTGCCTTCCATTCGTAATTGTTTTCTAATTTGGTTACAAAAATACAAAAAAGTGTTTTGTTTTGCAAATTTTAGATTTTACTAAATTGTGTCCTTTTGATTAAATCTGAATTTAGTAGTAGTTATATCTTATAATGAGAGCAGATGCCACCTAGTAAAAACATTGTTTCATCTTAAAGCTTAATCCTCTTCTTTTTGGTCTTCTCGCTGCAAAACTCTTACTTTTACTTTTTTTACTCTCTTTCTGTCTGCAGCTTCTATAATAAACTCAAAGGGAGCAAATTCCTTTATCTCTCCTCGCATTGGCATCTTTGAAAAAAGCTCTAGCATAAGCCCACCGATAGATTCACTTTCTCCTTTTACAGTATCAAAATGACTTCCATGTAACTCAAACTCTTTTACAAAATCACTCAAAAGTGTTTTTCCTTCAAAAATGTATTCGTCTTCTGCTGTTCTGATAAATAAACGTTCTTCATCATCATCAAACTCATCATTTATTTCTCCTACAATTTCTTCAATTACATCTTCTAGAGTTACCAACCCAGAAGTTCCTCCATATTCATCGACTACGATTGCCATATGAATATGTTTTGTTTGAAAATCTTGAAAAAGGTCATCTATTTTCTTTGTTTCTGGAACGTAAAAAACATTCTCTCTGATAAGTTTTTGCCATTCAAAATCACTCTCTTCTCTCAAATGTGCTAACAAATCTTTTGCATAAAGAAGTCCGATAATATCATCTACCTTTTCTTTATAAATTGGAATCCTTGAATAACCACTTTCTTTGATTGTTTCTAAGAGATTATCGTACGAAGTAGCATATTCTATGGCTGTAATTTCTGTTCTTGAAGTCATAATTTGTTTGGCATTGATTTGACCAAAGTTGATTACGCCTCTCAGAATCTGTCTTGCTTCTTTTGCAGCCTCATTATTCGTTGTAAGCTCTAAGGCTTTATTGAGCTGTTCTACAGAAACAGGAGTTTGACTTTGTCCTTTTTTGACACTCTTTTCTAGCCTTTCGCCCATAAATGCAAGTATCCAAGCAGCAGGTTGAAAAACTGTAATTGCAAAAGCCATCGGACGAGCTACGCTTCTAGAAAACACAAGTGAACGCTGACGAGCAATTACTTTCGGTACAACCTCTCCAAAAAAGACAATAGCTGCTGTAATAATTGCTGTTAAGATAACGACTACAATTCCTTCTTCTTCTCGCCCAAAAATTTGCCACATCATATAGGTAGAAGCTATTACGATAGCAATATTGACTAAATTATTCAGTAATAAAATAGTTGCTAAAAGTAGCTTTTGTTTGCTAAGAAGCTCTAAAAGTTTTTTATCTACCAATTTTTCACTCTCCTTACATTCCTCTATCTGTTGGGTAGTAAGAGAAAAAAAGGCTACTTCCGAGCCTGAAATCAGCCCCGAAAGCAGCAATAAAATGAGTATAACAAATAGTTCGAAGGCATACATTGCTAAATTAGAAGCCTGTATGCTGTTTACTTGTAAAAGAATATCTAAATTATAAAAATTCTCTAGAATGGATGTAATATTCCAACTAAAACTGTCGCTCTCGTTCAATGTCGTAAAAATTAAGTTTTAGATTAGAAAGGAAGGTCATCTTCGGGGTTGCCAGAACCACTCAGTTCACTTGCCACTTCTGTTTTTTGAGGAGAAGGTTGTGTAGTATTTGAAGTAGTTGTGTTTCCACCACTATAAGGGTCTTGTGTTGGCATTGGAACTCCTCCATTGTAGTTGCCATCTCCCATTTTTGCAGTAAATTGTAAGTCGTTTACTACTACTTCGGTAACATATCTTTTCACGCCATCTTGTTCCCAAGAGCGAGTTGTAAGTTTTCCTTCTACATAAATTTTGTCTCCTTTTTTGAGTTTTTCAGCTTTCTCTGCTGTCCAACGCCACATAGTAAGACGATGCCATTCCGTTCTCTCCTGCCATTCTCCTGACTGGTCTTTGTAGTTTTCACTTGTTGCGATAGAAACTGTTGCTACTTTTACACCACTCTCTAAGGTACGAATCTCTGGGTCTTGCCCAAGGTTTCCTAATAAAATTACTTTATTTACTCCTGCCATAACTTATGATTTCTTTAATAAAATTGAATGTAAAAAATTAGTATGATTTACTTCGTCCTTTTAGAATAGTATTTGAATGATACCGTAAAAATACAAAAAAATAATAGACTTAGAAAAGATGAGAGCTTAAATAGTCAAGATATTTACTAATCAAGACAGGTTTTGGGATTTTATCCAATTTTTCCCAGTTTATTTCTTCCAAAAAATAATTTGATTTTAATTTATCCCAAAGCTTCTTTTGCTCCTTTGTATCCTTTATTTCAATCGTATAAAACTTTGCATATAAGGTTCTATGAGAAAGTTGGTGTTTGAAAATGATAGATTCATGAACAGACTTCAGTCTCTGTTTTTCATTTTTAATTTTATCAAAATCTATGTCAGAGTCATCTTTTTTTAGTCTAGCTTCTAATTCTTTTATAGGCTCAAAGTTCTTTTTGTCTTTCTCCATAAATTCTATCACAAAAAAATCATTCAATCCCTGCCAAATATCGCCTTCTTGTCTTTGTTTGATTAATACTTTCTTTTCAGAATTTACTTCATTTACAAATACTAAATAGTGCATAAAACGATTTTTGACAACTGTTTTCTTTCCTTTTATGGGTAGTTTTTCAATTAGATTCTTCTCAAAGGCAACACATTTTTTTTGTAGAGGGCAGTTTTTGCAATTTGGATTTTTGGGAACACATTGCAGCGCACCAAATTCCATAATTGATTGATTATAAATAGCAGGTTGTTTTTTGTCAATCAGTTTTTGTGCTAACTCTCTAAATTCTTTCTGATTTTTACTTACCGTTATATCTTTTTCTATTCCAAAAAAACGAGACAAAACACGATATACATTTCCATCTACAACAGCCTGTACTTCATCAAAAGCAAAAGAAGAAATAGCTGCTGCTGTATAATCTCCAACACCTTTTAATTTCTTGATTTCTATATAATTGTTTGGAAAAATTCCATTCAAGTCTTCTGAAACATATTTTGCTGCTGCATGTAAATTTCTAGCTCTTGAATAATACCCTAATCCTTGCCAAAGCCGTAAAACTGTCTGTTCGTCTGCATTAGCCAATTCTTGAATAGTCGGAAAATTCTCAACAAATTTTTCATAATAAGGCATTCCTTGTGCTACTCTTGTTTGTTGAAGAATAATTTCAGAAAGCCATATTTTATAAGGGTTTTGAGTATCTCGCCACGGCAAATCTCGTTTGTTTTGATGATACCAAGAAATGAGTTGTTGAGCGAAAAATGAGTTTTTTGTCATTTGTGAAATACATTTAGATACTGATGTAGAGCAACGTAATGTTTGTGAAAATTGATAAAAAGTAATTATAAATTAATAAATTTGCGAATAAAAAAAGAAATTAGACGTTCTTTTATAAAAACTTTATGATTGTTGGTGTCGCTATGCTAAAACACTAACAACGGTATTAATTATTGATTAAAACCAATGGTATTTTTGCTACTAAACAACCCTACGAAATAAAAAATAAGTAGTAGTCAGATGTATGATAAAATTAAATTTTGAAATGAATAAGTTAAAATCTATAAGTTGTGTTTTTTGTTTTAGTATAATCTCTCTTTTTTATGTTTTTCCTAGTTCTGTTTCGGCACAAGACAGCCGTTTTACACAGATTTGGAGCGCACCTATGACAGTCAATCCAGCTTGGACAGGTACAGTTCCACATTGGAGAGCATCCGTTTTGTATCGCCAACAATGGTATGGTGTAAATGGAGGTATTCAGTCTTTTTTTGGAGCATTTGATTACAATTTTGGAACAGGAAGAGGAGCTTTAGGAGGCTGGATAAAGCAAGACAGAGTGAGTTCTCTGAATGCAAATAATTTGGAAGTAGCTGCCATTTATTCGTATAGAGTTCAGTTTGAAAATGACTGGCAACTTTCGATGGCAGCACAAGCAAGTTATGGACAGCGAACGCAAGGAATGGACGGTTTGCGCTTCGAAGATGCAATGCTTAGTGGAAATGCAACAGCCGAAGAGTTTTCTAATTTCACGCTTCGTTATCCTGACTTTGGGACTGGTTTTGTTGTCTATAATCCTAAAATGTGGATTGGTGTGGCAGCCTACCATCTCTTACAACCTGACATTTCTATTTCTAATATAAGTGACCAAATCCCTGTTCGTTTTACGGCACAGGCAGGTTATAGAATTGCTTTGAATGACGAACATACGCTTGTTCCTTCTGCAATTTTTCAATATCAAAGTCCGTTTTTGCAAGTGGATACAGGTGTGAATTGGGAGTGGAATGTTCTATATGCAGGAGCTTGGTACCGTGGTTTGCCTACTCGTAGTGGAACACAGCTTTTGCCTTCCTCTGCCCTTGCTTTAGTGAGTGGCGTAAAAGTAGAAAACTGGCAATTTGGAGTAAGTTATGATTTTGCTTTAGCTTCGCTTGTTGGAGTGGGAGGAAGTTATGAGATTAGCTTAGTTTATATGCCAAAATATGACTTGAGACGTTCGGCAAGAGGAAGAGAAGAAGTAAAATGTCCGATTAATTTTAGGTAAGTTTTATCTAATAAATTTTATCAAAAAATATAGTTTGTATTTAAACCCTAAGGGTCTTGAAGACCCTTAGGGTTTTGAGAACTACTTCTGATTGAGTATAATAACTACATTAAGAAGCAATCTTAACAATATTCTGATGTAATTTCTGTCCTTTTTTTCCTGTGATTAAGTTTTTGATGGAAGTTAGGAAAGGAACAGAAGGAACAGAAGCCATAATTTTCAAATCGGTCAAGAAATCCGTTTGTTCGTCTAAGAAAAGCAAAACTCTTTCAATAGAGTTATTCTGAAACATATCTGTAAAAATACGCTGAATATCTTCTGGGTTACGCTCCATTATATTCAAAATCATTGAATCATAGGTTTCAAACTGCTTATTAAATTTTTCTTCGTAGTGTGGTTTTCCTGTCTTTTTCCACGCATCTACTCTGGCTTCTGCATCTCTATACATTCTCAAAAAAGCATATCCTGTACTTGGTTTTGCTCTTCCTGCTTTTGTTCCTATATAAACTATATTCTTTGCTTTGGGCTGTTCGAATTTAAAATCGGTCATCGGAATTACACCATATTCTTCTTCCAAAACTCTAAAACCCTCTATTTTGAGCTTCGTAGCCATATAGCTTTCTAAGCGAACTTTATAAAGCTCTTTGTTTTCTAAGAGTTCACTAGAAAAAAGTGTGTATTCAACTAAAGCTTTGTTAGGAGAAAAAGGCAAAATATAAACAAATTCTACTGCATCTCGCTGTGGCAAACGCATATCAAAAAGTTGCGCCGTTTCCGTATCAAAAATAGGCTCATCAGTTTCTACTACATAGCCGAAAAAATGCTGTAATAAGGAATGATAATCATCACTTTTTGGAGGAATATCTTCTTTTAAAAAACGAGAATCAAAGACATATTCAGAGTGAAAAGTTTTGTTTTCAAACTCTTCTGTTAGTTTTACTTCTGCTTCTGTATCAGAAATTGACTTTACCTCACTTACTTCGGCTTGTAAAAATTCTATATTTTCAAACTCTGTTAGTTTTGCATTTACAAAATTATAAAAATCAATACCACGAATCATTTTATATTTTAGAGAATTTAATTCGTCTGTTTTATCAATTTTTGGAGCAATAAAACGCACCTTTTGCCATTCTTTATACACCAAAATATCAAAATCAGTCTTTTGATTTGTCCAAAACGACCAAGAGCGATTATTTTTATCTTTTTTTTCTTTATCAATAACCAAAATCTTTTTCTGAGATAGAGTTTCGTCTTTCGTCATTTTATACAGTAACATTAATGCTGCTGCGCCTCCTCCTGTAAAAATTATATCGTAATTCATTATGCTTTTTAGATGAAAAAATGTAGTTTAAATATAGCATCAAAACGGCTTTTCTTTTCATAATGTTTGTCTATATTCAAGCTAGAAATATATTATTACATTACTTTTCGACGAATCTATTTTTTTGATTGATGAAGAGCATAGTTTTAGGATATACTTTGAGGAAAATAAAGTAAACTCTTTTTTGCTTCTCTTATAAATAAAGGATTATTCATAACTCATGTTTTTAAGCTCCTTACTCAATAAAATTTCTTGTTCTGAAAAATAAACTTCTACATCATCATAGGTAGTAATGATTTTCCATTCTTGTTGTCTTTGTAGATTTTCTAATTCCTCTAAAAGTTCAGCTTCTTTTTTCTGTAACTTTAGAAGCAGTTGCTCTAAAAATTCAATATCGTTTATAGATTCAATATTGTAATCAAAGGCAATTCCTTTTTCTAGTTTTTCCAAAATATCATTCAAAACTTCTTTATTTCCTTCTTCAAAGGCTCGTTGTGCTTTTTTGAAAAGCTCGGTGGCTGCTTTTTCGTGTTTTGGTTGTACTTTGTCTGGGTGGCAGCGTTTTACGATTTCGTGATATAATTTTTTGAGAGAAGCTACTTTTTCTTTCTTTTGATTAGAAACCATTTTTTGTTTGTAGCTTTCAAAGGTAGATTCAAATTGTTCTTTGTCAGATTTTACTTGTTGCCAGTTTTGATAATCTTCTTGTTTTTCTGTTTTAACGGCAATTTCTTCAGCTACTTTTTCTTTTAGTTCTATTAATTTTTTGAATAAATGACCTAAACGCAGATGCAACAGATGAATAAAATGATTTATCTTTTGTTCGATAGATTGTTTTTCGGTTTCTAACTGACTGATTATTTCCTCCAAAAATTTGATTTCTTGTTGTAGAGAAACGATTTTTAGATTTGCTCCTAGCTCATTTTTATTTGTAATTCCTGCATATTTTTGAGATAGAAACTCAAACTCTTCTAAATACGGTTTTACATATTCCAATTCTTCTGTAATGACTAAATTTTCTCTATTTTTTGTAGCTGCTTTTTTTGTCCAATTATACGAACCTGTCAAGACTGTTTTTTTATCAATAATGCAGAATTTATGGTGCATCAATGTTTCGGCTATTTTATGAATTTTAGCTTCGTTAGTTCCATTACTTGTCCTTTCTAGTTTTGAAAAATCAAGACCATAACTTCCAAAATTTATTTCATCGTCCACCAAAAAAATACGGATTTGTACGTTTTCTTTTAGTTTTTGTTCCAAAATTCTAAATAAAATAGGGTCAGTAAACCACGCCACAGCTACATAAATAGAAGAAGTTGCTTTTTCTAGTTCTTGACAAATAACAGGACGAATATTTTCAAATAGTGTTTTCATAAGTAGGCGACAGTTTTCAACTGTCGTAAAGTAAAGTATTTTTAATTTTGTAGTTCTAAAATTTACACCTCTGACAGTTGGAAGCTGTAGGTTACAGTTTTACAATCACACATGTATAATCATCATTTTCTAAAACTCCACTTTTGTGCTTTTCATAACACCATTTTTCAAAACTTTCTTTTGATTCTGTTATTTTCCACAAGTTCTCTAAAAAATCATTTGCAGAAATAACTTCTTCAAGCTCGTTAATCTTATTTGCTAGATGTCCTATTTTGCTGTTTTCTAAAGTCAGTTTTTTAAATTCTTCTTTCTTTTCTGTTTGCCAAACTCTCAATAAAATATACAAAGAAAGTGCATCGCTAGTAAGCAGAATAAAATCTACATTTTCTTTCTCAAAACTTCCCTTCAAAAAACCTTCCTGCTGACATTCTTCTTGAACATTTATCAAATGAGGATAAGTAGAAAATTGTGAAGGTAAAGAATAAGGAAACATTTGAAACGTATTATCAATACTACTTTTTGAAAAAACACTAATACAACTATCACCATATGTTACCCATTCAAAAACAGTTTCTTTTTCCCACAAACCAACTAATGTAGCTGCGCTTCCCTGTTCGAAAAACTTATTTTGATAATCACTTCCTAATTTTGCAGCTTTCTGACTGTATCTATCGTAAAATTGTTCCCAAAAAGTGCCTAACCAATTTGATACGCTTTCTACATTTTCAAAAGGCTCATTTGGTAAATTATCTACCAACTGTTTTGACCAATCGGCAGCAAACAAACCCATTCCACCAGCACCATCTGAAAGAGCTATTTTTAGATTTTTATCGCTTTTTGAATCAGAATTATAAATACAAAAAGCATCTTCGTTTTGACGATTGGCTTCTTTTTGGTCTTCTTCGTGAATGTATTTAGCACAGGTTTGAGAGCGTATCATAAGTAGCCGACAGTTTCCAACTGTCGTAAAGTACGTTATTTTTAATTTGTAATTCTGACGTTTATATCTCTAACAGTTGGAACGGCTTTAGCTCTCAACAAAGTTAAACTGTCAGCCACTTTTTTCATACGACCATTTCCAATCTTTTTGTTCTTTACACAAATTTGCTTTTACAGGATTATCCAAAATATAAGCAATTATATTTTTTAGTTCGGTTTCATTTCTAACCAATCTGTCATAACTTTCGTGCTGCCAAAATTCGCCTCTTAATCCCAGCTTTTTATTACATTCTGCTGCTGAAAAACGTTTTATAGAGTGCATAATTTGAGTCAAATATACATCTTGTTCTATTTCTTCATTATCAAACAAACGAAAAACTACATGTACATGGTTTGGCATTACACAATATGCTAAAAGGTCTAATTTTTTTGTATCCCAAAAATGAAGCGAACCAGTAACTATTTTTGCAATCTCATCTTGTTGTAAATAAAAGTCACCGTTTTTAGTTTCGTCTAAAAATTTATCTTTCTTCAAAAAGTAACGTTTATTCAGATTATCTAAATCATTCCACTTTGCATCTTTGTTTTCCTTTATCTTCTTCTTGTCTATCTTATATTCTTCTTCCCACTTTTCTATAACGTGCATAGGAACAGAACCAGAAAGATTATAGGTTACAAAAAAAGTTCCTCCTAAGGGTTGTAAGTGAGGAAGATTAGCTCTATAAAAATCCTTTTTAAATTCATTCATAATGTAGCTGACAGTTTCCAACTGTCAGAGGGTAAGTTTTAAAAGAATACAAAATACTATATTTTTACGACAGTTGGAAACTGTCGCCTACATACTGTCAGAAAGGTAAAGTTTGAAAGAATACAAAATACTATATTTTTGCGACAGTTGGAAACTGTCGCCTACAGGCTACTTATCTCTACCTATCATAGTACGCTGCGAACGAGAACCAATATCCAACATTCTGACTAGTGCAGCATCATCGGCTTGATAGACCATCGCCGAAAAAACTGAATCGGTCGGAATATCTGTTTTGCGTAAAACAGCTACATCAGCAGCATACTTTTCTGGCATATCCGACGATAAATTATACATCAAGTGTGCATATTTGTCGTTTTGAGGTAACTCGGTACGAGAAAGAGGAAAAAATATCGGTTCTTGCTTGGAAGTGGAAATATTACAGTTGAAAAGCAAAACATTGCCATCTTCGGTATGGAGATTTTTGAGAAACCTTGCTTTTTCTAGTAGCTCATCGTCCGAACAATCGGTTTGTGCGTCATCGGTAAAATTAAAAACCGTAGGAGGATAACTGCTTGGGTGCGCTTCTATCCAATCCTTGAGTAAAAGGGAAGCGTGTTCTAGTGCTGCTCCCATAGGCGTAAGCGAAGAAGCAACAGACGAAAGCCAATATTTTACTTCTTTGGTTTGTGTTTTGAAAGTACCACGAACCAATTTTGTTTCTGTAACTTCTTCGCTGCCGAGTGGTGTAGCTGCTAACTCGCTTACCGAAACCCACGTTTTGCCTTCCAATTCGCCCTGCCAACAACAAGAATAATAAAAATTAACTTCTGTTTTTTTACTATTTATTTATTACTTATTAAAATTTTGTTTTTTTATTACTATATTCATAACTCAAAACCTTTAAACCCTAAATATATGCAAATTTTCCAACATGGTAGTACTTGGCTAAGAGCAGACTTTCATTTACATACAAAAGCAGATAAGGAATTTAAATTTGATGAAAGTAATAACACCAGTTCTTTTAAAAAAGAATATGTAGAAAGACTTCAACAAGAAAATATTGGAGTAGGAGTAATTACTAACCATAATAAGTTTGATTTAAAGGAATTTAAAAGTTTAAGGAAAGAAGCTAGAAAAGAAGAAATTTATTTAATGGCAGGAGTAGAACTTTCTGTAAATGATGGAAGTAATGGTATTCACTGCCTAATAGTATTTGACTATGAAAATTGGATAGACAATAGTGTTGATTACATTAACCAATTTCTTGATGCTGCTTTTGAGGGAATACCTAATAGAGAAAATGAAAATGCTAGATGTAAATATGGTTTGCAAGATTTATTAAAAAAACTAGATGAGCATTCTAAAGACGGACGAGACAATTTTATTATAATGGCTCATGTGAATCAAAATAGTGGCTTTTTAAAAGAACTTAATGGTGGACGTATTACCGAATTCGCTCAAAATAGTCTATTTAAAAAAATTGTCTTAGGTTTTCAAAAGTTTAGAGATTATGGAAAATTAGAAGCTCTAAATAATTGGTTTGAAAACGTACTCCCTGCATTTGTGGAAGGCTCAGATTGTAAAAGTATAGAAGGTGTTGGCGTAGCTCATAAACAAAACGAACAAGATAAAAAGTGCTTTATAAAATTAGGAGAGTATGAATTTAATGCTGTAAAATACGCTTTTAGCCATCACAAGGAAAGGATAGCGAACGAAAAACCAAATATTCAAGATTGTTTTTTAAAAAAAATAATAATTGAAACAAATGATACCCCTACTGAAATTAAATTAAATCCTAACTTAAACACAGTTATAGGAATGCGAGGTGGTGGAAAATCTACTCTACTAGAAACTATACGTTTTGGCTTAGACATTTTACCTGAGCAGAATAATAGCAGCTACAAAGAAGATATAGTAAAACGTTTTTTAGGACAAGGTAGAGAAATGACCCTTGAATTTTTTGATAAACAAGATAATCTATGCTATAAAATCAAAAGAACACAAGCTAACCCTCCTCAAATATTTGATGCAGATGGAAATTTAAAGAAAAATCTTAAAATAGAAAACATAATAGAAATCGCTTACTTTGGTCAAAAAGATTTAGAAGAAGTAGGCAAAGATTTCAATGAGAAAATAATTAAAGAAAGAATACTAAATAAACAACTTATAACTTATCAAGAAAAAATACGAAAGGCTGGATTAGAAGTAAAAGATTGTATAAGTAATCTACAATCATTAAAAAAGCAAGAGCAAAATTTAGAAATTACTGAAAATAAAATTGCTGTTTTAAAGGAACAGATTGATAAATTCAAAGAGTATGGACTTGAGCAGTTTATACAAAAAGAAATAGATTATAGTAATGATGAAGCAAAATTAGAAAGTATAAAAAGTACTTTAAATGAAATTATATCTAAGTTAAAAATAGAAATTTCTCAGATTGATATTAGCACACACTTAGATTATCAATCTAATCAAGAAGAAAGTCAAAAATTATTTAAAAATGATATTATTCCTTGCCTACAAAAAATAGAAGATAGTTTTAAGGCTTTTGAAAAAACGTTATCAGACCAAGAAAATATTTTTTTACTTAAAGATTTTTTGGTGGCTAAAAGAAAATTTACAGACCACCATAACCAACTAAAAGTTGAGTTTGAGGAAATAAAAAAACAAATTAATCAACCAGATGCTGATGTAGAAAAACATAAACAGAATGAGAAAGACCTAATTAAAGAACAAGACCTTTTAAATCAAATAAAGTCAGAAACAAAAAAACTTGAAGTTCTAGAAAACAAACTAACTAAAAGTTTAGAAACTCTTCAAACAGCATGGAAAGAAGAATTTGATTTTATTAATTCTGAGATTAACAAGTTGAACGCACTTGATTTCGAATTCGAAATTCAAATATCTTTTCAAGGTAATAAAGAAAATTTTTCTGACTGGCTTCAAACATGTACACGACAACTCCAAAAAGATAAACACATAAAAAAGATAGTAGAACACTACGATAATCCAATTAACATTTATAAAGATTTATATAAAGAAGAAAGCGAGTTAAAAACCATTTTAAGTGGAGGTCATTTATTTCCTACTTTTATTGAAAGTTTTGAAGAAAACATAAATGACTTTCTAACTTATAAAGTACCTGACAAATATGTGTTTCTTTATGATGGCAAAGACTTGCAAAAATACTCTATCGGACAAAAGGCAACTGCACTTATAGCATTCATATTAGCAAATGAGCAGAAAAAACTTTTTATTATTGACCAACCAGAAGACGACCTTGATAACTTTACTGTTGCAGACAAAATAGTTGAGAGAGTCAAAGATTTAAAACCAACAACTCAATTTATTTTTGTAACCCATAATCCTAATATTCTAGCTTTAGGAGATAGTGAACAAATTATCATTTGTGAATATGATGAAGAAAATCAAAAAACTCAGTTTGCTAATATTGGAAGTATTGATAATCCTAAAATTCAACAAGCTGCTATAAGAATCATGGAAGGGGGGAAAGAAGCATTTAGTAGGCGAGAAAAAATTTATCAAACTTGGAAATAATGTAGGAGAAAACCTACGGATAAAAAAGCTCCCTTTCAACTGACTACATACCCAAAGCTCATCGGTATAGTAGTGAGTTTTGATAAAATAGCTTTCGGTACGTTGTTGTAGAAATTCGGACAGAATTTTAAGGCGTTCGTTTCGGTGTTTGTCTTCCTGCAAAAAGCATTTGAATGCCCAAAACTGATTTTCTTGCTTTACTTTAAAGACACAGGCAAAACCACCAGCAATAAAATAGGGTTCGTTTGCATCAAACTTCGAAGGAACGTTTTGTAGCTTTAGGGTTTTGAAATAATCGCTCGGTTCTCTGAACGAGTCTATGTATTCTTGTATGGTGGGTAGCATAAGTAGCTGACAGTTTCCAACTGTCGTAAGGTAAAGTATTTTAGGTTTTTGTAAAACTGTATATCTCTGACAGTTGGAAACTGTCAGCTACATTATATCGGTTACTTCAAAATATCAGCAATATCATTTTTTGAAAGCGTTTTGACAAAACTAGATTCTGTTGTAATCAAATCTTGTGAAAGCGCAATTTTTTGCTGTTGTAGAGCTAGTATTTTTTCCTCAACTGAATTTTGAGTGATAAATTTATAAATAAAAACTTTGTTTTCTTGTCCAATTCGGTGCGCTCTATCAACGGCTTGTGCTTCTATGGCAGGATTCCACCAAGGGTCTAACATAAATACATAATCGGCAGCCGTTAAATTCAAACCCACTCCTCCAGCTTTTAGAGAAAGTAAAAATACTTTGATGTCTTTGTTTTTTTGGAAATTTTCTACTTCTGCTTTTCGGTCTTTTGTACCTCCATCAAGATACGAATACTTGATTTTATCTTTGTCTAATTCTTTTCTAACTAAAGTCAAATGTCTTACAAACTGACTAAAAATAAGCACCTTGTGTCCTTCGCTCAAAACAGATTTTAGTTTTTCTGTCAAATCCGAAAACTTACCAGAGTCGCCTTCATAGTCTTCATCTACCATTTTTGGATGATTGGCAAGTTGTCGCAAACGTGTCAGACCTTGCAAAAGCATAATTTGAGATTTGCCCATTCCTTGAATTTCGATATGCTTCAAAATCTCATTTCTATAATAAGATTTGGCTTCTTCATAGACTTTTTCTTGTGCCTTACTCATTTCTACATAAATGATATTTTCTACTTTTGGAGGCAATTCTGTCGCTACTTGATTTTTAGTTCTACGAAGAATAAAAGGCTTTATAATCGTTTGTAATTTTCTTGCCTTATCGACATCGTTTTGCTTTTCGATTGGAAGTTGATAATGTGTTTTGAAGAATTTTTGATTGCCCAAAAGTCCACCATTTACAAATGACATTTGTGACCACAAATCAAGCGTTGAGTTTTCAATCGGAGTTCCTGTCAAGATAAGTTTAAAACGAGATTTTAGGGTTTTGACAGCCTTAGAAATTGCCGAAGTTGGATTTTTTATGGCTTGAGATTCATCTAAAATTACATAATTAAAATAATATTGATTCAAAATATCTACATCAACTCGCATCGTTCCGTAAGAAGTCAAGATTACATCATACTTTGAAAAATAAGTAGTAATATCTTTATTTCGGTCTGTGCCTGTGTATCGCCAAACCTTTAAATTTGGTGCAAATTTTTTGGCTTCTACTGCCCAGTTATAGAGAAGTGAAGTAGGCATAATCAGAAGTGAGGGCGCAACTTCTCCCTCTTTTTCCTTTTGAGATTGCAGAAGTGCAAGTGTTTGAACGGTCTTTCCAAGTCCCATATCATCAGCCAAACAGCCACCAAAATTAAACTCTTGCAAAAAACGCAGCCAATTATAACCTGCCTTTTGATAAGGACGCAACTCTCCTTTAAATCCTTTTGGAAGTTCAAAGTCTTCTATCTCTCCAAAATTATCAGCATCGTAGAGTTTTTGTAGTTTTCGATTCATTGTTACATTTGCCAAATTGCCTTGCTCTAGGTTTTGAACTAATGCCAAATGATGTTTTTTGAGTGCAAATTTTTCATCTTTAGACTGCATAAACTCAAAAAGCTCACTATATTCTACAAACCATTCTTCAGGAATAACAGCAATTTCTCCATTTGGTAATGTAAATTCGTGCTGTCCCTTCAAAATATACTGACGAAGCTGCATAAAGGGAATTTGATAGTCTCCGAAAAAAACTTTTGCATTAATATCAAACCAATCTTTATTTTCATCTATCGAAATACTGATTTGAGATTTTCCAATAAAATAATTTTTCCCCTCTTCGCTTTGATGCTGTTTGAGTTCAATTCCTAATTTTTGCAGCGTAGTTTCATTTTCTGCTATCCAATTAAAAGCCCTCCCACGAGGTAGCGTAATTTTGCCTTTTTGAATATTTAGTCCTAATTCTTTTAGTTTTGAAATAGCTACTTTTTCTATTAAAATTTGTCTAATAAACTTTGTAAAAATGAAATTACCATCTTTATTTTCAAAAACAACATGACCATTTTGATGCTCATTCAGTTCTGAAACCTTATACACTTCATCATTATACCTAAAATTGAGTTCAAAAATTACCGTATTTTCACTTTCATTTGAATCATTTTTGGTAGAAATAGCCGTATCAAAAAGCGAACCTGTCGAAGAAGACAAGATTTTGAAATGTAGTTCTGCTTTTGGGTCGTGCCTTTCAGTATTGATAGTAAAACCTACTGGAATGACTTGGTAAGAAGAAATCAAAGAAGCCACAAATTTTTTATAATAGGTTTCTTCAACGCTTTTATTGACGAGAATAAATTTTTTACGCAAAAAAGGTTTTAGTTTAGAACCTTCTAATTGTCTATCAAAATGATATAAAACGTTTTTATGCAAAAGCCAAGCAGAGGAATTACAAACTATTTTGGCGTTAGACTGACGAAACTCTATTGTTTTTCCATCGTGCCTAATGGTTGGGTAATATTGTGTGCTTTCTGGGTTTTTATAGACATGAAAGAGAATGGTTGCAGCCGTTTTAGGAATTTCAATAAACTCTCCTGTCGGTGTTCCATCTCTTTGCATAGTATAAACTAGCTTATTCTTTTCTAAAAGAAGATTCAGAATCTTTACTTTTTTGGCTTCTATATATTCTTCAATTAGTTTTTGAGTGGCTTTGTCTCCTTTTTCTTCATCATATATTTTATCTACAAAATCAAAAATCGTTAGTTTTTTTCCTGCTTTAGTAGTTCTATTTGTTTTGCCTACTTTTGAAGAAACAGAACTAAATTTCTTAATAATCGCATCTTGCTGAATGGAATCCATCAATTTTATCAACTCATAGTCTGACTCTGAAAGCCCTTTATCAAACTCATGAGCATTGCGAGAAGAAATATTTTGATAGGTAAAAGTAAGTTTGTTATTCTTTACTTGAACTACAAAAGACTCAAACAAACAGCCCAAAAACTGATGTTCGTAGAGTGAATAAACAACCTTAAAAGATTCGTTAGGCGAAACGTTCATAAATCAATTACGAAATTAAGACAAGACACTGTAAACAAAAAAAGTTGCCCTTTTATGTATAGGACAACTTCAAAAATACGGATTTTTTTTGAGTTCTGAAATTAATTTTCTATCAGAAATATATCATCTTATAACTCTTCTACTTTCTCCAAAATATCTGAAATTTCATCAAAATCTGTATAGCCACCCATTCCAACTTCTGTTTCGGTTTGTCCTTTGAAAGCGATTCCTTTTAGCTGTGTTTCTGAAAGTAAATCTGTTATATTCTCACTTGTTATTCCAAAACCTAAAATAATCGGATGTTCTTTAGATAATTTTTGGAGTATTTGAATTTCTATTTCAGATAAATTTTCTTCATTAGATTCTATTAAAAAATAATCTACATCAAAACCTTCTAAACTCAAACTTTCTAATCCTTCTAAATTAGTAGAGAAAATTATAGGAAAATCATAACCTTTTGATTCTAATTCTGAAAAAATAGATTTTTGAGAAATCTGCACGAAATCAATTTTGTATTCTTTATTTGAAAGAATTTTGTGAGCTTCTTCGCTGATTGTATCGCCTTCTATCTCTGCTACAATCTTACAGCCTGTTATCCAACCCGAAATCTGTACAAAATCTTGTTCAGACACGAAATTTTTGCTCGTAGGATTCAATGAAAAACCAATCATCATATCTAAAACTGTTCCCATTCCTGCACCGAAACGAGCATCATGAAGATTTGTAATACTGCTTAATTTTATAACTGGAGAAGACATAATAGATAAAGGTAAGTTATTGTTGTTGGTATCACTATCGTTGAAACACCAACAACGGCAAGAGACATAAAAGTTATGGAATAAAAAAAACCTCTTTTCAAAAGTTAGAAAAGAGGTTTTCAATAAATGTACCCAGAGCCGGGGTCGAACCGGCACGGATTGCTCCACTGGTGTTTGAGACCAGCGCGTCTACCAATTCCGCCATCTGGGCAAATTCAAAAGCTGGTAGTTGTGCTTTTGAGAATACAAATGTACGACTTATTTTTTGTTGTGCAAGTGTCTTTTTGAGAAAACTGAAATTATTTTAATCAATATCATCATTTTTGCTATCTCCTGCTTGTACCATTTCTTGGTCTTGTGCTGACAAAACGCTTTCTATCTGAACACGAACACCATCTTTATAAGAAACAATCCATGCATCATTTACCCCCATTTCACGCAAGTATTTTTTGAACAAATCAGCCTCCCAATAATCTCTAAAAGCTGCGATAGTATATTTTTTTACGCCATCTTCATCTTCTTCAGCATGAAAACGCCTATGTCCGACAAACTTCATCAAATCTTTATTTCTAAATGCACCTACCTGAACTCTATAAACTGTTCCTTTAGAATAATCATCTTTTCCATCCGATGAAGAAGCATCTGAATTACTCGCTGTTGATTCTGCCTCTTTTTGAGTGTCAGCTAAGGCTTGTTCCAAACTATCAATTACTCTCTCTTTTTCCATCAGAGCTTGACTTGTTGAAACGACTTGTCTTTCTAATTTACTAGCTTCATCAATAGCTGTTTCATAGCCTTCTACTTTTTTCTTAAAATCTTGTACAGACATTGATTTTTGCTTTTTCTTCCATACTTTTTGTTGTTCTTTACTCATACTTTGAGCAAAAACAGAGCTTGTAGAAAGCAGGAAAATAAAACAAAGACTTGCTAAAATAAAACGAAACATAACTTTATAATTTTTATAAACGGTAAATATTGATGTTTCCACTTCTAGTGTGAGAAATAGTAAAAGTGAAGTTTGATAGTTATTGGAAGAATTTTGATAAGTTTATTTCAACAATTAAGGCAAATTCTAATCCTAAAAATTATGTTTTTATTTTCTCATTGCTTTTCTTCGACAACTCACTCTTAAAGCATAGCTAAGTATTAGCTTTTGATAGACTAAAGTTTTTATCAGAATTTCTACGAAAACCTTTCACATAATTAACAGATAAAAAATAGGTTTTTGAATAAAAATCATTACTTTTGTATCGCACACGATTAAATCACACAAAATAAAGACTCAAACGACTTAAATTATTATAAAATGAAAACATCCACCCTACAAAATGTATTTAGAATCCTGTTAGCTTTATTTATGCTCTATGCAGGAGTTAGTCATCTGACGTTTAATCGGATTGATTTTCAAGCGCAAGTTCCTGACTGGATTCCTTTTTTTAGTAAAGACTTAGTTGTTATTCTATCAGGAATAGTTGAAATAACTTTAGCTCTTGGACTGGCTTTTTGGAAATCCAAACGAATTGAATTTGGGTGGGCATTAGCAATCTTTTTCATATTGATTTTCCCAGGGAATATCTCACAATATTTGGAAGGAAGAGATGCTTTTGGAGCATTAAATTCTGATAAAGCAAGACTTATACGACTGTTTTTTCAGCCTGTTTTGATAGCTTGGGCATTGTGGTCTAGTGGTGCATGGCAAAACTGGAGAGCAAAATCAAAAGAAAAAAGCTAACTAAAGAAAACTTAAATCTACAACTTATGGAAGATTCACAGTTAAAATTAAGCAATCAGATATGTTTTCCTCTCTATTCGGTTTCTCGTCTTATCACGAAGGCTTATAAACCTTTTTTGGATAAAATGGGAGTTACTTATCCTCAATATTTAGTATTGATGGTGCTTTGGGAGAGCAATAAAATTACAGTAAATCAGATAACAGAAAAGTTATTTCTCAATACAAATACACTTTCTCCTATGCTCAAACGTATGGAAAAAATGGAACTTATTGAGCGCAATCGTTCGAAGAAAGATGAAAGAAGCGTAATTATAAAACTGACAGAAAAAGGAAATCAACTCAAAAGTCAAGCATCTTGCATTCCAGAAGAGCTTTCCAAAGTATTAGTTGCTGAAAATGTAGAAGTTTCAGATATTATGAATTTGAAAGAAGTTCTCAATGAATGGATAAAGATTTTATCAGAAAAAAAAGGCTAATTTTTTATATAAAAACTCAATTAAAATAATCAAAAATGGAATTATTAGACAAGTTAAGATGGCGCTATGCTGCAAAGGCAATGAATGGCGAAAAAGTATCACAAGACAAAATCGATAATATTATCGAAGCAATTTCTCTTGCACCTACCTCAAGTGGTTTGCAGCCTTTTGAGGTTGTTGTGATTACAAATCAAGAAATCAAAGACAAAATAAAGCCTGTTGCTTGGAATCAGTCTGTCGTTTCGGATTGTTCGCATTTGTTTGTTTTTGCAGCTTGGGATACTTATACGGCTGACAGAATAAACACAGCATTTGATTTGGTAAATGAAGTGCGTGGATTTAAAAACGAAGGTTGGGAAAACTATCGCCAAATGTTACTTGGTAGTTATCCACAAAAAGATGCAGAAGAAAATTTCCAACATGCTGCAAGACAAGCCTATATTGCATTTACAGAAGCTTTGACAGCTTGTGCTTTCCAAGAAGTAGATTGTACACCAATGGAAGGATTTGATCCAGATAAAGTAGATGAAATTTTGGGTCTTAGAGAAAAGGGACTCAGAAGTTGTGTCCTTTTACCAGTTGGTTACAGAAAAGCAGAAGAAGATTGGTTGGTAAACTTAAAGAAAGTAAGAAAATCTAAAGAGGATTTAGTTACTCTTATTGACTAAATTCTAATTGATTCTTTCAATATTTCATAAAAAAGGTCATAGCAAAATGTTATGACCTTTTTTGTGTTTGAGTATTTTGATGCTTATCTTGTAATGAACAAATATTATTCATTTATCAAAAAATAATTCTTTATGAAGAATCTATTATTTCTATTTCTTATTCCTATATTTTTTGCTTGTAGTGGAAGTTCAGAAACTAAAACAACTGAATCTTCTGATATAGAAGAAAATACTACTTCATCTGAAAGTGAAACAGTTACAGAAGCTAGTTCTAATAAGATAAATCAAGAAATAACAGAAACAAAAGAACTAAGAACGATTGAAGACATTAGAGAAGAATATCAAAGCATTATGTCTAATATAGCAAATGGAAAAATAGATTCTACCTCTTTTAAATATCAATGCGATGGAGGAGTAGGAGAAGTAGTTTATTTTTCAGAAAATGGACAGTTGAGAAGAATAACATACAGTAGTGGCTACGAACATGGAGGAGTAATAAAAGAATACTTTTTGAAAGACAATACACCTTTTTTTATTTTCCATGATGCTTCCACTTGGAATTTTGATGTAGAAGCAAAACAAGAAAGTGCTACTAGAGATGACATGACAGAAAAACGCTTTTATATTATTGATAATCAATTAATAAAGTGTCTTGAAAAAGAATTTACAATTCGTTCGTCTGTTAAAAATAACCCTACCTCGGCAACAGTAGCCAATAAAGAAGTCGCTTGTTCAGACCTTACAGAACTGATGACAGATTATGAGTTAGTTTTGAAATATAGAAATCAAACGGAAGATATGGAGTGCTTAGACTAGAATTCTTACCATCAAAACCTAAACTACTTTGAATGATTACAATTATTGCAAAATGGACAGTCGTAGCTTTCGGAATCTTTTTAATTTTGGTTGGCTTTCTGATGCTTTTTGCACCAAAAATAGCTAGAGCAACATTGAGAAAAGCAGGAAGCACTAATTTTATAAATTATGCCGAAATTACTATTCGAATGATTCCTGCTGCTGCGATGGTTTTGTATGCTGATTTTTGTCGTTATCCCGATTTTTTTAAGCTATTAGGTTGGTTTATGCTTGGAACTTCTTTAGTGCTTTATTTTGTACCACGAAAATATCATCATAATTACGCAACTCAAGCAGCCGATATTTTGAAACCTCTTTATATTCGTTTGTTGTTTCCTTTTTCTATGCTTTTTGGTGGATTTATTTTGTATTGTGTTTTTTGAAATAATTGAAATATGAAAATTAAGATTGAAGATTCAGTAGGTTTTTTGACTAAAATCGTTGAAAATAAAATAGCTTCTACAACACACTTATTAATAGAAGCTATACTTGATGCAATGATAGAGTTCAAATCTGACTATGCGATAATAAATTGTTCTGATGAGCCAGACGATGATGCTGATGAGTTATTGGCAGAATTTGGAATATTCGAAAACTGGGATGATGATGATAACAATTCTTATTTTGAATTCAGTTTCACTAGACAAGTTTTACTAAAGAATAATGAAGAGTTTTATCAAATTACTGTAAACGTTGTCTATGATCAAGCAGACTTTATAGAAGTTGATGGAGGTGGTTTTTGGAGTATGGATTATACAAATATTCAAGATTGGGAAAAGGAAGTAAAAACTACCCAAGCCTATCACATAGCCAAACAATCAGATTCTATAAAGTACAAAATTAGCTTAAATATGACCTAAATACAGTTTTTGTTACGAACTGATAAAGAAAGCTACTCCTATGAATGAGATAATTTCTCAAAAAACAACCGATTAAAAATTCCATTTCGTCGAAAGACAAACCATTTTTATCTTATTCTAATTATAAAAGGCTTTATGTTTGCTATTTTGATTAAATTAGTAGTAAATTATAGCTAAGTGAAATAAATAGCTACTAGAAAAAATAAAGCGAAAGTAATAGATTATCTAAATTATTATCGCAGACTTTTAAATAAAAAAAGTAATCCGAATGTTTGAACGTTTAACCACGAAACTAATTTTAGGTTTCTCCTTTATACTTATCTTGTCAATTATAGTCAATGCTTTTGCAATTTACAAACTCTCACAGGTACAAAATGTAGCTCTTGAGATTAGTGAAAACTGGATGCCAAGCATCTACGAAATATCGACTATTAGTGCCAATACTTCTGACCACATGATACGTCAGCAACAACATATTTTTGCCCTTTCAGAAATTGAAATGTCAGAATATGAGGGGTTGATGCGATTAGATAAAGAAAATATCGCACGTAGTGAAAAAAAATACAAAGAACTACTTCAAGAAAGAGAAGACCTTCTTACTGATAGAATTGCAGACAAAAATGAAGAAGATAATCCAGATTTAAAAGACCTAAGACAAAATGCAAATAACTTCAAACTCTTTCAAGATGATTATAAAAAATATTTAGAGGAAAGTGAAAAAATAAAACAACTATCAAGATATAATAACAAAGAAGAAGCAAAAGAAAAACTACGTGAACGCTCATTTTTAGCCTTCGAATCAAGCAATCAAACGCTTAACCAAATCATCTTTGATAACTTCGAAAATGCACGAGAAGCAGCCAAACGAAGTGAAGACATTTATACTGATTCTAGTCGTTTGATTATTGGTTTTACCTTAGTTTCTATTATTGCTAGTTTTTTGGTAGCCCTTTTCATTGTCAGAAATACTCGCAAACAAATTGGTGGAGAGCCTTCTGACATTGCAGAAATAGCTCGTAGGGTTTCGGCTGGTGATTTGACGATGGAGTTTAATAGAGTAGAATCTCAAGAGAGTATTTATACTTCTGTAAGAAAAGTAGTAGAGAATTTGAGGGAAGTTTCTAAGATTACCAACAATATTGCAAAGGGAGATTTGTCAAGACAGATTGAAGTAAAAAGTGCAAAGGATTTACTTGCTATTTCGATTAATCAAATGATTGAAAACTTCAAAAATATTATCAATCAAGCACAAGTTATTGCAAAAGGAGATTATACTGTAAATGTAAAAGAAAGAGGAGAAGAAGACGAACTTAGTGCAGCCTTACAGCGAATGACAGAGAGTTTGAGAGCCAATAAAGTAGAAACCTTCGAACAAAACTGGATAAAAGATGGCATTAATCAACTTGCTCAACAGCTTTCTGGAAATCTTCTTTCCTTAGAACTTAGCAGAAAAGCAATCAATTTTATTTCTCGTTATACCGAATCAGCTCAAGGTGTAATGTATTTGGTGGATAGTTATTCCTCTAAATTAAAACTAAATGCTTCGTATGCCTTTACAGAGCGTTCTGGTCTTTCGAACGAATACAAAATCGGAGAAGGTTTGGTCGGGCAAGTAGGTTTGGAACGCAGCCCAATTTTGCTTAAAAATATTAGAAGACAAGATATGTCGCTCACAACAGGAACAGTCGAAGAGCCACCAACTCACGTTTATGCTTTTCCTTTGGTTTTTGAATATGAATTGTATGGAGTTATAGAACTGGCTTCTTTTGAACCATTTACGCAATTAAAGCAAGAATTTCTACAACAAGCAGCCAATACCATCGTAACTTATATTTATTCTGTACTTCAAACTGATAGAATCAAGGGACTTTTAGCAACATCGGAAGAAGCAACAAGAAGCGCACAAGCAAGAGCGCAAGAAATCGAACAAGCCAACGAAAGATTAGAAGTTCAGCAAGGAGAACTACAAGAAAAATCGGAAGAGCTTAAACGTAGAAATGAAAGCCTAATTTCGGCAAAAGAAGAGCTAGACAGAAGAGCCGAACAATTAGAATTATCTAACAAATATAAGTCAGAGTTTTTGGCAAATATGTCGCATGAACTCCGAACTCCTCTTAATTCGATTATCATGCTTTCCAAAATGCTTTCAAAAAATGAGAAAGATACATTGGTAGAAAAAGATGTCAAAAAAGCTAAGATTATCTACAAATCAGGTGGGGAACTCTTACGTCTTATCAATGATATTCTTGACCTTTCCAAAATTGAGGCTGGTAAAATGGTCATTAATCCTGTGGAATTTGCCAACAAAGAAATCATTACAGACATGAATGATTTGTTTCAAGGGATTGCACAAGAAAAAGGAATTCAGTTTATTGCAGAGGACAAAACCAAGTCGTTTATATACAGTGATAAGGAACGACTGGCACAAATTTTACGAAATTTCTTATCGAATGCTTTTAAATTTACCAAAAAAGGACAAGTCAAACTTTCGATTACAGAACACGACGAAGAGCATTACAAATACAGCATTATCGATACAGGAATTGGTATTCCAAAAGACAAACAACAAATCATTTTTGAAGCTTTCAAACAAGCCGATGGAACTACTTCAAGAGAATATGGAGGAACTGGTTTAGGTCTTTCGATTGCTAGAGAACTTACAAAACTACTACAAGGGCAAATCGAATTGGATTCAGAAGCAGGAAAGGGAAGTACGTTCTCCATCATTTTACCTAAAAAATTAGATGAGGAGTTAGCAGAAAAAGAAGACCGAGTAACTGTTGTAGTCAAGAATTTAGCAACAGGAAAGAACAAATCTCCTCAAAAGCGTTTGCCTAGAAAACTCATCAGAGAAGATGTAGAAGATGATAGAAATAATATCAACAAAAATGATAATGTTATTTTGATTATTGAAGATGAGGTGCAGTTTGCTGAAAGTATGGCAGAAGTGCTGCAATCTCAAAATATCAAAACACTCATTGCTCAAAGTGGAGAAGAAGGAATTGATTTGGCAATACAATACAAGCCAAGTGGAATTATCTTGGATTTAGGTCTGCCTGATATTGATGGAACAGATGTTTTGAAAAAATTAAAGTCATATAAAGAATTACGTCATATTCCTATCGAAATTATTTCGGCTAGAGATAAAGATAATAATTTACTTTCTACGGGTGCATTTGGTTTTCTTCAAAAACCAATCGATGAAAATGTATTGAAAAAGGCAATGGCTGATATGCTTCGTCTCTCTCAAAAGAAAGTCAAAGATTTATTAGTTGTTGAAGATGATGAATCACAAATGGAAGCTATCAAAGAGCTTATCATTGGCGATGATGTAAAAGTGAAAGGAGTCAAGAATCAAAAAGAAGCTATCGATGCCATAGAAAATGGCACTTTTGATGGTGCAATTGTAGATTTAGGCTTAAAAAATGGAAGTGGTCAGGAGGTATGTAAATACATTAATGAAAACTACCCAAATATTCCTGTCATTATTTATACTGGCAAAACACTTTCTTATGAAGAAGAAACAAACCTTCGACAAGCTGCTCAAAGTATTATCTTAAAAACAAGAGATACAGGCGAAAAATTGCGTGAAGAAGTAGCTTTGTTTTTACATAGAATGGAAGAAGAAGTAGAAAAAGAAACTCCTAAACTAAAGCAAGAAGAAAGTGAGCAAAAAACACGTACGGCCGAACTTGCAGAGTCTTTATTAGCTGAAATTCAAGTTGATAAAGAATTAGAGGATTTACTTCCAAAAAGAACTAAAACAGATAAATCAAATAAGAAGTCTGAAAAGCTAGAAGGAGATGTTCCTCCTCGTTCACTTACTCGCAACTCTATCAACGAAGACATGAACGGAGATGAAGATGAGGACGAAGAAGAGTATAAATCAGCTAATGAAGCTGCCAAAGAAATAAGTAAAGAAGAAGCCATCAAACTCATCAAAAACAAAACAATTTTGGTTGTCGATGATGATATTCGTAATATTTTTGTAATTGCATCTGCTTTAGAAACTTATGAAGCAAATATTTTGGAGGCTATGAACGGACAACAAGCTATTGATATGCTTCGTGAAGAAGACATAGATTTGGTGTTGATGGATTCGGTTATGCCAGAAATGAATGGACTTGATGCTATGCGAACTATTCGTCAAGATGAAGATTTACAACATTTTCCTATCGTTGCCATTACTGGAAAAGCACAAGAAGAAGACAAACAAGAGTGTTTTGATGCAGGAGCAAATGATTATATCGTAAAACCTGTTGATTATGACCAGCTTGTTTATACAGTCTGTAAATGGATTGGAAAACGTGTTTAGTAGAGTAGAGAATTAAAATAAAAATCCCTTTTCATTCTGAATTAAAATCAAATTGAAAAGGGGTTTTTTTGTATTTTATAATTATAAAAAGTATAACTGAGCAGTTGAAAAATAAGGAATTGCTAAAAATAATCATTTCTGATTGACAAATTACCTACTACTCAATTTTAACTTTCTAAATAAATGATTCTTAAAAAATAAAGTTACTGTTAAAAATTTTTGCTTATTTGAATCTCCTTCTTAAAACTCAAATCTACAAATCAGTTACTTTGAAAAATCACTCATTTTGTTTTGCTTACTTGTCTTATATATTTCAATCTACTTGCCAATTGATAGAAAATAGCTACAAGTAATCCATAACAACCATAAAAAGCTGTTTAAAGCCTGTTAAGAGTGTTTTTTATTTTTCCATTGAAATTCTTTAGTAGATTACTTTTTTCATAATGAAAAGGCTATTTTTTCAGTATGGAAAATTCAGAGATTATTATTTATAAGGAGCATAAGGAAAAATATCCATTTCAATATCGGTCTCTCCAATCAAACGGTCATCTACTGGTGCATCATAAACGACTAATAAATCTCCATTGGGCATAGGTGCAATTCCTTCGGCTTTATCTTTTCCTTTTTTTATCTCTGCTCCTTTCACAACATCAAAAAGACGCTCCACTTCTGGAGTAATAGAATATTCTTCATCTTTAAGACCATCTTTTATTCTGTATAAAGAAATTGTTCCATCCAAATCCATTGTAGGTCCTCCCAAAATCAGTAAGTCATCTGTTTGCAAACAAAGCTCTCTTATTCCCATTCCTTTGAGGTCAAGAAAATGCTTACGATATTTCATTGTTTTGCCATCTATTTCTTCGCCTATTTTTTTGAGTTTTAGCTTTCCTTTTTTGGTTTCCTTAACTTGAATTTCGACAATAGTAGCCCAACCTCTCAAAACAGGTCCTCGCATTCCTAAGAAAATTCTGTCTCCATTGACTGCCAACCCTTCAATATCAAAACCATTTTCCTTACAAGGCAAATCCATAAATTTTTCAAAATGTCTATCCTTTGATAGTTTTTTAGATAATTGTGTATGTTTTTTTCCTCTTTTTAGTTGCGCTGCTCTGAGTGTAATGTCTTTATTTTCTGGATGTGGAGTCTCTTTATGAAGTTCCCAGTCGCCAGTTTCTTTGTTTGGAACACAAGGAATCCTAGCTAACGTATAACGATTATAATCATATTGTAATTCTGACAAATCATCAATTTGCTCTTTCAAATCATCTTCTTTATCTACATCATTTCGCTTTTTGCTTTGCGAACCTGTCAGCCACAAATAGTAATCATCATACGCCAAACCTTCTATATCAACTTCACTATCGTCTACCAAATCAATATAATCTTCTAACTTAAAATGAGCGTGTTTTTTATAGCTCTGCTGATTGTCAGCAAAAGTTACTAATTCCAAACGTTCCAACCCTAAACTCTCGTCGAAGGCAATCCAA
The DNA here is from genome assembly GCF_037126435.1 of Bernardetia sp. ABR2-2B. Lineage (GTDB taxonomy): Bacteria > Bacteroidota > Bacteroidia > Cytophagales > Bernardetiaceae > Bernardetia. Next base: position 3,445,973 of record NZ_CP147020.1, on the reverse strand, counting down.
ATATTTTTTCCTGTTCGGACAACTGAAGAAATATCATCTCTAATTTTGTCATCTAATGGATTTAACTCATCATTTAAGTAAAATCTGATTCGTTTTGGCTCTTGATTAATAGTTTTGTCTTTCATAAAAGGTTAAAAAATGGGGATTAATTAAAAAATGTATTTACTCAACATAGCTCTTAAAGAATTGTTTTTTACTAATTTTTACAAAAAAACAATAGAAATACAATAAATCTGATTTGAATTGTTACCTTTGTGATTGTTTAAAATCATTCTAAATAAGACATTAACATCTTATATTTTTATCAAAATCAACTCAAAAATTATGAATCGTATTTTTGCTAGTATTAATTCAGTATTTATTTTGTTTTTAGTCTCTATTTCATTTTTTGCTTGTAACGACAAGAAAAGAGACAATACAGAAACTACTTCTGATTCTACTACCGTAATAGAAAGCTCAAAAGAAGTAAATGTTTATTCGCATCGTCATTACGAATCTGATAAAAATCTTTTCAAGCAGTTTGAAGAACAAACAGGCATAAAAGTAAATGTTGTAAAAGCTTCTGCTGATGAGCTTATCAATAAATTGGAAATGGAAGGACAAAATTCTCCTGCTGATGTTTTGATTACTGTTGATGCTGGACGTTTGTATAGAGCAAAATCTAAAGACCTTTTACAACCAATCGAATCAGAGACTTTATTTACAAATATTCCTTCTCATTTGAGAGATGCAGACAATCAGTGGTTCGGAATCACGAAACGTGCTAGAGTGATTGTTTATGATAAAGAAAAAGTAAAACCAGAAGATTTTGCTACCTATGAAAGTCTTGCTGCCCCAAAAGCAAAAGGAAATTTATTGATTCGTTCTTCTAATAATGTTTATAATCAGTCTCTTTTGGCTTCTATTATTGCAAACTCTGATGAAGAAACTGCCAAAAAATGGGCGGCTGGTGTAGTAGAAAATATGGCAAGAACTCCAAAAGGAGGCGACCGTGACCAAATAAAAGGAATTGCAGCAGGAGAAGGAACTCTAGCAGTAACAAATACTTATTACTTAGCTCAAATGCTCAACGACACAGATGAAGAAAATGTAAAAGCAGCACAAAAAGTAGCTATTATTTTCCCAAATCAAGACGGAAGAGGAACGCACATCAACGTAAGTGGTGCAGCCGTAACAAAACATGCTCCTAATAAAGAAAATGCTATTAAACTGATTGAATTTCTGACGAGCAAAGAAGCACAGGAAGTTTATGTAAAAGAAGAAATGGAATATCCAGTTCGTACTGATGTAGAAATGGCTCAAACACTTCAAGAATGGGGAACATTCAAAGAAGACAAACTAAACCTCTCAAAGCTAGGTGAAAACCAAGAAAAAGCAGTTATTATTTTTGATGAAGTAAAGTGGAAGTAAGTATTCTAAACCTATACTATTTTCAGAAATGGTATAGGTTTTTTTTGCTTTTGTATTCTCTAGCCGTTGTCGGTGTCTCCACCGACGAATTTTACCTACCTAAAAAGCCTCTCCGATAAGTATATAAAGTCCACCACCTTCACGAGTAAGGGCATAATCTATACGAGTATAAATATCTTTTTTTGGAAAGAGCAAGAAACGCAAACCTGCTCCCCCAGAAAAGGTAATTTTATCCATCGCAATTTCTCTTGTATTTGGAAAAACAGTTGCCACAGAGCCAAAAACTGTCGCTCCAATACGCTTACTAAACCCTAAAGGCAATGGCAAAAAACGAAATTCTGTCTGTGCTGCAATTTGATTTCTATCTCTAAACCTTCCTGTATAATATCCTCTCATAATGGTTTCTCCACCTAACAAAGCAAGTTGGTTGAAAGGAACATTTCCTGTATTAAATTGCCCCAAAAGCTGTGCAGCAAAAACATTACGCTTTCCTATTGGACGATAAATACGTGTATCTGACAAAAAGCTATTGAACTGAAAATCACTCACAGCATCGTTATAATGAAGAAATCCAAGTTCAGAGAAAAAACCTTTTCGTACATTGAGGACATTATGACGATTGTCATAAACAATTCCTGCTCCTATACCAAAATTGGTAGAGCCTTCATAACCCATAGGTAGCTCAATAGAAGATTCAAACTCTTCATTTTTGACAAAATCTACACCTGAAAGGCGTGTAAAATCAAATTGAGAGCCTATAAAAAAATCTTTTTTAATTTTATGAAGAATACGCTGTCTTACCCAAATCTGATTAGCATCTACTCGTGCTTGATATTCTTCTGGTGTATTTGAGCCAATTCCATAATAAAGAAGAGGAAAACTTTGTATTCGTGTTCTGCCCAAAATAAAAATTTTATCGTCATTACTATAAATCGCATTTTCTAGCCAAATACCATACTGATTTTCTAAGGTAAAAAACGTAAATGCACTTAACTCACTCAAACGATTCGTTGTATCACGCTTTGCATAATAAATATAAAGTGAACTAATACCAATTTCTAAATTTGTTTCTGGGCTATATGCCAACGTTGGATAAGCTAAAAAGCGAGGTTTGGATGCTTCAGTAGTGTCGTTTACTAAATTGTAAAGATATTTTCTAAATGCACTTTGTCCGTTGGTAGTATGAACTATCGAAACTGAGCAGACAAATAAAAATAAAAAAAGCAAGTGTTTCATTAGTGGATAAGATTGAACTATAAACCTTTGATTATTAGATAATTAACAATTGATAAAAAACTAAAGATGCAAGTTGAGAAGTAAACGAAATAGTTTTTGAAAAGGATGCAAAGTACGCTATTTTTATGATAAAATAATGTAAAAAAATAGGGCTGAAACAAAAATTGATAACGTTTTTTTATCTTTATCTAAATCAACCCAAATACTATGAAAAATCTAACCTTATTACTTGTTCTATTTATCCCTTGTTTCACTTTCGGACAAACTTTTCCTGTTAGTTTTGATACAAATATCGAAATCATAAAAGAGGGTAAAAAGTTAGCTCTAACAGATGGATTCAATTCTCCTCAATTTTCTACTCTAAAGGTAGATAATGATGACTTGGAAGATCTTTTTATTTTTGATAGAACAACAAATCAAGTTCTTATTTTTCTTCAAAAAATAAACTTTCAAAATCAGAAAGAATGGATTTTTGCACCAGAATATACGCAGCTCTTTCCCAAACTAAGGAACTGGGTTTTGCTTCGTGATTATGATGGCGATGGACAAAGAGATATTTTTGCTTCTACAACTTTTGGTATTATTGTCTATAAAAACACAAAAAATACTACTGGAAATCTGACTTTTGAAGTAGCCAAAGATTTGCTTTTTAGTACAGGAATAGCAGGAAATCGATTAAATCTAGGAATTGATGCAACTGATATTCCTGCGATTTTGGATTTGGATAACGATGGAGATATGGATATTCTAAATTTTAGACCTTCTATCGGAACGACTGTCGAATGGCACAAAAATCTAAGTCAAGAGACCTATTCAATTTCTGATAGTCTTATTTTTGAGAAAGAAACAATTAGATGGGGAGGTTTTGAAGAGTGTGTTTGTGAGAGTTATATTTTTGATGGAAATAGTTGTAGAATAGGTGCGACAGGTAGAGTAGAACACGCTGGTTCGTCACTTTTGGTTCTCAATTTAGATGATAATCCTGCTCTTGATTTATTGGTTGGTGATGTAGCTTGTAATTATACGACTGCTTTATTTAATGAAAAAAGAGGACAGAGTGCAAATACAGAAGCCATTTTGAGAAATCCACAAGTTCGTTTTCCTGCTTCAAAACCAATTGAAATTCCTACGTTTGCAGCTGTTTTTTATGAAGATGTTACCTTTGATGGAAACCCTGATTTGATAGCTGCACCTAATTTATATTCGAATGATGGAAATTTGATTGATTATGAAAATTCTGCTTGGCTTTATGAAAATAAAGGAACAAAAGAAAATCCAAGTTTTGAGTTTGTGAAAGAAAATTTCTTACAAGAACAACTATTTGATATTGGAGAAAATGCTCGTCCTGCACTCATAGATATAGATAATGATGGAGATTTGGATATGATTGTGGGAGAACGTGGACATTTATTTTCTTCTACTTCTTATAAAGCAAGATTACATTTTTTAGAGAATATTGGAAGCAATGAAAACCCAAAACTTCAATATAAAAATGATGATTATCTAAATTTTGCCAGTTCTTCAACAGTAAGGTTTCAATTTTTAAAACCAATTATTTCAGATTTTAATGGAGACGAAAAAGACGATTTATTATTTACAGCCTTTGAGTTGAATACAGGAAAAGCAGGAGTCTTTTGGATAGAAAATAAAGGAAATACTCAAAATAATAATCAAGCTAATTTTTCATTGAATGATTTGAAAGAAGTTACTTTAACTGGAATAAACTTAGAAAGAAACGATGAGATTATTTTGACTGAATTAAATAACGATGATAAAATAGACTTACTTGTTTTGCAAAATAGAGGAGGAATAAAATCATTTTTACAGCAAGATAATGGTAGCTTTAATTTAGATAATCAAAATTTTGGCAATCTGAGTTTCACGAGAGGAAGCTTTACACTTTATGAAAGAAGTGAAAATGGACAGACTTCAAAAGACTTACTTTTATCTAATCCAGAAGAAGGACTTTTTTTAATTAAAGATTTCAAAAATCAAGAAACAGGTTTTGATTTGATTCCTCTTTCGCTTTCTACTCAAAATCTACCAACAGATTTTCCTTCTAGTTTATTAACTTCCCAAAATGCTACTTTATATTTTGGAAACACTGTTTTTCCTGTGGCATTCGATTCTCAAATTCTGATTGGAACAGTTGGAGGGGGACTGCAATGGCTTTCACCTGATGGAGAAATTATTTCTGGAATTGATAATGACAAAACGAATGAAAACTTGTTTTTGAAAGTGTTTCCAAATCCTGCAAAAGATATTCTGACTGTTCAAACAAAAGAAAAAGGAAGTTTGATTTTATATGATACAAAAGGACAACTTTTGATAGAAAAACAGATTCAAAATTCTAAAAATGAAATTGATATTTCTCGTTTTGCTGCTGGTTTGTATATTCTTGTTTTTAATACGGAAAAAGGACAGGTTTATCAGAAAGTTATTGTTCAAAAGTAATTTCTTTCTGTATTGTTTCAATCCAGTTCTTATCATTGGTTTTTATAATAATTGTTTTGAAATTTAACCTTTCTCCTTCCATTCCTACACCTTTTAAGTCGTCTATATGTAAGTCAAAACCAAATGCAGGAGGATATTTTGAAGCATTTATATTTCTGCTTTTTAATGTATGCTGATTTTGAGATTGATTTATTATTTTTCCAACTTTTATTCCATAATAGAAAAGCATCAATCGGATTTTGATTTGACTTCTAAATGAAGTTGTGTAAATATGAATTTCGTGTTCTTGTTTTTGTAAGTCAGAAATAAATTTTGCCGTTCCTACCCGAATAGGTTCAATTCCCAAAAGCTTACTCAATAAACCTTGTTTTTCTGCCTCAAATTCATTTCCATGTGGAATAAGTGTGCTATCTAAGTCAAAACTGATATTCATGTTTGTATAATTTATGATAAGTTTTTTACTTACCTTTAGAAAAAAACAAAAAACTTAAACCTCCAAAAATTGAAACTACTACCTTTTATATTCTCACTAATTATTCTACTTTCTTCTTGCCAAGACAAACCAAATCAAACAAAAGAAACAGAACAAGAAAAAACTCCATCAAAGAAAACTTCTCTACGCCCTAATATAAACAAAGAACTAGATAGCCTTCATAATTTAGGTGTTTTTAATGGTTTTTCAGCAACTGTGGTAGATACCTCTGGAGTTCTTTACAATCGTGGTTTTGGCTATGCAGATATGAAAAATCAGAAAAAATATACAGAAAACACTATCATTAATATAGCTTCTGTTTCTAAGGTATTTATCGGAATCTCTCTTTTGAAGGCGCACGAAATGAATTTGCTTGATTTAGATGCGCCAATTAATGATTATTTACCTTTTGAAGTTATTAATCCAAACTTTCCAAATGAAAAAATAACTGCTCGTCATTTGGCTACACATACAAGTTCTATTATTGATACAGAAATGTATATGAAAACGGATTATATCAATAGAAATGATGTCGTTATTGATGAGAGTTTGACAGAAAAATATGAGTTGTATTATCAAAATCCATCCAAAAATTGGATGCCTTTATCTGAATACTTAGAAAAGATTTTAGTAGAAGGAAATGAATTTTATGATACAGCCACTTATGCAAACCGAAAACCAAACGAGATTTATGAGTATAGTAATGTCGGTGCAGCTCTTTGTGCGTTAGTAATAGAATCAGTTGCCAAAAAACCTTTTCATGAGTTTACGAAAGAACATGTTTTTGAGCCTTTAGAAATGAGTGCTACCAGTTGGCTCTTTGAAGAGGTGGATAGTTCTGCTTATTCCAAACTTTATTTTGATGATAAAGAATTGCCTTATTATACTATTCTTTCTTATCCAGATGGAGGACTGATTACTTCAAGTAGCGATTTGAGTAAATTCTTGATAGATTTAATAAAAGGATATGAAGGAAACGGAACACTTCTAAACAAAGATAATTACGCAGAGTTTTTTAAGTCTCAACTCAAAGAAGAAAACTTTGAAGGAAAAGAAAACTTTAATGTTGGTTTGTTTTTAGATAAAGAACTCGCTTACAATGCCATTGGACATACAGGAGGCGACCCAGGTACAAATGCACTTATGTATTTTGATTCAGAAAAAAAGGCAGGTAGAATTTTTATTGCAAATACAGATTCCAAAAAAGAAAATAGCAATGATGTTTTTTGGGGAATATGGAACACACTAGAAGTAGAGTAAAATACACAAACTGAATTTTTAGCATAATGTCATTAAAACTATACCTTTAGCTTTGTACTTAATTAGCATATGATATAGGTCAGTCTCGTAGAGCAGACCGTTTGTAGTCAATCTTTCTTATTTTTATTTTCAGTAAACGGTCTGCCTTTTAGGACTGACCTATTTATTTGAAAACTATTGAGTAGTACGTATCAACACCTTATTAGAAATCTATCTAGTAAGGTGTTTTTTATTTTTTCTAACTACTAAGGAACTTAAAAAAGAAGATGACAGTTTGTAATAGCATAACACAAGATTATAGCTCAGTCGGTTAGAGCGTCTGTCTGATGCACAGAAGGTCATAGGTTCGAATCCTATTAGTCTTACAACTTGCTCCATTAGTGTAATTGGCTATCACATGTCTCTTTCTAAGACATAAAAAGAGTTCGAATCTCTTATGGAGTACAAAAAAGGGAACTTTGTAGATACGGTAATCTGCACCAGACTGTAAATCTGGAGTTGTAAAACTTTCTAGGTTCGAATCCTAGCGTTCCCACAAAAAATAATAATATTGCCTTGTGGTGTAATCGGTAACACATCAGATTTTGAGTCTGATTTTTCAAGTTCGAATCTTGACGAGGTAACAACTACGTTCTTATCATAGTGGTAATGTATCAGTCTCCAAAACTGAAAACAGAGGTTCGATTCCTCTAGGACGTGCAAAAAATGGAAGAGTAACTCAGGCAGGTAGAGTGACAGACTGAAAATCTGTTGGACATTGGTTCGAATCCAATCTTTTCCACAATATATAGTGGTATATTAATTGGCTAAATATCTTGCTTTGGATGCAAGAAAATGTAGGTTCGAGTCCTACCCACTATACAACTAGCGATATGACGGAACTGGCATACGTATTAGTTTTAGAAACTAAGTTTTGAGAGTTCGAATCTCTCTATCGCTACAAACTCATTTAGACCAAAGAGAATGAAGAGCAAGAACACAAGAATTTGAATACATTTTTTGAAATGAAAATTTAAGGTTCAAAATTTGAGAACATTATTAAATTAATATTAATTTTTGTCTTGGTTTTCATTATTTATAAAAATGTCAAAATCTGTTTCGTATTCTTTTCTATTCATTGCCTTGGCTTCTCTATTGGCAGGGCTTGGCTTTCGATATTTTTTAGTAAATACGAAGGATTATAATGAATACACACAAGAAGTTCGAAAAAAAGTAGATAAAGAACTAGAAGTAGCAGAAAAAGAACTCACAGAACTAGAGGAAGCTGTCATTCAGAATTATAAAAAGCTAGACTTCTCACTCATTACTTCTAATACAGGGAAATATCCCATTTATATTTTTAGAAATAGTGAACTTCTTTTTTGGACAGATAATACCTACTTATTATCGTATGACCAACTCAAAAATAATTATTCAGAATATACACTTGAAACACCAAAAGGTCTGTTTTTGATAAAACAAAAGCTCATCGTTACCAAATACGATAATATGACAGGAGTCGTTTTGATTCCTTTATCCTCTGAATACAAAATTTATAATCAATTTCTGACTTCAGGAGTCAATCCAAAGCTTTTTGCTACTTCGGATATTAGCCTTCAACTCAATCCAGAAGGATCTTCGTATCGGGTTTATGGAACGGGAAGTAATTTGCTCTTTGCGCTTGTTTTTCCATTAGATTATAGTTGGCAGTCCTCTCAAAACTATGCTGTACTCTTTTTTATGCTTATTGCGTGTGTTTTTGTGTTCTTACAGGCAAGAGTTTCGATGCTTCATTTTTTGAAAGAAGGGCAAGTTTGGTATGCTTTTTTTGTTTTGGTAGCTACCTTTTTAGGGATTCGTTTTTTTATGCTTTTTCTGAATTTACCTAACAGTATATTTCCTACCATTCTTTTCAATGCTCGTTATTATGCTTCTTCTTGGGTTGCTCCTTCGCTTGGCGATTTATTTCTGAATGTGATTTGTATTTTTATCATAAGTAGTTTTTTGTTTGTGCATTTTAGCGAACTCTCTCATATGAGAAGCATTGGCAGCCGAAAACGCAAACAATTTGGTATTGTGATAGCGATTGCACTTTCTTTTGCCATTGCTTTTTATCACTTTCTAAATATTCGAAATTTATATATTCACTCTCCCCAAATTTCTTTAGATTTTACTAGAGAATTAGATTTTTCACTCCTCAAAATAATAGCTCTTTTTATAGCAATTTTGACGGCTACCACTTATTTTTTACTTGTTCATATCTTAGTTCGTTTTATAGAATGGCTACATGTAGAAGGTAGAAAATTGATTTTATTGGTCGCTTTAGGTGTTTTGGTAGGTTGGGTTGTTAGTGTCATTTATGCTTTTAGTATTCGTGCAAATCTTTCCGATGCTTGGATTGCACTTATCCATACAGTTTATATATTGATAGTTATTTTTGTAGAATTGCCTCGTTCGGAGCGTTCTTTTACCTATCAAATATTTATTTATATATTCTTGGGAGCAATCACTACTTCGATTATGAGTAGTTATATTATCTATTGTTTTGAGCAAACGAGAGAGAGAACAGCAAAGGAAAACTTTGCTGACCAGCTTTTATTAGAAAATGATTTGCAAGGAGAGTTTTTATTGAATGATGTTGTCGAATCACTCCCATTTGACCCAATCATTAAGAATAGATTAATGACTTCTTTTACTACGAAGGATATTATCTCACGAAAAATAAGGAAGTTTTATTTGGATTATTATTTTGATAAATACGATATAAAAGTTCATTTATTTAATGGAAATGGAATGCCTTATGACAATACAATGACTTTTGATGAGATGTATTCTAGGTATGCACAACCTATCTATTCAACAGAATATGAAGAGATTTTTTTGGTTCACGACCTATCCACAAACACAAAACGCTATTTTGCCTTTAGTGAAATTAGTAGAAGTGGTGTCAAGATTGGCAAAATTGTAATAGAATTACAACTCAAAAAAATAGTTTCGAATAGTGTGTATCCCAACCTTTTATCAGATAATCCTTATTCAAATTATAACCATTGGGGAGGAAGAAATGCTTGGAGTTATTCAATTTTTGAGAATGCAACACCTGTTTATTCACAAGGGAATTTTGTCTATTCTAAAGAATTTTTAAGCAATTTTGATTCTGTAACTACATTTTCCACCTCATCTTACAAACACTTTTTTATAAAAGGAAGCAACGACAAATCAGTTATTATTTCTTCGGTAAATTATCCCTTAAAGTCCGTCTTGACTAATTTTTCAATGCAATTTATTTGTATTGTCTTGATGATGCTTTTGCTTTTGGCAGTTTATCGTCTTTATTTTAGACAACAGCCTTTTGCTTTTAACCTAACTGGAAGGATTCAGCTTTATCTTAATTTAGCCTTTTTCTTACCAACAATTCTCTTGAGTATCTTGATTGTAAGTATTTTGAATTCGGAAAATAAGAATCAAACTATCGAAACTTACTTTCAAAAAGCTGAAAATGTTGCTCAAAATTTCTCTACAAAACTTAGTGATTATGTAGTTTATAAGGACATTACAAAAGACGAATTATTAGAATCTCTTCAAGAAATTGCTCGTCTGACTCAAACAGAAATCAATGTTTTTGATAGAGATGGTGTACTTTTGGCATCTTCTCAACCAACTATTTATGATAATGGATTAGTGTCTTCTCTTATAAACCCTAAGGCGATGGCACGTTTGATAGAACAAAAACAAAGCAAGACAATACTTAGTGAATCTATCGGAAGGCTAAATTATAATTCGGCATATGTAGTCGTAAAATCTCCTGCAACTGGCGAAATTGTGGGAGTAGTAGATGTTCCCTTTTTCGAATCCCAACGTTATGCTGATGAACAAATTTTGGAAGTTGTTTCGACGATACTAAACGTTTTTACAGGAATATTTTTGCTCTTGGTGGTGCTTTCCTTTTTCGCTTCTCGGGATTTGACAAAACCGTTGAGTCTTGTTACTTCTCGTCTGAAAAGAATTACGCTAAGTGGAGACAACAAACCGTTAGATTATAAATCTGACGATGAAATTGGCCTTTTGGTAGGAGAATATAATAAAATGCTTGTCAAGTTGGAAGAAAGTAGGGCTGCACTTGCTGCTAGTGAAAAGGAATCAGCGTGGAGGGAAATGGCAAAACAAGTAGCTCACGAAATAAAAAATCCTCTTACACCAATGAAACTAACATTGCAACATTTGCAACGAGTTTTGGCAAACGAAGAATCTCCTGCCGAGCGTTCTATCAAAAGTTTGCTTACACAGGTAGATACATTGAGTGATATTGCAACTTCATTTTCTGCTTTTGCAAAGATGCCAATTCCAAAAACAGAGCGTTTTGATGTTTCGATGGTGCTTCAAGAAACTTTGATTTTATATAAGAATGACGGAAGTGTTCGTCTGGATGCAATTCTTGACCAAGGAGAGTTTTTTGTAAATGGAGATTCGAAACTTATGGGAAGAATCCTTACAAATCTTATTCTGAATGGCATACAAGCCGTACAAGAAAAAGACCCACATATTAATGTTGTCTTAGAAAGAACAAATCAAAAATCGCCAAAAACGATAGTTATTTATATTCGTGATAATGGAAAAGGAATTGATGAAGAAACAGCAAAAAAACTCTTCATTCCTAACTTTACGACTAAATCAACAGGTTCTGGAATTGGTCTTTCAGTTGCCAAGCGTGGAATAGAACATGCAGGAGGAAGAATTTGGTTTGAAACAGAACCGTATTTCGGAACTACCTTTTTTATTGAATTGCCTTTGGTGGAGTAGATTTACATTTTAAGTTATCGTTGTGTATTAAACCTTATCACGGTTATTTTTGTATGTCAGTCTTCCAGACTGACCATTGAGAATAAAAGCTGTTTTTGTGTTCAGGCAGGATGCCTAAACTACGTAAAACAAACTCTGATAACGTTTATTTTTTAATATAAAAAGATAAGGTTACTTTTTAAAGAGCTGAAAACCCCAAGCAATTGCTAAAAAACCAATTCCGGTAAGAGGAGGAGGAAGTATTTTTGAAATAATTCCGATTACAACCATAGCAATAGCTACAATAATGAGGATAATACTGATAAGATTAATTTTCTGATTGTGTGTCATGTGATTATTTAATTTCTGCTATAATTACCCCAAAAACTCCATCTGTTTGTTGCCAGTTTTGGGAAGGTAAATAGACTTTGGAAACAAAGCCATCTAAATAAAGAGCATTTTTACAGCCTTTTTGTTTGAAAAAAGTAGCCAAATCATAAAAATTAATTTCTTCTTTTGACATTGCAAAGAGTATATTTCCATTTGGTAATATTCCTACACCATTTCTGATGTTGAGATTTGATGAGCCTTTTCTAAATTTTGAATGAATATTTCCATCAATCAAAAGCATTGGTCCTGACTGAGTAGCATATTTTATATTTTGTTTATCATTTGTTTTGAGAAATTCATGTGTAGTAGAAACAATAGCTTTATTATCTTTTGTCAAATAAAAAATTCCGTTGGGCTGCATATAAAAATTACCATAGCCTTTTTGAACAGTATCCAATTCAAAGCGAGTAATTCCATTATCAATAAATAATCCTTGTGGCGATAAATCTCTTTTAAACATTCCTCCATTCGTGGCAAAAACTAATTCTTTACTTTGTCTTTGAAGTGATTTTTTTAGAACACCAAAGTTTTTATAGTTCTTTCCTGTTTTATCTTTCCAATAAAAATCTAGCTGTTGTTCTTTTGGATTGAGTTCATAAATCAGTAATCTAGTTTCGTCTATTTTATAATTTTCATCATCTTGTATTACCTCATATGTAGAAACTGTATCAATTTTTACTTTTTGGTAAATGATAAAACTTGTAAGAAGAAGAAGAGCCAAAATAGTTGAAAGCAATATTCGTTTTTTCATAATAAATAAATAAATAAGGATTAATTAAAAAAAATCTCTACCAAAAACCTCAGTCCTCTGACAAAAGATTTTAAATTTAGATAAAAAAAAGCCATAATTGAGTTTCTCACAAAATTTTTCTCACAAAATTTTCTCAATTATGGCGAAAGCAAAGTATGCTTCTAGTGGTAAAGTTACAAAATTAGTTAGTGTTTTATCTTCTCATTTAAAAGGGTTTCATTTAGCCCGAGTTCAATTTATAGGTCTTTTTGTAATAGCTGTTATAAAGGTAGGTCTAGGAGGTTTAATTCAAATTGCAACTGCGTTTGAAAGGAATGTAGAATACAGTTCTTCTTTACGTCGTATAGAACGCTTTTTAAATTATTATGAGCTTGATTTTCAAGCAATTACTAATTTGATTATTTCCTTAGAAGGCATTGAACAATGGGAAAATATCGTACTGTGTTTGGATAGAACGAATTGGAAAGTTGGAAAAGAGCATATTAATATTTTGCTTCTCTCAGCAGCTCATAAAGGGGTATCTATTCCTCTTTGTTGGTCTGTACTTTCGAGGACAGGAAATTCAGCTACTCAACAACGAATTGATTTGATAGAAGATTTCTTAAATCAATTTCCTAATTTATCTATTACTGCTCTTGTAGCAGATAGAGAGTTTATAGGTAAAAAATGGTTTTTCTATTTAGCTACAAAAAAATTTGATTTTGTAATGCGTATAAAATCTAACTTTAAAGCTACTAGAAAAGGGAAAACAAAGTCTATTGTAGCATGGTGTAGAGGGCTTTCGATTTCAGAAACCTATCAACTAGATGGAACATTTGTAGTCAATGAAGCAGAGGTATATTTATCTGTAAGTCGAACACAAAAAGGATATATTTATTTAGCATCACCTGTTTTATTGGATAATATTTTTGAAATTTATAAACAACGTTGGGAAATCGAAACGTTGTTTAAAGCACTAAAATCACAAGGTTTTAACTTAGAAAATACAAAATTAACAGAACCAAATAAAATAGCTAAATTAATTGCTTTGTGTTCCATTGCCTTTGTTTGGTGTTACAAAGTAGGAGAATGGAAACATAAAAAAACAAAAATAAGAGTCTGTTCAAATGGATATAATGAATACTCTTTTTTCAGATATGGATTAATAGAAATTAAAAAAATACTCAATAATCCAATGACTAGTGAAACTAAATTTGATCAAAAAATTAAAGTTTTGTCAATGGAGTAAGACCAAAAACAGGAAATGCTTGGTAGAGATAGATAGAATAGAAAAGTTTATGTCTGAATTTTATTTCATAGCAATTTCTTCCCCAGATTCGAACTTAACATAAGTAAGAATTGATTTTATTTGCTCATCATTAAAAAAATCGTGATTTGGCATCATCTGTCCGTATTCTTCATATAGTTTGGCTGCATAATCATTCTTTCCTCCTGTAATTACTTTTTCAGGATATTTGATAAAATTAACTATTGCTGCTTCGTTTTCCCAACGATTCATTACGCCTTTCAGAGCAGGGCCAACCACCTTTTTATTAATGGCATGGCATTGAGCGCAATTTCCTTGAAAAAGTTCGTGTCCTTGCAAAACAGTTGCTTTCTGAGGTTCGGCAAGAGAGGCTACTTTTGTATTTATATCTTCAACAGGTGCTGCACTTTCAGCCGTATCAGTAGTAGTTTTGCCTTCTTCGCTAGAAGAACTATTAAAAAGGGAAACTACTGCCACAATCAAAACCAAACCAACACCAAGTATAATCCCTGAGAGTGTTAGCACTTCGTTATTATTTGAGCTATTCATAAAATTTATATATTTGTTTTAGATGAAATTAGAATTAAGGAATAACAAAATAATTTTATACACTTTTGAGCATAAAAAAACGCTATTCTCTTTGTTTAAAGAACGAAGTGAATAACGTTTTGGTTTTGATTTTCTTCTAATTTTGACTACTTAATTTGATGAATAAGAATTACTTATCTTCGTTTTCTTCTACTTCTGTTTCAGCTTCTAAGTCCACAATTCCAATCTCTTCGATTGTTCCATCTGGCTGTACTTCATGGATTGTACCTGACTTTAAAGTCATCTCTTCTTTTTCTCCTTCGGCTGCATAAGTCATACAGTTTACTGTATTATCTTCATTGATTTTGCAAGTTACTTTTTCTTCTTGTGTAAAGCCATCTTGCGAACCTCTGATATAATATTGTACATTTTGCTCTACAATTGGATATCCTTCTTCATTGAAAGTAACCAATTTTGTAAACTGAAAAATAGAACCATCATAACCATAAAATAAAAGTGCTACGATTCCCTCTGGCATATCAGCTAATTGACCAATCAAGTATAAACGATTTTTACCATTTGGCTCAACCATTACTCTCTCGCCTAATCCATTAATGACATTGAAATATTTATTATAAGTCGTCATCGAAACTGGCGAAAATGATTTTTTGCTTGACTTTTCGCTCAAATCATAAGGTGTTTTTACTTCCTTGATTTTATCTATAAATTCGGAAAAATCCTCAGCAGGAATTGTATCTTTCAAGTGTAGTTCTTTTCTGTTTTTGTCTTTACTTGCATCATAGACATTCTTTTCATCTACTGCAATTGTCTTTGATTTGTCTTTGTATGGATTTTTGTTTCGCTGTGCAAAAGAAACAGTTGAGAAAATAAAAAAAGCAAAAGTAAAAATTAATGCAGAATAAATAGTAGGCTGTTTCATTGTATTAAAAAATTAGATGAATGAGTTGAGTTTTAAAAATTTTGTTTATCAACGCTTTAAAAAGAGTTCTTGTTTTTAGTAGATATGTTGAGCAATTATTAATCAAAAATATAATTACCTTTTGCATCTATCTGAAAAGATAATTTTTGCTTATTTTTCTCAAATTTTTCATATCCTATCTTTATGTTGTCCCAAAATCTTACCAATTTTTGATTTTTTGGATAAAATGTATCTTTATTTTTCTCTGTAAAACGAAAAGGAAAAACATAAATTGGAATTTTGGTTTGTCCGTTTGCTCGTGCCTGTACTGCCAAAACATACACTTCTTTTATCCACTCATCTGTAATTGGAATACAGCCAATAGTTACGCAAGAACCGTGTAGATAAATTGCTCCTCCCAAATCCTTTGTTGTTCTTGTAGGATTTCGTTTTTTGTCAGCTTGATTGGGATAGCTTATTCCCAAAGAAAGAAAATAACTACTCATTGGATTGAAGTGATTGATATAATAAAACCCTTCAGGAACTTGATAGTCTCCTTGCTGATTTTTCGCTCCTAAACTGCCCGAACTTCTACAAATATCATAGGTCAGAAATTTTTGATAAGATTTATCTGATTTTGCTTTGACATACATTTCTAATTCTTCTTCATCTTTGTAAGCAACCATCAAAATATTGATGTTTTGAAGAGAGAGATTTTTTTGTTTTAGTTTATTCGTTAGGTAATCTTCTTTTTCTTGATAAGCTTGACGGACTTTTTTGTATCTTTTTTGCTCAGAAATAAAGTCATCGTATTTTTTGTAAGCGACAAAAGAAAAGCAAAAAAGAGCTGAAAAAAATAGACAACAACTGGTAGTAAAATAATATTTTTGTGTTTTCATAAGTGGCAATAGTTTATAAAGTTGTTTAATAATAGGTTGTGTATTTGTTGATGTCACTATGCTAAAACACCAACAAAGGCTAGGTTGTTTTTCCTTGGAATTGAGTTTGCAAACCCAATTCTAAGGAAAAATCTACATTCTTAAACAACTTCTATGTTTAGACATCAAATAGCATTGCAGATTCAGAGATACATTTATTCAAGACAAGAACAAGTATATTTATACTCCATTTCTCCCACAATTAGTTTTGTACTTTCTACCATATATACACCATCATGTAGATTATTCCATTTAATCAATTCATCTTTGGTTACTCTATAATCTCTTGCAATAGTGGAAAGATAGGTTTGCTTCTTAAAAGTTTTATATATTGTTCTTTTTCTAAACTCTGCTGCTGTTCCGTTTTGATACTCCTTTTTTAAGGCTACTTTTAGATATTCTCCTTCATAAAAAGGTTGTTTTAGGAAAGTCGAAAACTCTGTATATTCTACATCATTCCACTTCGAAAAACAAGGCGCACAAGTTTGGTACAAGTTCAAAATATATTCAACATTTTCGCCTTCTCCTACTAAGTGATAAATATAAGTAGTGTCTTTTGGTCTTTCAAAAACTGCTTTTCTATCTGTTGTAGTGGCTGTATTTACTTCTCTTATAGAAATAACTCTATTTGAGTAAAGTGTATCACTAAAATGCTCTCCTATAATATTGTACTCATATTTTTGAGCAAAAGAGGTCTGTAAAAAAGTAAAAAATAAGACTGATAAAATAAATGATTTCATAATTGATAAGTAAAGAAATGAGTAGTCGTTTTGATTATAGAAAGCTATCAAATTCTGCATTAAAAAACAATTTATCTAATTTTGACTTGCTTTAATTAACTTTGTTATAATTTCAATTCTACATTTTTAATTTTCCACTCTTCATTAGTATAGAATGTCTTCACTTTTATCTTTTCAGGCTCATTTAGAAGAATATCGTCAAAAGAAATATTATGCACTTTCTCTTTCTGTTTTGGGAGGTGTTTTGATGGCTCTGGGTTGGTACTTTCCTTTTTCGCCTTTGCTTTTTGTGGGGTTTGTTCCTTTGATAGAACTTATAGAGTTTTACTTCAATAAAAATGAAATTCAGAGCAAAAAACAGCAAAAAAATACTGACACAGTAATAAAAAAGAAAAAATACTTTACTCGTCTATGTTTTTTTATTTGGGTTTATTTTGTGATTTGGAATGCTGGTGTTTATTGGTGGCTTTGGAATGCAATGAGTTTTGCTGTAATAGGTATATTTTTATTAAATGCTCTTCTACAACTCTTGCCTATTGTCTTTTATATTTTTACAAGGCGTTTTTCAGTTGGCTTTATCAATTACCTATCCTTTGTTTCGTGTTGGTTATTTTTCGAATACGTTCATCTCAATTGGGTTTTGTCTTATCCTTGGATGAATATCGGAAATGCATTTGGCGAAGTTCCTCAGTGGGTACAATGGTACGAATATACAGGAGCATTTGGGGGAACACTTTGGGTGCTTTTGGCAAATATTTTGGCATATCACGTTTTCATAAAATCAGAAATAAAAGTAGGTGCTTTTTTAGTTTGGATATTAGTTCCGATAGGTTTTTCTTACGGACTTTATTCGGTTTATGATGAGAATATACTAGACGATAATCAAAAAACAGTAGAAATAGCTGTCATTCAACCCAACTTAGATTGTTATTCTGAAAAATTTGCTAATAATCCAAAAACAGGCGAACCTTCTACCAATCATATTCCTTTTCAAAATCAAATTCAGAGATATATCGATTTAGCTAAAAGTATAATTACAGATTCTACAAAGTATGTTATTTTGCCTGAAACAGCTTTTCATAAAAATTCTACTGAATATAATTATACAAATCAGCTTGATTTAGAACCTATTTTTAATTTTTGTAGGGAAAATAACCTAATTCTTATTTCAGGGGCAGATACCTATAAATTTTACACAGGAAATGATACTGTTCCGAAAACAGCACGAAAATCTAAAGGAGGAGATTCGTATTATGATATGTATAATTCGGCAGTACAGTTTGTTCCTTCTATAGAAGATTCAGTTTCATTTTATCATAAATCAAAACTTGTTATCGGAGCAGAAACTAATCCTATCAAAATGGTTCTGCCTAACCAAAGTGCTTCCTTAGTTTTTGTAGATATTATGGGAACATTGGGAACGCAAGACTACCGAAGCGTTTTCGAATCGCCAAATTCAGAGGCAAAAGTAGCTCCTGTAATATGCTGGGAGGCTGTTTATGGCGAGTTTTGCACAGAATATGCTCAAAATGGCGCAAATGTAATTGTCGTTCCTACAAATGAAGGCTGGTGGGGAAATACACCTGCACCTCGTCAGCTTTGGGGACTTTCAGCTTTACGTGCCATAGAAACACGACGTAGTGTAGCACGGGCAGCAAATACAGGAATTTCTGGCTTTATAGACCAAAGAGGAAAAACTATTTCGAAAAGCAACTACGGAGAACAAGCAGCTTTAAAACATAAAGTAAAACTGAACAATGAAATTACTTTTTACACCCTTCACGGAGATTATTTAGGCAGACTTGCAGGATTTTTAGCTATTTTGTTTTTTATCTCTGCTCTTGTTAGAAAATTACGAAATAAGTAAACATAGTTACTACCGACAAGTAAGCAGAATTAAACAAAACCCACGATTTTAATCGTGGGAAAAGAGTTCTAAAGAAAACCTCAATAAAAACCTAATGAAGAATATTTTTGAAAAAAGCGTTACTGACCAAATTATTCACCGAATAGAAAAACTAACTCCAGAAACACAACCTCTTTGGGGAACGATGAGTGTAGAAAAAATGCTTGCTCACTGTAACATCGCTTATGAAATGGTCTATGAAGAAGGAAAGCACAAAAAACCAAATCTGTTTGTAAAATTTATTTTAAAATCTTTTGTGAAAAACAAAGTTGTTAGTGAAAATCCGTTTCCTAAAAACGGACAAACAGCACCTCAATTCATTATAAAAGATAAGCGAACTTTTGAAATAGAAAAAAAACGTTTGATAGAGTATCTCCAAAAAACACAAGAATTGGGAGAAAACTATTTTGACAACAAAGAGTCTCACTCTTTTGGAAAACTATCTAAAAAAGAATGGAATAATATGTTTTACAAGCATCTTGACCATCATTTATCTCAATTTAATGTTTGATTTTAAAGTTTATGAACAATACCGATTTGTATAGAGAGGCTTTATATTTTGCTTGTAAGGCACACGAAGGACAAAAAATGAGTTCTTCTGTACCGAATATAGAATTTCCTTATTTTCTTCATATCACAGAAGTAATGACAGAAACCTTATCTGCTTTTCAAGAAACACTCAAGAATACAACTGATAAAAACCTTAATCAAGATTTGGGTGTATTGGTTGCTATTCTTCACGATACAGTTGAAGATACTTCAGTTACTTTAGAAGAAATAGAGAAGCAATTTGGAGAAGAAGTAAAAAATGGCGTTTGGGCAATGACAAAAAATGAAAAACTACCAAAGGAACAACAAATGAATGATAGTTTGGAAAAATTATCAAGACAGCCAATAGAAGTACAGTTTGTAAAACTAGCTGACCGAATTGTAAACCTCAAAGAGCCACCTCATTATTGGAATTTAGAAAAGAAAAAAAAATACCAAAAGGAAGCTAAACTTATTTTGGAAAAGCTAAGACAAGCAAATCCTTATTTAACCAAACGATTAGAAGAAAAAATAGAAAATTATGAACAGTTTTTTGTTTAAAAAAGAAACCCTTCTTCTAAATGAATAGAAAAAGGGTCTTTTTATCTACATAGAAATGCTAAAAATAGGGGTTTGAAAAAAATAGACTTGCGCCACAAACTTAACCTGCTATTTCTATTCTTATTTTACAGTTAAAATATAAATTCTTAAAAATAAAGTTTCTTTTAAAAAATAATTCGCTTTGAAGTCCTTCCTCTACCAAAACAAATGAGAGCTACTTTTAGAGCTTTTATTTTATCTGTATTATGACTTACTTATTTCAATAGACTTGCCAACTTCATTTTTGTAAAAATTATTTCTAAACCACTCTTATTTTTTATCAAAAAACAACCCTAACAGCTTTTAAAGCCGTGTTTATCTTTTTATAAAAAAAATATCCTATCCTTTTGTTTCGAAATAAATCAGATAAGTATTCCATTTTGAAAGTCCTATATCCCCATTCTGAAAAAATTATCATTTCAGAGTAAAAAATTGTAATTTTGCAAACTAGAATAGCAATTAAAAAAAGACCGTATAAAAAATGGCAAAAGGATTTGGCAAAACGTGGTGGGGACAAAAATGGTTAGAAGCCTTCACAGATATAGATGATACAGGCAGACTTACGAGAGGAAAAACGTATGCTAGAAATGGTTCGATTTCCAAAAAGCAAATAAGAGGAACAGCCATAGAAGCAAAGGTAAAAGGAAGCAAATCTTCGCCTTACTCTACGTATGTAGAAATGAAGGAATTTGATGAGATGGATAAAAAAATTATCCTAGAAACATTACAAAAAAAGCCTGAACTTTGGCAACAACTCACTCAAAGACAATTACCAAAAGAACTTTTTAATGTATTAGAACAAGAAGATATTCATCTTTTTCCTAAGCGTTGGCGAGACTTTAGGGCTGGTTGTTCGTGTCCAGATTTTGCAATGCCTTGCAAACACATTGCAGCTGTTATTTATTCTTTTTCAGAAGAAATTGATGCTAATCCCTTCTTGATTTTCTTGTTGCACGATTTTGATTTGCTTTCTTATATTGAAGATAATGCCCAAAAACAAAAAATGGCTTCTATGCCAAAATGGGAAGATAAATGGTTTTTATTAGATGAAATACAAGAACTTCCAGAACCAAAAGAAATAGAGAGTTTAGATATTTCTTTTGCTCAAATTCCAGACCTTCAACAGACTTTACTACAACTTCTTTCACCGAATCCTCCATTTTTTGAAAAAGAAGACTTTAAAAGCATTCTTCAAACTACCTATCAAAAATTACCAAAAACGATAGATGAATATTGGAAAGATTATGAAACGGAAGAAGAAAGAGAAGAAGATAGAAAATATAATGAAGAGTTTTATGCTAGAAATCAATCTCAAAAGAAAAAAGATGATAAGAATTATTATGAAATAGAACGTTTTGAGTTTACGTTTGATGCTTCCTACAAACTCCGAAATACATTTAAGGTAACCAAACAAAAGCGAAAACTAATCAAGACAAAGATTGATAACGGTTTTGGTTTTTTGTTAGATTTATTTTACACGCTTCCCACAACGGAAATAAAACGCCTTTCGGAGCAGTTGCAGGTTTTATTCAAAATTCATCAGTTTGCCCTTGCACTTTTGGAGCGTGGAGCTGTTGTTCCGACAATTTTCAGTAATCAAAAAAATGAAGTTTTTATTCGTTGGCAACCTGCTATTTTAAATCCAAATAGTAAAGAAATTCTAAATCAAATCTCTGAAACGCTTGATATTAGGACAGTAAATGTGGGGTTAAAAGCAAAAAATAAGGAAAAAACAAAGGCAAAGATAGAACCTCATTATTCTGACCAAACAGAATCTACTCTCACTATTTTGGGAATGATTTTGCAGTTTTATATTGAAGAATCTTGGATAAAGACACGTTACAAAAAACGACTTTCTTCACTCAACATGAAGGTTGAAAGTATCTTTTTTATGAATTTGGCAATGAATTTTACAGGCTATCAAGAAAAAGATATGCCTCATTTGATTCGTGCTTGGCTCGGCAAATTCTTGTTGTCTGAACGGAAATATGTTCCCATTCTGTCTATTCAAGAAAATTTTGAAGAAGGCGACCCAGACGAGGAAAGTATAAATGAATACAGCGATTATCAAGAAGCTGATGAGACGTTTTCTTTAGAAGTTCTGATTGAAGATAAAGAGAGAAGCCACAAACACGAAGAAAACGAAACCCCACATATTCCCCTTGCCGTAATTTTTGAAGATGATTCTTTTGAAGATGTACGTTTGCCAATTGTACAAGATTTACAAATTTTGTCTGATTTTTTGGGCGAGATTAGAGACATAATAGAATCACAAGGACAGATTTCGAAACAAATTGAAGCAGAGAGATTGAGTAAAATACTGACAGAAATTTTTCCTATTTTACAGATTTTGGGAATAAAGATATTATTACCAAAACGACTTGAAAAAATAGTCAGACCAAAATTAAAAGCGACTATTAATTCTAAAAACAAAAAAGAAGAATCATTCTTGAAGTTAGGAAGTGTTTGGGAGTTTGATTGGGAAGTAGCGATGGGAGAAGATAAAATTTCGGCAGCCGATTTTGAAAAAATGATAGCTCAAAAAGCTGGTTTGTGGCGATTTAAAGACCAGTATGTTTTATTAGATGAAAAAGAAATTGCACTGATTGTAGAACAATTAAAGAAGAAAAAAAAGAAACTCTCCAACGCCGAACTACTCCAAACAGCACTTACAGAAGAGTATCAAGGAACAAAAGTTGATTTGAGCGAAAAAGTAAGAACGCTATTGCAAGAACTAAAAGAAGCTCCAAAAATAGAAACGCCTCAAAACTTAAAAGCTACTTTACGTCCGTATCAACAAGTCGGTTATGAATGGTTGTATCAAAATGCAAAACTAGGTTTGGGTTCTATTTTGGCTGATGATATGGGACTTGGAAAGACGCTACAAACCATTACTTTTTTATTAAAACTGAAAGAAGAAAATCAGTTGGGAGGAAAAAATAATGAACCTGCTTTGGCTGTCCTTCCTACAACACTTTTGAGCAACTGGCAGCGAGAAATTGAAAAATTTGCGCCTTCGCTCTCTTTTTACATTTATCACGGAGCAAAACGAAAATGGCTAGAAAGTAAGGATAATGAGAAAGATAGTTTTAAGCCAGATGTTTGGCTCACTACTTATGGAACAGTCAGAAGCGAAGACAAACGTTTTGCAGAGCGTGAGTGGGCATGTGTGGTCATTGATGAAGCACAAGCTATTAAAAATCCTGCTGCTGGACAGACAGAAGCTATCAAAATGCTACAAAGCCCTCGTAAAATTGCCCTTTCGGGTACGCCTGTGGAGAATCGTTTGAGTGAATATTGGTCTATTTTTGATTTTGTGAATGAAAATTATTTGGATGTTTTATCGAAGTTTAGAACTAATTTTTCCATTCCAATAGAAAGAGATAGAGACGAACATCGTTCTGATATTTTCAAAAAAATGACTGCTCCTTTCATTATGCGAAGGCTCAAAACAGATAAAAGTATCATTGATGATTTGCCAGAAAAGATAGAAAAAGACCAAATTTGTAGCCTTACAAAAGAACAAACTTTGCTTTACGAAACTACGCTTCGTGAAGGAATGAAAGTAGTAGAAGAGTTTCAAGGAATAAAAAGAAGAGGAGTTATTTTGAAACTGATGATGCAGCTCAAACAAATTTGTAATCATCCGTCGCATTTTTTGAAGGAAAGCACCATGAAAGTAAGCGATTCAGGCAAAACCAAGCTATTTTTAGAAATTGTAAAACAGATTTATGAAGCTGAAGAAAAGGTTTTGATTTTTACACAATATACCAAAATGGGAGAGCTTTTGAAGGACTTTCTACAAGCTACTTTTCATACACAAGTTCCCTTTTTACATGGAGGCTTAACACGAAAAGGACGAGATGAAGCCGTTGAAGTTTTCCAAAATGAAGAGCATTGTCCTTTTATGATTTTGTCGTTGAAGGCTGGAGGAACTGGTTTAAACTTAACTGCTGCAAGTCATGTCATTCATTTTGATTTGTGGTGGAATCCTGCCGTAGAAGCACAAGCCACAGATAGAGCGTATAGAATTGGGCAAAAAAATAATGTTTTGGTACACAGAATGATAACCAAAGGAACGCTAGAAGAAAAAATAAATGAGCTTTTACAGTCTAAAAAAGAAATTGCAGATATGGCAATCACGACAAACAACGCTTGGATAACCGAAATGAATACTGGAGAACTAAATGAGCTTTTTTCTTTGAAGGATTTGTAAAGCATTAAACCCTAAGAGTAGGGTGTTCAGAATTTTCAAATTTCTTCATTCAATTTTATGTTTTTTTAATTCAGAAAAATATAAAATTTGACCGTATTTCTAGCTGCGTAGCTGCTACCTATTTGTAGTCAAAGAAGAAACAAAATGATATTGTAAGCTGCGTAGCTGCGTCCTATTGCTATTTTTAACATATATTTCCAAGTTTCAATAGAGCGCAGCTACGTAGCTTTTTATATGTTTAGCCTTATTTTTTCTACAAATAGAACGCTGCGATGCAGCTAAACTTCATTACAAAAGTGAGTGAAAAAATAAGCAAACTCTAAACACCCTACCCTAAGAGTTTTTAGAAAGTTCTTAGGATTTTTGTATATAATAAACCTTATCACGGTTGATTTTGTAAGAAGTATTTGTATCTTCAGTTCCACTGAACTGAATAGCCGTATTTGGTGGTTCAAGCAATACAATGATTCTTTTCTGGGGAAACGAAGGCACATGAAGAATCAACCGTGATAATCTTTAATTTAGTTTCTGATAAGTTTTTTTGTAATACGTTGCTCATTACTTTTCAATTCCATAATATAGATTCCTTTTGGAAAGTTTTTTAAATCTATTTTTCCTTCCAAAAATGCCTCTTCTTTATCAAAAACTTCTTGATAGACGACAAAACCTAAAGTATTATACAAAGAAACAACTTGCTTTCCTTGATTTCTATTTTGGATACTAAAAGACACAAATTCTTGAGAAGGATTCGGATAAACATTCAATTTATTCATTTCATAAAAATCCAAATTTGCAGGTTTTTTGAAAAGAAGTGTAAATCGCTTTGCATTATTTGCTTTTTCAGCTACAAATTCATACTCCTTGCTTTGCTTTAAGTCGTGAAGTGTTTGGGTAAGCGAATCATAAAGGTATAACTCACTCAATGAATGAAAATATTTTATTTCCTCTACACTAATTGTATGTACTCCAGCTTCAATAACATTGATAGCTAAAGGAATAGTTATGTTTTTATCAAAAAAGTCAAGTCCATTAATTGCAAAACTTTTGCCTTTATTATCATAGGAATAAAGTGTAGAAAAATTACTATTCGCTTTATGAATCTTAATAGCATCATACTTCCAATCGAAGTTTTGAGTTGCTCCTTCTATAAAATAAATTGCTGTCTCATCTTTTTTTCCATCTTTAGAAATAGATAATTTGACAACACCTTCTTTTAGATTTTTTGTTTGCTTTGTTTTAAAAAAACGAACATCTTGATACACTGTCGGACGATTTTCATTCTTGAACACTAGCGTTCCTATTGGTGCAGTTGCTTGTACAAAAAAACCTTGTCCAGCAGCAATATCTTTCGTCCCTCCATTAATACTAACGCCAGTTCCTGCCACATAATATGCAAAAGTACCTTCATATTGACTTGTCGGAATATCATAGTAAATAGTGTTCGAAACATTGCTGTTTCCTGAATTACTAATTACTTTTTCCCAATCTAAAGGCGAAGGAAATGGATTTCCTACCAAATTAAAACCATCTTGATTAAGAGCCATAATTTCTGCTCCTCCACTATTTGTAATGGTTAGAGTTTGAGTCCCATTATTTAGAGTTCCATTGAATTTTAATGTTT